>CAISOH010000180.1 GCA_903887005.1 uncultured Bacteroidota bacterium | reverse complement strand
TTGACTAAGATGAATAAATTTTGGAGTCATAAGCAGCACGAAGTTTAGGATTCTTAGTCAATTTACGTCCGGGGGTACCCCCGGACGTAAATTGACTAAGCGTGTTGCATTTGGTACTTGAACTTAGGTTTTTTCACCAAAAAATTTTAGATGAATAAACTTTCATTAGGATAGGATGCACTGAATTGTAGTTTTAATTTATGTGAATTTCCGAAAATAAGATCAATTAAATAAGTAAATACCACTACCCAATTGTTACTTTTTCCCTGCTACACAATTGTCAGCATTTCTTGCTGCATCAGATCATTTAAATATTTCAGGGTTTTCTTTTCACATTCTTCTTTACTTATATCATATGTTTCTAATAAATAACTAATTAATTCTTTTACGGAATTTGGATTTTCAAGTTTCGCCCAAATAGCTGTTCCTACATTATTGATACCAATATAGTTCCCGTTTTCCATACTCATCATTACCAGCTCATCACCTATGGGGCTTATCATAAATTGCTTGTCATTTCTTACTATCACTGTATCTAATGTAATAACAGGCGATTTTTTCATTTCTTCTTTTTGAATTTATTTAGTCAGTTTACCTTATCGGAATGCAAATATGGCGTAGTATTTTATTATTATAAAACTTTTTTTTAGTTCCGGGAGGACAATGGTAAATTGGAGTTGATTAAATTGTGTTCATTGCCCTGACCTTTGGGTCGGGAACTGAAAATATTTGAGTTGGCTTTAGCCGGAATTATACAATACGATCTTTTCCTTCAGGAGTATTTTGGCTCAAAGCCACCATTGCTTTTATCCTACCCCGACCTAAAGGATGAGACAACTATTATAGCAGAAAGATCATGGTAAATACAATCAAAAACAGCGCTCTCAGATCTTATTTTATTACCTTCACTTTTCTAAGTTACCGTATAAATGAATGAGAAGAAAAGAGTAGCATTTCTATGTCATCCTTATCACAGAGGTGGAGTAACGCGGTGGATGGCAGATGCGGCGATAGCATTGTCTGCTGATGGCCATGAAGTTTATTTTATTACTATAGAGCCTGCCAAAGAATTTTTTTCTGCCAAAGGGCGTGAAACAATGCTGCAATTACTGGAAAAAGAAAAGAATGCTATTCATATTATTAAAGCAAAAGCCGGTTATGAATTTGAGTTTGGTACTAAAGAATACCGTGCATATGTTTATAAAAAGCTGTTAGTTAAGTTGCCGCCAGGTACTCCGGTCATTGTTTCTGATGATGCAACAATATGGGAGGCCGTGGCATTTATTCAGGCTTACCCCCTGGTAGGAGTTCTTCATGCAGACGAGGAGCATTATTATAACCTCGCAGAAAAATATTACCAGCAAGTCGCTGTTCTTATTTGTGTATCCGGCAGGATCAATAAAATAACTAAAGAAAGAATTCCGGAATTTGATCCCGCCAGGATATATACCATCCCATGCGGTATAAACCTGCCTGAAATAGATGTTAATATTCAT
The DNA here is from genome assembly GCA_903887005.1 of uncultured Bacteroidota bacterium. Taxonomy (GTDB): domain Bacteria; phylum Bacteroidota; class Bacteroidia; order Chitinophagales; family Chitinophagaceae; genus Nemorincola. The sequence goes on along the minus strand of CAISOH010000180.1, from coordinate 26,103 downwards.
TCCGGCGATTTATTACAATTAGTTTATGCCGGGAGGATAAGTGATTACCAGAAACGGACCGGAGATCTTGTAAAGATTTGCAGTTTACTGGTCATAAAGAATACAAAGTTCCACCTGAATATTATAGGAGACGGAGGAAAAGACAGAACGGCCCTTGAAAGAAAATTTATAGAAACAGGACTACAGGAATATGTTACATTTTTGGGCTGGCATTCGCAAAAAGAGGTGGGACGGTATTTATCCCGATCTGATATTCTTATTCTTACTTCTGATTTTGAAGGCACCCCGGTGGCAATGATGGAAGCGCTTGCTGCAGGTTGCGGTATAACAGGTACCAGGGTAAGCGGGATTGAAGATTATGAGTATCATCCACTGGCGGCAGATTGCCTTTCGGCATATACTGTAGGCGATATAGAGGATGCCGTTAATAAGATCAATAGAATTGCAGCTATACCTAAAGGAATAAGGCAACAAGCCGCACGTAACTTAGCTGAATCGGAATTCAGTATGCGGGTTTGTCTCAATAAATATTTAATAGCTGTCAGTACAATAAAAACCGGAACTGCCACTATTCCCAAAATCACACTATCCTCTTTTGACTTACTGTATTCAAAAGCCATCGCCATAGCGAGGTATCTGAAAGTAGCAATAAGTCACAGGTCATAAATCCGGGCATGTTGTTAATAAATGAAACCTTCACAATTTACTTGCAAAGGTTTCATTTATTACAGCCGGATATATTAATAGTATTTTTTAGTAATCTGCAGCCATCGCTGGATCAGATTTTCCAATCGTCAACGCTGCTGGAATCATTTATTCCTGCCACTTCTGATACTGTTGAAACTTCTGATACCTCTGTTACCTCTGCAACCTCAGAAAGCTGGTCAACAGAGGCCAGTACGCCACCTTCTTCATTTTCATGATCATGGTTGAATGCATCAAAGTCGAAATCAGGCATAAGGTCTGTTTTTACGTAATTGATAGTATCCGTAAGCCCTGTCAGAAATTTATTGAAATCTTCCTTGTAGAGGAACATTTTATGCCGGTCATAACCATTGTCGTCAAAGCGTTTTTTGCTTTCGGTAATGGTAATAAAATAATCGTTTCCACGGGTAGAACGAACATCAAAAAAGTAAGTCCTCCTTTTGCCTGCTTTAATTCGTTTGCTGAACAAACTCTCATTGCGGTTTTCGCCCCGGTTTTCACCCCGATTGTCTCCAAAATTCTTGTTTTCGTACGCCACGATTCTGCTTTTTTAGTGATAATTATACCACAAATTTAATTAAAGAAGGCAAGTATCCAAATTAATTTCAATCAATTATGAAGTGCATCGGATATTTTTCCCGAAAAACATCCCTGAAAATGAGTGGTAAAGGTTATTGGAATAATATTATGGATGGAAAAAACTTTCCCGGAAGAGGTTATGACACTACAAAATGATACCCCTTTCCTTTCAGTGTCACTATCTCTATTCCTTCTGCGCCAGCAAAATATCCTCTCAGTTTTCTTATATACACATCCAGGTTGCGGGAATTAAAAAATGAGTCATTGCCCCATACGATATTCAATAATTCCCTTCTGTCAACGGTGCTGTTGGCATGTATGCACAGCATACCCAGTATCTGGGATTCACGATTGGATAGCTTTACTATCCCGGCAGGCGTATGCAATTCAAACCTGCCGGGATAGAATTTATTTTGTTTCAGCAACACTTCTTCCGGCAGTGATTGCATTACAGAAGCGTCGCGGTTCATTATTTTCAGTTGGTTCTCCATCCGCACTATCAGTTCTTCCATACTGAAGGGCTTTTTGAGATAATCAGTACCTCCGGAAGAAAATCCTTTTATCAGGTCGTCTGTCTGCGTCCGTGCAGTAAGGAAAATGATGGGTAGGTTTGGATTGATATTGCGGATATGATTGGCAAGCGTAAAACCATCTATATGGGGCAGCATCACATCAAGGAGGCATATATCAGGTACGAAGCTGCCCACAGTCTCCATTATCCGCACACCGTCCTGTTTATGCAATACCTCATATCCCTTTAACTCCAGCGTATCTTTCACAATTTTCGCCAGATGGGATTCATCTTCGATATAGAGTACCTTTTTTTTCATAAACCCCTGAACCCCTAAAGGGGAACCTGCTATTTAGCTTTAGTTTAGACCATTATCTGCATCATTCTATTGAGAGTCTTAATTTGTAAAATTTTCAAAGTACTCTTCCATATTTTACTGCGGTCAATGTTGGTGGTTAGTTTTTTTTATACTTTAAACGGGATAAATCAGTGCATTCATTATTTAGGGCTTTGCGTCCTTTGTTTTTTATATAATATGCTCGTTTTTAAATAATTACCTTTGCGTACTTTGCGATCTTTGCGTGATATTTTTTTGCACTATTTTACCCCGCCGCAAGTATAAGAACCCCTCAATTTCCATGATTACATCATCAAGGTGTTTTTCTACATTTTCATTTGTAAATCTCATAAATGAAATACCCTCAGATTCCAGATATTTTTGTCTTTCCCTGTCCCGCTTTTGAATATCAATATCTGTATGAATCTTTCCATCAATTTCAATGATTAATTTCAAAGAATGACAATAAAAATCAGCAATGTAAATACTTATAGGGTGTTGTCTTCTGAATTTGTAACCAAGTGGTTTATGCTTTAAATAAGACCATAATAATATTTCAGCATGAGTAAGATTTTCTCTTAATAATCTTGCATTTTCAAAAACATTGCTATTGGCCCCTAAAAACATTTTTCTTTTCATGTTTTACACTATAAAGCAAAAAAGATAATTAAGCCAAATCTTAGCCTGTAGTTAAATGTTTTGCAATTAGCCTAATAGCAGGTTCCACGGAACTTGTCCCGATTTTTCATCGGGAGGGGTCAGGGGTGTTTCACCACCGGAATAACCTGTCTGTTGCCATCTTTTTCAACGGATATCATATAAGTGCCCGGGGCCCATTTACTGGTATTGATATTTGCAGTCTGGCTTGTTCCGTTTATATTGATATTTTCTTCAGCTACAATTTTAGCGCCCAGGTCATATACCTGAACAGTATAATTGCCAGCCTGTGCATTTTCTAATTGCAGATTAAGGTTATTGCTTACCGGGTTAGGAAAAGCTTTAATGCTGATATTACTGGTTAAATTCTGCTCTTCCAGCGGGAATTTTTCAGTAATTGTGACAGGAATTGCACTGTTATACGCATCGCCACTTGAAGTGCCTAACCCATCAACCGCATTGATACAGCCATAAATTACCAGAGACCCTGCTCCTGTTGCTGGTGCAGTCCAATGCACGGAATCAACATAAGTAGTCCCCGTTCCTCCTGTTCCTGTAGCTGCAACAATTTGTGTAGTGTGTTCAATAACGTCCACTTTTACAAAAGATGATTTTGGGGTAAGTTGTACGTTTGCAGGTAACGTGGTTGAAAACGTACCTGCATTTACTGCTGATGTAGTACCTGCTCCTGAAGATTTTACTACGGTTAGTTGGAAACCGAATTTTGGTAAATTTAATGTTGTACTATTATTGGTTCCTGAAATTTTGATAGTATATGTATGCCCAGCAACATAATGTGTTGTAGGGACTCCCAAATCATCCATTTCTACTGTTACTGCAGTAGTCGTTTTGGATGAATGACATCCTCCACAGGTATTGGTAGTTCCCGTCGCGGTTGTTCCATCGGCACCAGACCCCATTGCACCGCCCAAATGGCTACTGGACATGGTAAAATAGGTAACTCCTGCAATAGCAGTAAATAGTAAAATCCTTTTTTTCATTTTTTTTGTTTTTGTAGTTATAATTTGATTTCTAATCTGTTAGATGGTAAATGTATGTACTTCTAAAAAAAAGAACAAATTTGTTGCAAAAAATTAATTGTTAATATTATTAGCGAATTAGAGTAGATGCAGTTAATGTATTTTAGGACAAAAATAATCTGCAAATATCATTTTTTTTTGCTACCTTAGTATTGTAAATTATGAAAATAAATTACTTGGATTTTGAAATAGACAAACTGACTAACTCTATTGAGAATGTTATTTCAGGAGAAGTATTTGACACTGCTATTGTAAGGCTTTATCCAAAAGATGCCAAACAAATAAAAAAAACAGAATTGGTGTTTAATTGGCTACTGAACTTAAAGACAACGCAAAACAAGTTTATAAGCTGACAACCATTAATAACCCTCAAATCATTCATGGACTTACATCTCTTACCGATAAGACAGACCATATATTCATGGATTTGATTGAGAACGCAAAATTTAATAAGGGAAAACAAAAACTATATAATGGCGTTGCAGGTAACCTGGTAGCTTTTGCCTGTAAAATGTCTTTTGAATTGAAATATGATGGTGTAGTTTCTTTTATTGCCAAAACCCAATTGATAGACCATTACAGTAACACACTTGGCGCGCAATTATTTGGTGGTAACCGTATGTACATAGATACAAAACCAGCATTAAGATTAGTAACTAAATATTTTAAAGACTTTAATTATGATAAACTTTAAGAAAATGGATGAAAAGGATTTTGTTTTTATCAACAAACCTTTGAGTGAAAAAGAAGAAAAAGAATTTAGCGAGTTTTTAAAAAATCGTAAATCATTAAACCGTCACACTATAAAGCGAAGGAAAAATATCCATAAGGTGAGCAAGGTTTGAATGAGCTGCTTTACATACAAATGATTTTATTGACTTACCTGCGAATCTATTTTCCTGCCGCCTGTCTTTTGAATTTTGACTAAAGAGTATCTTTGTCTTTTTATGGGACATAAGAAACTGATCCGTTTCCGGGCTATTGATACGTATAATAATGTGTTGCAGTATCCTGAAAACAGGAAGGGCAACTGGAATGCATTTTTCAAAAACGATAACCCGGTCACATTAGAGCTTGCCTGCGGCAAGGGTGAATACAGCGTGAACCTCGGCAGGCAGCATAAAGACAGGAATTTCATTGGTATTGATATAAAAGGCAACCGGATTTATGCAGGTGCAAAGACAGCCTTGACAGAAGGTTTGGGTAATGTAGCTTTTTTGCGTATCCAGATAGGGCAGATTGTTAATTACTTTGCTCCCGGTGAAGTCGAAGAAATATGGATCGTATTCCCCGATCCTTTTCTCAGAAAGGGCAAAGCAAAAAACCGGCTCACGCATCCCCGCTTTCTTAATGCCTACCAGCAGCTATTAAAGGCAGGTGGACGGATTAATTTGAAAACAGACTCCATAGAACTATACAATTTTACATTGGAGACCATTGAAGAACAAGGGTGCACTATCCACGAAAATATTGCTGATGTATATGGGAAGGGATTAGCTACCGGTCCTTTGGCAATTCAGACATTTTATGAAAAAATGCACCTTGCGGAGGGACGTACTATTTATTTTGTATCCTTCTCGTTACCAGGCAAAGAAATAACGATGCCGGAAAGATTTTATAAAAATGAAGACTTAAATGAAGAGTAAGGAGCGGTAATTAAATAGGTATAACAAATGCAGGGTAATATTTATTTTACGGACAGTCCTGAAAGGACGCATTATGATAGCGATGGGTAACGCCCATCGCCCAAAATGAAATTTAATTGAGAGAGGGTAGAGACTATTATATATTGCCAAACGGACTGCTGGTATTTACCTCCGTTTATTTGTCTGAAAGGGGCTATTGTTGCGGCAACGGATGTTTGCATTGCCCTTATGATTATAAGGAAGTCCCGGAACCCAAACGCACACAATTATTACAAAAACGTGTAACTGTTGAAGCAGGAAAAAAAGAATAAAGAAAGTATTTATGTTGCCATTTACGATGTGGTACGGAGTGTTCCTAAGGGACGTGTAACCAGTTATGGAGCTGTGGCTGCCGCTATTGGCGCTGCTTCCGGAGCAAGGGTAGTGGGCTATGCTATGAATAATAGCTTTGGAGTGAAACCGAAAGTTCCGGCACATAGGGTAGTGAACAGAAATGGATTGCTTACAGGCAAACATCATTTTTCACCACCGGAACAAATGCAGCAATTGCTGGAGAAAGAAGGAATAAAGATTGCAGATGATAAAGTGGTGGATTTTGATACCTTGTTTTGGGACCCAATGATAGAATTGACAATGTAGGGGCAACCTTTGCGGTTGCCCAAAAAAATGAATTTTTATTTTGAATGTTTTTTTGTTATTAATTTTAAACAGCGGAAAGTGCCGTTAGCCCAGATATGTATCTCATTAAGTCTTGTAAAAATACCCTGTCATTAGGTTTAGTATTATCAGTAGCTTTTTTTGTTTCATGCGGCCCACATCAGGAGAATAAAAACAATCAATCGGGCTTATCTGATAATCCATTTTATAATAAGCTGAAAGCCATTTTAAAGCCCATAGATACTGCTGATAAAAAGCACATCATCTCCATTTCAGATAATGTCAGATATACCTATCAGACCGGTAATTATCAGCCAATATGGACGAAGGAAAATTATGTACCCAATGAGGCGTCTGAACAATTGGTGGAGGAACTGGAAGACCTGCGCTGGGACGGGTTTGATCCCGAACGGTATAACTTATCGGCCTTAATAAAATTAAAAACCAAACTCGACACAACAAAAGAGAATAGCATCAACGATGCCATAGCTTTTGATACTGCTCTTACGCATAGTTATCTTGCCGCTTCAAGAGATCTTTTATTGGGAGAGATCAAACCTAGAAAAGCCGATTCACTATGGTTTCATGCAAATGATTCTGCCTGGAACGCTCCCCAATTACTGGCAGCATCTAATAGCAAATATTATACTTCACTGAATGAATTCCGCAGCAATGTACCCACTTACAAATTGCTTCGTAAAGAGTACCGGTTGTATTACAACCTTGTTAACGATACCCTTATCAGCCAGGCCATTACAGGTGTGAAGCCGGTTAAGCATCCTGACAGCGCCATGCTTGCCCGGATATACTTCATCATAAAAACGGAATTGCCATGGCTGGAAACAGTACCCAATGATACCATCAGCAGGGATGTGCAATTAATATCCGGTTATCAAACCTATGCCGGTATAAAGCCCACCGGTAAATTAGACAGTATTACCCTTGCAAGCCTTGCTACACGCCCCGATACTTTTTTGAAAAAAATAAGTATCAATATGGAGCGCATCAGGTGGATGCAAAAGGAATTCGGGGATCTGTATCTCATTGTTGATATTCCCCTGATGGAGCTCTTCCTCAGGCAAGGTGGCGAAAACCGGATGCATATGCGGGTAGTGGTAGGCAAGCCTGAACGTCAGACGCCTTCCCTGTTTGCTACAATGTCCAATATCATTATCAATCCCTCCTGGGGTGTGCCGCCTACCATACTTAAAAATGATGTGGTTCCCGGCTTCGAGAAAAGCGGCAGAAAGTACCTTGCCAAAAAAGGATTAAAAGCCTATGACAAGGAAGGGAATGCAATCAGTTCTTCCTCGCTCAATATGCGCAACCTCAGGAAATATTCATACAAGCAGGCTCCCGGTGATGATAACTCGCTTGGCTTTGTAAAATTCCTCCTGCCCAATCCGTTTGATATTTATTTGCACGATACGCCTCACCGCGGTGATTTTGTAAAGCGTTACCGGGCCCTAAGTTCAGGCTGTATCCGTGTGCAGCAGCCGCAGGAAATGGCGGTATATATACTGTCGCAGATAGAGAAATTAAATTTCACCCAAGGCAAGCTTGACACCCTGATAGCAACGCACAAATCAAGATGGGAATTCATGAAAACAAAGATTCCCGTCCACATTGCTTACCTCACTGCATTTGAAGATACTACCGGGAAGCACATACAATTCATCAGGGATGTTTATGGCCGTGATGAAAAGCTGGCTGCCTTACTGAGGTAATTGAATAGTTTTCACACTGTCTGTTTTGCCATTGGTCATATATTGGATTACCCGTGTCTTAGGCTTTCCTGTTTCATTTGTCAACAGGGCATCTGCATATGCATTTTCTTCCGGCACATAGGCTACCTTTTTATTCAGCCAGTATGCATCTTTCAGGTACTTGCTTTCGGGATAATAAATAAATAAACAGGTGCCATCCTTAATGGTATTGATAATAGGTAATGAAAGTTTGGAGGGCACCGCAGGGCAGCCCCAGCTGCGGCCTAAGCGATCCCTGGTGTTGATAAATTTTTCACAAACATATTCAGCACCATGTACCACAATCCCCCTGTCGAACGCTGCATCATTGAAACCCTCGTCCATCCCCTGCAGGCGAAGCGATGTTCCGTGCTCACCTTCGTAAGTCTCAGAGGTTACATAAAAACCAAGGCTGCTCTGGTGTGAATTGAACTTATTGGAGAAGGCATGTGCATAGTCATCGCCTGATCCCTGGCCATGCGCCACATAAGTATTGAATAATACTTTCTTTTGCTTCAGGTCTATGATCCACATCCTGTTTTCAGTGGATGGCAGGTTGAAGTCGCAGATGGTGATTATCTCTTTATCTGTTTTCAGCTTGCCTGCATTACGCAGATTAATATAGCCATGATAGGCTTTATCAAAGACTTCGTAAGACAACCGGTTGGATTTTCCGAAATCTATCTGTTTATAAAGTCCGGAGATATAGGTTTCTACCCTTATCTCATTATTCAAACTTCCGGATTCGTCTGCTGAAACTGTTTTATACGGGTAGGCTATTATAAGATACGCCAACGCACACACTATCACACTCCTCATACGCACTTTTTAATTGAAAGTTAATAAAAACTGATTTATACAAATATACCGGATTATTCCGGTTTTCAGACAACGAAAATTTGGTTTAAGACTTTTTTAACGCGTCTATAAAATTATTTAATATTATCATTGTATAGTAATGTAAATAAATAAGTTATACCAATTGTATTTCAAATTAATTACAGCACAAAAGAATTTCTCGCAAAGACGCAAAGGCGCTGTTTCCAATTAATGTTTTTAAGTTCGCAAAGGCATTAGTAATACAGATTTTTGACGTTTAAGTGGGATTACGATTAGTATGGATTAATTTTGCTGCTGATTTAATGAGCTAATCTTTAAAATCCTATATTAGCGAGAGTTCGACGATTATTGATTTGGCAATCAATAAGTTAACTATTTAGCACAGGTGTCCCACACCGAAAAGGTGTGGGACACCTCCAAGACCTCAACAAATACCATTATTAGCATCAAAATATAAAAGGCCTGGCTAATAAACTGATATTTATCATCGAACTCGCGTTATATTAGCGCTATGTTTCTTAAAAGAATACTCTTACTCCTTCTTATTACCATATCCCAGCCGGTTGTTTATGCGCAGCAAGATGATTTTTGCGACGCGATAAATGCGATTTTGAGAGATGCACCCAATAAATTCCGCAATATCAGGGGCAATCTTGTTAATGCGGGTTCCAGCGCTACTACATGGGCCTGCGGCATAAAAGTACCCGGCACTATCAACTCCCGTTTTGTGTATTCCATGGGCTTGTTTTATGAAGGCGCTTTCTTCCAGACAAAAAATAAAGACGAAGTAAAACTCGTTTATGAAAAATACAGAGGCCTTTTGCTGGATTGTTTTTCCCCGCAGGGATATATTTTATCTGTGCAGGACAATTTTTTCCCCGGCATGAAAGAGTATAAAAAATTAGTGTTCATGCCCACTGTAAAAGACGATACCCCCCCCGGCGCCGCGCCTCCACATATAACCATGGAAGCCACCTACAGCAAGCAGGTAGGGTTTTATACGGTAGTGATGTACATTTTTGAACATTAGGAGTTGCGAGAGGAATTTTGACCGGTGCCAATCAACACGGTCCAGCCTTTATGAGTAAATAATTTGCTGCGCCCAAGCTCTTTGAACATGACAGGAAACTTTGTGAGGTACGTAACACACTCCCTTCCTTTTTTCAAGGAGCGGGATGCTGGATGAGGCGAATGCCGAATACAGCTGGGGTGGTTTTTCTCGTGCAGGACAGAGATTCTCGTTTTTTTCGTGTCGTAGCCGTGTCTCCTTTTTTCAAGGGACACGGCGTCAATCAAGGCGATGTAGCTGATATATTCCCATAGCTTTAATAACAAAAGATGCCGCCATTCATTCCCCTTCATAGTTCACACACCTACTCTTTCAAAAACTTCCCTGCATACACCCCATTCACTTTCACAAAATAAATACCATTTGCAAAGCTGCTTATATCTATTTCTGACTTTTCCGCTTTGCTGTAAAATTGTTTAAAAACCTCTTGTCCTATAAGATTTATTAGCGCAATACTTTCTATCTTATCAAGTGTGGTTGTAGTTATTGTATTATGAGCAGGGTTAGGCTGTATGATTATATTTTGTAGCGGCTGTTTTATTTCGTTTATCGCAGTATGATTATATGTTACTTTTCTTATCCGACCATTTTTTTCGTCTGCAATAAACAAGTTGCCGAATACATCTACAGAGCATACGACATCAGTTTGAATTTGGGCAGCAGTTGCAGAGCCTCCTTCGCCATAGAAACCGCAAGTGCCAGTTCCGACAACTGTGCTGATAATCCCCGATGTATTTACTTTGCGTATATAGCAACTTGGCAGACTTGAAATATAATAATTGCCCATGGAATCAAAAGCAACTGCCTGACAACCATAAATACTTGCAGCTATTGCCGGGCCACCATCTCCTGTATCACTAGCTGCACCGTTTCCCGCTACAGTCGTAATAATGCCTAAACTGTTAACCTTTCGTATAGAATTACTCCGCCAGTCTGGAATATATAAATCTCCCGACGGGCTTATTGCTAACATACATGGAACTTGAAATTGTGCTGCAGTTGCTGGTCCATTGTCGCCACTATTGCCTGAGATACCATTTCCTGCTACTGTAATAATTATACCTGAATGATCTATTTTGCGTACACGCCTGTTTCCAGCATCTGAAAAATAAAGATTACCCGCTTTGTCGAAGACTAAGCCACAGGGGTAATTTAACTGCGCTGATGTTGCAGGAATTCCATCGCCGTTATAACCAAAAGTGCCAATACCTGCAAATCTGCTAATAATACCAGAAGTAGTTACTTTCCGTATTAATGCATTATCATTATCGGCAATAAACATATTGCCAGCGATATCAAAAGCAACGTCCGATGGGCCAAACAACTCAGCTGCAGTAGCCGGCCCGCCATCACCAGCATACCCACCGACACCTGGAAGTCCTGCTCCATATCCATTACCAGCAACTGTAGTAATTATACCATCCATATCTATTTTTCGTATCACATTATTCACCCAGTCTGCAACATATATGTTACCTACTCGGTCAAATCTTGTACTAACTGGCCTATTGAACTCTGCACTGACTGCATTTCCTCCATCCCCTTTATAACCGACAGTCCCATTGCCGGCTATCGTGGTAATTATTTGAGCATTTAAGAATAAAGGCAACAACATTAAAATGAATACTCCCTTTTTCATAGATTAGTTGTAATAAGCACAAATCAAAATTATATTAATTTTTGAAGCAGGTCAAGTATTTTATGTCCTAGCCGAGTATCCTTTTTTCAACGGACGCGGCGTCAATCAAGGCGGTGTCGCTGAGTCATTCCTGGTGCTTTTGCTCACTCTATAATGCCGCTATTCACAGCTTTCATAGTTCAGACACCTGCTCCTTAACACGTGGTATCCTCGACCTTTAAATTTCACCACCCGGCACCTGTCCCGATTTTTCTTCGGGAGGGTCGGGGCTTCTCTCGCTATTCACAGCTTTCATACTTCAGACACTTGCTCCTTAACACGTCGTATCCTCGACCTTTAAATTTCACCTCCCAGCACCTGTCCCGATTTTTCATCGGGAGGGTCGGGGTTTCTCACACACCTACTCCTTCATAAACCTCTTTACCTCCACACCATGCTCCCCCTTAAACAGGATATAGTACATACCCACCGGCAGCGCATTTACAGGCACACTTGTTTCTGTTGATAGTATATGCTGCTGTATCATTACCTGTCCTATGCTGTTGGTGATATTAAAAGTATTGTAGGCTCCTTGCAGCATTTTTATGTGTAGTTCATTAGTGGCAGGGTTGGGGTATAGCTCTATTGCTTGGATATTTTTTGAAATGATATTGTGTGTTTCATTTGGAGGCCCGCAATTACTACCAGAGTTTCCAAGACCTGGATTGTAATTGGTTATTTTACGTATATCACCTCCGTAATTTGAAAAATAAATATTCCCCTGAAGATCTAGATACAAAAATTCAGGATGTATTTCAGCGCTTGTAGCGGGAGCGCCATTTGAGGTGTTACCTGTAATTGAAGTGCCAACGCCCGCTATCGTTGTAATAATACCGGTAATTGCATCAACTTTTCTTAAGTAGTTATTACCATTATCTCCAATAACCAAATTTCCATAATTATCAATAACAAAACTTATAGGACCACTTAATTGCGCATTTGTCGCAGGACCGTTATCACCTGAATAACCATCTGTTGTTCCAGCTATTGTAGTTATTATTCCCGTTGTTTTATTAATTTTTCGAATCCTGCAATTGCCACGATCTGCGATAATTAGATTACCTGAAGCATCAAATAACATGCCTGCAGTGCCACCTCCTATTTGAGCAGATGTAGCAGGCCCTCCGTCTCCAGACAGACCTATCACTCCAGTACCGGCTATTGTTGAAATAATCCCTGATGTATTAACTTTTCTTATTCTGCCTCTTTCGGCAATGTAAATATTACCTTTTCCATCACCATAAACATTTTGAGGAAGATTTAATTGAATACTTGTTGCAGGTATCCCATCTGCTAATAAGCTACCGCCTCCGGCAAATGTGGTGATAATGCCGGTAACTGCATCCACTTTCCGAACACGATTATTCGGATATGCGGCTTCTGCAATAAAAATATTTCCTATCGAATCAACATATATTCCATAAGGTCCTTTTAATTTAGCATTAGTTGCAGGTCCACCATCACCAGAGTATCCAGATTTGGTACCTGCAACAGTTGTTATAATACCAGTCGCAGTTGTTACTTTCCTGATTCTGTTCTCTCCCATATCACTAAAGTAAATATTGCATTTGTTATCTATCCAAACTCCTTCTGTTCCGGACATTCCCGCTAGAGTTGCAGGGCCACCATCTCCTAATATAAATATAGTAGCTGTATCATTTCCAGCGACAGTATAAACACGCATCTCGTCTGTCTGTGCAATAGCACAAAAGGGCAATAAAAGCAGTAATATGAAGATTGCTTTTTTCACATAAAAGAATTGAATTTTTCAAACCCTACCTTATCAGTGTCACATTGCCGGTATGCTTTTCTATCTGGCCGTCTTTGAAAGTGGCTTCTATGCGGTATACAAAGACGCCTTCGGGCTGCGGAACATAGTTGAACTTACCATCCCATCCCCGGCCATCCAGGCTGTTGGTAGAGAATATCTGCTGGCCCCAGCGGTTAAAAATATCCATTTTGAAGGTAATCAATCCTCTCGTCAGCATGCCGCGCGGGAAGAAATAATCATTCACGCCATCGCCGTTGGGAGAAAAAATATTCGGGATGTTCATGTAGCAGTCGTTGAGCACTACTACGGTATCGGTTGCGGGACAGCCATAGACAGACACTGTTACATAATAATCTCCCGGCTGCACAACATTGATAGACGGCGTTGTTTCGCCGGTATTCCAGAGCCACCTTGCGTGTTTATTATTTTCGTTGATCTTATCAATAAGCGTAATGGCCCCGCTGCCTAAGCAAATAGTCGTATCAGGCCCAAGGTCAATTTCCGGATTGCCATAAATACGGACGTTGAGTGATGCGCTCGTATCGGGGCAGGCCCTGTAAAACGCCTTAACAGTTACCGGGAAAAATCCGGCATTATCGAATGCCTGTATTACCTGGTTTTTATTTTCTATGGTAGTGCCATCGCTGAATGTCCAGATAACATCCCGTAGCCCTGACAGTGCATAAATACCGGTGAAGGTCACATTATGGCCTCCGCAAAGCACGGTATCTGTTGCCTGCACACTTATGAAGCTTACCGAGTCAACTGCCATGTACTTCGTTACGGTATCATAACAGGGCACATAGTTGGCCACCACCATCTGAATTTTGTAAATGCCGGTATTATAATAAGTATGCAACGGATTGGCTGCATTGTCAGTAAATCCATCCCCGAAAGACCACAGATATTTTAGTGAGGTACCCGAGCTGAGGTTGGTAAATGCTACATCTTTGCCCTGGCATAAGAAACTATCGGGCTTATCGGTAAACCCGGCGGTCATCAGATTATCCAATGTAATGTTCTGTATAGAGCTGTCGAAGCATTTCGTATTGGTGATGATCAGCTTTACTTTCAGTATGCCGGGAGTAGTGTATGTATGCACAGGGTTTGTAGCAACCGAAGCTGTGCCATCTCCGAAATCCCAATGGTAAGTAAGATCGGAAGCTGGCGTGGACGTATTGGTAAAATAAACAGTATCCGCCTTACAGTTTTTATGAATGACATAATTAAATCCGGCAATAATAGGCGGCGCCTGGAGCACAGCTGGGCCTAATGTATTCGTGGCGCAAACACCGCCTGTTTTTGCAATAAAATTATCGTAGGTGCCTTCACAAAGATTGGTTAATACAATCATGCTATCCCCTGCAATGAGGCGGCTGACCGGTGTCTGTGCCACACCATTAAAGGTATAGTACAGGGTATCCACCTGCTTTGGATGCAGTCCGTACAAACTGATAGAGCCGTCACAGAATCCGCATTTCGTTGGATTGGTAAAGGTAAGCTTGCTCATCACAAATGGCGGAACAACAAGGTTTGCCGGGCCTAAGGTATTAGACACGCAGACGCCGCCTGTCCTGGCCACAAAATTATCAAAATTGCCAGCGCATAAGCCGGTAAGCTTTATCATGCTGTCAGCGCCTATCAATTGAATAATTGGTGTCTGTGGTATGCCGCCTATTGTATAAGATATGGTATCCGTCTCTCCCGGATGCAGGCCATACAAATTTAGTGTGCCGTTGCATATACCGCAGAAATCGGGATTGGTGAAACTGATGGCGCGCATGGTAAACGGCGGAACTGTGAGGCTTACAGGGCCTAAGGTATTAGATACACAAACCCCGCCTGTCCTCGCTACAAAATTATCGTAAACACCCGCGCATAAACCCGTCATTACCACCTCACTGTCAGTGCCAATCAGGAAGCTGACTGGTGGCTGTGAAACGCCGCCAATGGTGTAACTGATCGTATCAGTCTCGCCTGGATGCAGTCCGTATAATGTGATGGTACCATTGCATATACCGCAATAGTCAGGGTTGGTGGAACTAATAGCCCGCATAGTGAAAGGCGGGACTGTCAGATTTACGGGACCTAAAGTATTTGACACACAAACACCACCAGTCTTAGCTACAAAATTATCGTAAAAGCCGGGGCACAATCCGGTAAGTTTTACTTCACTGTCAGAGCCTATCAGGTAACTGATAGGAGGCATAGGAAGTCCGCCAAGCGTATAAGTGATCGTATCTGTCTCGCCCGGATGCAGGCCATACAAGGTAATGGTACCATTGCATACTCCGCAGTAGTCGGGATTTGTGTAGCTAATGGCGCGCATGGTGAAAGGAGGTACCGTGAGATTGACGGGGCCTAATTTATTGGATACACATACGCCTCCGGTCTTTGCCACAAAATTATCATAATTCCCCGCACACAGCCCTGTAATGACAACTGTACTGTCAGTACCGATAAAATGAATAACGGGAGGTTGCGGCAGGCCGCCATCCGTGTAAGTAATCGTATCCGTTTCGCCCGGGTGTAGTCCGTATAATGTGATTGTGCCGTTGCATACCCCGCAGAAATCAGGATTGGTAAAGCTGATGGCGCGCATGGTAAATGGTGGAACCGTAAGTGTCACCGGCCCTAATTTATTAGATATGCATCCGCCTGTTTTAGCAATAAAATTATCATACACACCCGCGCACAATCCGGTAATGGTAACGAGGCTGTCAGAAGCGATAAAATGGATGACAGGTGGCTGTGGCACTCCGCCAAGTGTATAATTTATCGTGTCAAGGCTGCCGGGGTGCAGGCCATGCAAAACTATAGTTCCGTTACATATTCCACAGAAATCAGGATTTGTAAAAGTAACGGAGCGCATCGTAAATGGCGGAGGTGCAAGTGTTACAGGGCCTAATTTGTTGGTCAGGCAAACGCCGTCCCTTCCATAAAAATTATCGTAAGTGCCTGCGCATAATCCGGTAATGGTTACGGTACTGTCTCCGCCTACAAAAAGCATAACTGGCGGCTGCGGCACACCACCTAGGGTATAAGTAACCGTATCAAACTCCGCGGGATGCAGGCCAATTACTTTAATAGTTCCGTCACACAGTCCGCAATAAGATGGGTTAGTGACAACAAGTGTACGCATGGTAAATGGCGGTACCGTAAGCGTTACCGGGCCTAATTTATTAGAAACACATACACCTGCAGTTGAAGCAACAAAATTCGCATAAGTCCCCTGGCATAAGCCGGTTAATGAAACGGTGCTGTCTATGCCTATTAATTGGATGATCGGAGGTTGTGGCACACCGCCAAGTGTATAATTGATAGTGTCCGTTTGGCCGGGATGCAGGCCGTATAACTTAATGCTGCCATTGCAGATACCGCAATAAATGGGGTTTACAAAGCTGATGGCGCGCATGGTAAATGGCGGATCAACCAAAGTGATTGGCCCTACCGGGGCCGAAATACAGTAACGTCCGTTAGTGGCGGTTATGGAGGTGTACACCCCCGCTAATAATCCGGTGAGTGTAATGGTGCTGTCAGATGCAACGAGATGTGTTTGCCAGGGCTGTGTAACGCCGTTAAATACAAAGTTGATGGTATCAAGCTGCCCGGGAATAAGGCGATGTATTTTTATTGTCCCGTCGTTGTTACCGCAATAAGTAGGGTTGGTAAAAGTGCCTGTCGGTACTATTACGGTAGGCGCAGCAATGGTGACCGTTGTATAAGCGCTGCAGCCATTGGATGGTAAACTGAAAATAGAAATAGTATAACTGCCGGGTGCAAGGCTGTCGGTGGTAGTAGTGTAAATTGAAAATGTTTGAATAGTATCTAAGGGCGCATCTGACACTTTTATTACCCAGGGGCCCATTCCGCCCGGAACAAGGGATATTGCTGCTTTCTGTGTACAGCTTGCGGGTGAAATAGAAGTATAGCTGATTGTTGGTGTGGGTAATATGGTTATGGTATATGCTAGTGTTTGTACTCCGGAAAGCGGGCAATTATCATCAGTGAACGTAACATAAAACGTATAAGTACCCGGGGCTACACCTGTTGATGTCCATGTAAAAACACAATGAGGAGAATTAGTGCCGTTGCCGGTGGTGGTGAATGTGGACCCTGCAGGCAGTCCAGCGCTGGTAACAAAAATATTATTTGTTTTTAAAGGTTCTGTAGGATTAATCGTGAGTGAAAATGCACCGCTTCCATTGCAAATATGAAAATGGGTAGTATCATCAATGGTCCCATTGGTTGCAGAGACAAATCCGCCAGAAGGCGCTGTATTGGTGCAGGTAAGCACTAAGAAGGTCATTTCTCTCTGGCAGGTGCCAACCAATACTCCGCCACGGCGTTCTTCAATGTTATATACTACTAATGATCTCTGCAGTGCGTTCGGATCAAATGTTATCTGCCCGGTGAGATTGTCAAATGAAAAACTGGACGTAGCAAGAGGGGCAGTAGCCGAATAACTTCCTAAATACGTAACCGGTCCTCCGGGAGTGCTCGTAGCAGTTCCGTTCATACCTGGCACCAGGAAGAAAGTAAGATTATCTCCGTCCGGATCTGTCGCTCCGGGATTATAATTGTCGTTATTATTCAGGCAGAAAAATGGCGTCGGTATAACTGCAAGCGTAGGGCTTGAATTGTGAGTTACCGCATTATTATTTAAGGTGTCAACGAGTTGCGTGAATGTAAGAGGGGTTGAAGAAATATTTGTGATAGACAAAGCTCTTCCGGCGATGAAGGTCCCGCTTCCTGTCATATCTCCGGTGAATAAAAAGCGCCATACTGGTGAGGTGCCGGGTAATGTATAAGTGGCGCTGTAAACGAATTTTTTGATGCCGGGTATGGTGTAAGAAATATTAGTGCACTGGGTGAGCAGCAAATCTGCCGGACAAACAGGAGTTATCTCAACGCCGGTGGACGGAGCTTCAACGTGAAGGAGTATTGTGGAAAGATAACTGCTGCCATTATAAATATAAATAGCCGGTGTATTTGTGGGCAGGGAAGCATAAGCGGTACCGGACCCCGCTGATCCGCAGTTGGCATACGCTACCAGGGTTATCTTGTAGGTGGTGCCGCTTATGTAAGTATAATAAAGGTCCATACCGACAAGGTGATTTGCATAAGAGCAAATGCTTATCAGAGATAAGACAATGGAACAAAGAACATTTCGCAGATAGGAGGACATTTTCCCCATAAAAAAATAATAAGTTACTTACAACGATATTTTTTCATCATAACACAAAATACTGCTTTTTACAATATTCATTAAAAAGTAAAAATAACTATTATTTCTAAAACGGTAAAAAAATTTCTTTAGTATTTTGATGTTTATTTTCATTTGATTAATTGTTATTTATTTTATATGTAAAATGATTTGTTTTTTTTATTGGAGCCATACATCTGAAAATTCATGAGATCTTACGAATGTGAAAAATATTTTAATTGTTTTAGCGTACGATCAAAGTAATATATAATTGTAATTTCAAATAATTATACACTTGAAATCGTATTGAATAAATATTAAATATTTGTTTACTAAGTACCCTCAAAAATTTTTGACTTATCCTGTTTTTCTATACTGAAAAATGAAGATTCTAAGAATCCATAAACCACCGTTTCGGGATTTTTTTGCTGTAAATTTGCCAGCATTGTCGGCTTAAATTGAATTTGAGCGTTTGCAACTCCCCCAAAACGGGAAATTTGTGCTATATTTATGTTTCCTACTCCAAAATTATTGGCGTACATTTGTCCAATAGAATATATATTGATACTTTTACCTTCAAAAAATTGACTTAACTTTTTTTCTTAAAAATTGGGATGCCAAATATCTTAGTAATAGATGATGATACAATAATGCTTAAAGCCATCAAAAATATTCTGAATAAGGATGGCTTTGATGTTATTATGGCCAAAGATGGAAAGGAAGCATTTGAACTGCTGGATAATGCGGATTATGACATTGTTGTCACAGATCTGATGATGCCGTATGCCAATGGACTTGAACTGGTTAGCAAATTGAGGAACGATGATACAAAAAGGAAAGTAGGGATAATAGTTGTTTCCTCAGTAGGTAATGAAGAAACAATAACGGAAGCATTCAGATTAGGGGCGGATGAATATATTAAAAAACCGATTATGGCCGAAGAATTGATTGCCCGGATCAGGAAACTTATTGCGAATAAAAACAGTAAAACACAGTTTGTTACTAAAAAAAAATAGCATCTATACATGTGGAATGATCTGTTAGACTTATTATATGAGGCGTATGAGCAATTTACCTTACTACCGCTTTTCATAGAGATAGCGCTAACACTTATTTTTGTCGCCGTAGTGGCTACATTGATCGCTTACGTAGTTATCCTCTACAGAAGATATAATGGTTATGTATATCAAAAAAGATTGAATCATTTAAGCCCTATTATTGAAGACCTGATAACCGAGCAGGTGCTGTTAAATGAGAACCTGGACAAGAATTTACCAATTGAAGAAATAGAATTTGACCGTGCGGCTCTTTCAAAAAAGATGTATAAGAAACCCGCAGTAAGGCAAATACTTATTGATGTAATAATCCGGTACCGTAAAAATTTCAGGGGAGAAGTTGGTGAATTACTCAGAAAATTATACATTGATATGACCTTAATGGAGGATTCATTTTCGAAAATGAAAACTTTCAGGTGGGAACGGAAAATAAAAGCGCTTGTTGAATTGACTCAAATGGATATACCTATTGCCGACGTAACGCTTTTACCCCTTACAAATAGCAGGAATCCAACATTGCGCGCGGCAGCGCGAAATGCATATATACAACTGAGTAAAAATGAACCTTTTAAATTTTTCGACATAGCTACAGAGCCAATATTGCCATGGGATCAGCTGGAAATGTTCAAAATTATTACGACCAGTAAAGATATTACTATTCCCAATTTCTCACGTTGGGTCAGCTATTCCAGTAATAAAAGCATTGTTATATTCTGTTTAAAACTAATTGTTCATTACGACCAGCGGAACGCAATACCGTGTGTTATGGATTTATTATCAACCAAAGACCATTATTACCGCGCTCATGCTATTAATTGTCTTGGAAAGTTATCTGCTGAAGTTGCAGAAGAAAAGTTTATGAAAATCTATGACACCCAACCCGTAAATTGCCAGATTCAAATACTGAAAGCTTTAGGCAGGATAGGGTCTGGTAAACAGCTGGAATTTCTGAAAAATGAATTTTTATTTTCTTTTAATTTTGATATTCAAATGAATGCCGCCAGATCTATTATTCATCATAATACTCAGAATTCCCGTTTTCTATTAAATGAACTTATGGAAACCTCGAATCCGGAAAGCCAGTTAATAATTAAACATTGCCTTAACCCATTGATTAAATATTAAAATAAAAACAAAAGAATAATTGTATTATAGATATTATCGAACTTTTATGCGGCATATGATTTTTAGCAACTATCTAACAATTAACTAATAAGAATGAAAGTAATTGTTGATTTTTTTACAAGAGGTCCTTTTTGGGAAACAATTGGTCTGTTTTACCAATATGCTATATTTTTGTATTGCCTTTCATTGCTGCTTATTTATGGACTTCTTGGATTATTATCACTTACATCCATACGTTTATATATGAGTAAGAATGCCTCTGTTGATTTTAATATTATTGTAGAATCACCATTGGCCCCTGGTATTTCCGTTATTGCTCCTGCTTTCAATGAAGGTGTTACAATTATTTCAAATGTCCGGTCATTATTGACATTGAATTACCCGAAATTTGAAGTGATTATTATTAATGATGGAAGTACGGATGATACCCTTGAGAAGTTAGTGGAAGAATTTGAGTTAGTGGAGGTGGAATATGCATACAGGGAAAAGCTGAATTGCAAGCCTGTAAAAAGAATTTTTAAGTCAACTAACCGCGCTTATGATAAACTGGTAGTTATTGATAAAATAAACGGAAACAGTAAGGCCGACGCTTCAAACGCAGGGGTAAATATTGCTGCTTTTGAATATTTTTTATGTACAGACGTGGATTGTATCCTTGACAAGGATACCCTGATAAAGCTTATCAAACCATTTATGGA
This sequence comes from uncultured Bacteroidota bacterium, assembly GCA_903887005.1. GTDB lineage: Bacteria > Bacteroidota > Bacteroidia > Chitinophagales > Chitinophagaceae > Nemorincola. The sequence goes on along the minus strand of CAISOH010000180.1, from coordinate 4,784 downwards.
TGAGGAAACCAGCACATTAAAAGAAGTAAATGGCGATGTTCAGATAGAAGAAGATTTTAAGCGGGTAATTGCTACCGGTGCTACATTGCGTATGGTTAACTCAAGCGATGTGGACGAGGGATTAATGATAAGGGTCCGTCCGCCGAAGCGACTGCTTCCCCGTTTCCAGGAAATGGAATATATCAGGGCTTTTGTGCTTGGTAAAATGGGATGGGACCGCATCAATGCAGTACCCAATGTTTCCGGTGGACTTGGAATGTTTGATAAAGATATTGCTATTAAGGCCGGAGGATATGATTCTTTATCATTTGCTGAAGATATGGACCTTATAACGCGCATGGGCGCTTATATGAAGGATAATAAAAAGAAATATTCGGTAAAATATGTACCTTTGACTTTATGCTGGACGGAAGGCCCCACAACACTGAAAGTTTTTGGGCGTCAACGTTCAAGATGGGGGCGAGGACTGGCGCAATTGATGAGCATTCACAGGAAGATTATTTTCAATCCCCATTATGGACGTATGGGCATGGTTGTATATCCATATCACTTTATTTATGAATTATTAGCTCCGATTATTGAATTTTTGGGTTATCTATTTTATATTTACCTCATATTGACAAACCAAATCAACTGGCCCTTCGCCATAATATTGATAGTTTTCATTTATACTTATTCTGTAATGATCACTACTATTGCATTATTATGGGATCAGATTACGTTTAAATATTACAAGACATGGGGCGAGACAATCGGGTTATGTTTAATGGCTTTTTTAGAGCCGTTTATCTATCATCCGTTAATTGTGTTTTTCGCTCTGAAAGGGTATTTTAACTTTATTACGGGTCGTAAACATGTGTGGGGGAATATGCAGCGTCAGGGATTTGGGACTCAACCGCAACCGAAGAAAACAACTATTAAAGCAGGCTAACTTAACTAACCATTAAATACAACTAAAATGAAACCAATCACAAAAACAGTACTTCTTGTGCTGCTTGTCTTCCTGTGCATTAAGTCTAATGCGCAATGGCTGAAAAAATCGGAATCGTCGGACGATCTGTATAAGGAAGCAAAAAAGGAGATTGAACTGAAGCATTACCAGAAGGCAATAAATTTATGTAATAAAGCTATTGATATATCTCCCCGCAACCTTGACCTTTACCTGTTATTAGGCCGGTCTTACGCACTTGCCGGGAAAGTGGATAGCGCCCGTATAGAATTAAACTATGTTGTTCAAAAGAACCCAAAATACAAGGATGCCTATACCTACCTTGTAAATATTGAAACTGTAGCCTGTAACTATGGCCAGGCCCTGGAGTATGCAGATATGGGTTTAAAGCAGTACCCCAATGACCGTGATTTGCTATTAAAAAAATTAGATATTTATAATAAAGAAGGAGACTGGATTGAAGGTAACAAACTCGCAGAGTATTTATTTGACAAGTATTCTACCGATGCATTAATCCGTAGCGTATATCTTGATTATAAACTTACATTGGCCCGCCAATATTCCCATCGCGGCTATATTGAAATATCTAAACATGCATACGAATCCGTTTTGGAACAGGACCCTTTAAATAAAGAAGCCCTGCAATCGGTTTTTGCGCTTGACGTCAGGTCAGGTAATTATGAAAGTTCCTTAGCTTACACCAACCGTGCTTTGCAGGCTACCCCCAATTCGTATGAGTTTCTCTTAAAGAAGATCAGCATACTGGATGCAATGTCGCGCTATGTGGAAGCAATTACGGTAGTAGAAAAACTGCTGAAGCTGTATCCTTCCAACAGTGAAGTGCAAAAACTTAATATATACTTACGAATGGAGGCCGGAAGGTATTATATGAATACCGACCCATACCTGCAATTCCAGGCGGTACTTGATAAAGACCCCGGCAACCGGGATGCATTGAACTATGTTATCAATATCGCTACCAGCAGGGGCTTGCTGCAAGACGCGCTCAGGTGGGTAAATGTTGGTTTAAAACGTTCGCCGCGCGACCGTGAGCTACTCCTGAAGAAAATGGGCATACTGGAAGGCCTGAAAAGCTATGGCGCTGCATCGGTTATCGCAGAAACTATATATAAAGCCAGCCCGAACAAGGCCAATAAGGATAACTTCCTGGAGTTAAGGACGCTCAGCGCCAAGCAATATCTGAATGACGGCGAATTTGACAGCGCCGTAACTGCATTGCAAAGCGTGCTTTTCTACGATCATTCCAATTTACTGGCAATTAATTACTTAATAAATACTTATTCCACACAAAGAAGATATGATGACGCAATTCATACTATTGATGAGGCCCTGACCTATTACCCCGGTGATGAGCGTTTATTATTTAAAAAATCAGCTACTTTGGAAGCTTACGGACGCTTTTCGGAAGCGGCCCTTATTTCTAAGGAGTTGTTGCAAAAATACCCCGAACGCCGGCAATACCTGCTCAGCTTCGTGGAGCAATCGCTTGCCGCGGGAAAGCAATCTATGCTATACGATGATTATTATGGCACTATAGGCATTCTGCAATCCATATTAGATAAACAGCCCAGTAATATGGACGCCCTGAACTATTTAATAAATATAGAAGCTGCCAATAAGAATTTTGATTCGGCGATATATTATGCAGACCAGGCCTTACATTATTTCCCGGATGATAAAGACCTTTTATTGAAAAAATCCTCGGTTTTAGCAGATGCAAAACGTTTCCAGGAGGCTTATGCAATCTCAGGAAACCTTTATAATAACTATCCATATAATTTCCGTTTCAGAAACGCTTATGTAGATCAGTTACTTGGTTCGGGTAAACAATATCTTGCCAATAATAAACAGGACTCCGCGCTTATTGAATATTACAAAGCGCTGGCGATTGCCCCGAATGATACCGTGCCCCTGTATTATACCATTAACGTGCTGATTGATAAGGGGGAAAATGATACGGCGCTGGCATTGACACAAAGAGGGCGGAGATTGTATCCCAATAACCCTTACTTTCTGATGAAACAGGCACAGATACATGAAAACAAAGAGGAATGGGATGACGCCTGGAAATCTGCCGATACTTTGACAAAAATGTATCCCTGGGACGCCAGGTACCTGGATTATTCCCAATACCTGTATAGCAGGAGACTGAAAAATGAATTTGGTTTTTCCTACCTGCATACAAAAATCATTGATAGCACGCATTTTGTAGTAAACAGTGTAGCGACAGTACAATACACCCGGCGGTTCAAAAAGGGAACGCTTACCGCCCGTGTAAACTATGCAGGAAGGTTTATAGGCACCGGTTACCAGTTTGAAGCGGAAGCTTATTATAACGTAACGAAGAAGTTCCATATATTTGGTGTAGGCGCATATTCGCCATATGCATTAATATTCCCGTCATACAGGGCGGGCCTTTCATTGGGCTATTTCTTTAACAAGGGTTATGAAGCCGAGGTTGGCGGTCGTTACTTAAACACGTATAATGGTACCATCTATGCAGGGACCGCAGCCGTAGGCCGGGATTGGAAGGACTTTTATTTCAATTTGCGGGGTTATGCCATGGACTTCGTAAGGCCTAATGGTACTTCAACGCTTTATTATTCAGGCATACTTACATCGAGGTATTATATGAGTAACCGCAGCGCTTATTTCTCCACAATTATGGGATATGGTACAGCTCCTGATGATTTCAGCCTGAGCTATGAGCTTACGCAAATACTCATCTATAATACAGTCAGTGTGGGCGCGGGTTTTTCTAAAACCATACAATACAGAACTACATTCGGGATATTTGGCACCTGGTATAATGAGCATGTTGGCATTGGTACTTACCGCAACCAGTATGATATTTATGCAACTGTGCTGAGGCGGTTTTAGTTTTACTGGAATTTGGAATTTGGAATTGGGATTGGGATTGGGATTGGGATTGGGATTGGGATTGGGATTGGGATTGGGATTGGGATTGGGATTGGGATTGGGATTGGGATTGGGATTGCGAACGCTTCTGTATATGATGACGAAGCTGGACATGATTTGATTATTGCAGAAATCGGACGTAACGTAACATTTTGGTGTTACGTGTGTGTTACGGATTCACCAAGTGTTACGGATTACGTAACAGCTACGTAACAGTTTTTTGTTACGTTACGGATTTTGTTTCATTCTGTTTACCTGCAAGCCGTCCGCTTTGACCAGCGGGAGTGGCGGGTAATCTTTAATATTAACCTGATTAATGCTATCCAGAATTTTAACCGTTAATCCAAAGTTTTCAGGATGGTAGTATCCATCCATTCCCTTATCAGCGAATTGAATTCTTATATTTAAATAAGGATGTTCTTCTATTGCTTTATCTATTTCCTCTGTTGGTATTCCTATTATTACACAATGTACATACCTTTCAAATCCATCAGGGTCCTGTACTTCATTGGGAATTATGACAAATCTCTTAACGTAATAATTTGTGGTGGGTAATAGTTTATTGGCAAATTTAGCATTCAATCTATCGCAGATGGGTTTCAATTCCTTATAGCTCATAGCATATATATATGGTTAGTAAATGTAAAAGTATATATTATGTTTAGGAGATATTACCGTTTAAAAACCCTATTTTAAAAATTAATATGATAATTCAGAAAGTGTTACGTAACAAGTAACAGCTACGTAACAGTTTTTTGTTACGTTACGGATTTTATCAGGTGGGAGTAATATTTTCAGATTTTGTTCCTTTATTACGCCGAGTCGGAAAATGAGACTGGACTTAGTTGGGAATTCTGTAAGATAGATGATTTGTAAAAAACCTTTTTACAAATAA
>CAISOH010000179.1 GCA_903887005.1 uncultured Bacteroidota bacterium | reverse complement strand
CTTCTTTCAGATTCGCAGTCGCCAACGACACCCTTGCTCTTGGCTAATACTCCCTACTGTAAAGCGTATTCGGGACTTTCACCCTATAGCGCATATCCATGCCTGACACACATAAAAAATCCTGGCCACTTACGTGGCCAGGATAGGTGGGAAAAAATCTGTCGCTGTAATTATTTTACCGCGACAGATATGGTCTGAGACGCATATGCCCAGCCATTCTTTAGAAGTGATAATTTAAGAATCCCGTTATCATATGCCGCCTCAATTTTATCTTTATTCACATCATCCGTAAGTTTAAACGAACGGGAAAAAGAAGAGTAGTTATATTCTTTACGGGTGTATTTATGTTTCTTTTCTTCTATATTTTTTTCATTTTCAGAACTGATTGTGAGTATCCTGTTACCTGGCATGAAAATATTATTAAAAGAAGAAGTTAAGGATCCATTTTGCCCGGATAATATAGTAACAGTCATAATCAACTTTTATAAAAAAATATAGTTTAATTAATGCAACAAAAATAATGGCATTTTATACTATTGATTATGATGATGGTTATTACACCCTGTGATTATAATCACTATACAGAATGATGAACATCATATTTTATATTCGGTAAAGAATCTATGTTTATTAAAAAAATGGCAGCAGATAAATCAAATAATGGCCCGTTGTTTTCAAAATCATTGGATTCTTTTTTAGAAAGCGTCGCTGAACTGGCAAAGTTTAATGTCGCGGTTTTCCGGGAAGGATTAAAACCGCCTTATGAATTTCGCGAAATATTGAACCAATGTTATGAAATAGGTATTAAATCCTTTACACTCGTTGGAATTACTGCGTTTATTCTGGGATTGGTATTAGTGATGCAATCAAGGCCTACTTTAGTGGAGTTTGGAGCTGGCTCTTACTTACCTGCTATGTCAGCTGTTTCTATCGTGCGTGAAATAGGCCCTTTGGTAACCGCACTGATATGTGCAGGAAAAATAGGCTCCGGTATCAGCGCCGAATTGGGCTCAATGAAAGTAACGGAACAAATTGATGCAATGGAAGTATCAGGAACAAACCCTTTCAAATACCTGATAGCTACACGCATCACCGCTACTACTTTAATGATACCTGTACTTACAGTTTATGCTGTTACCATTTCTCTTTTCGGAGCATACATGGGGTCAAATATTACCGACCAGGTAAATATAAATTTCTTTTTCAACCGGGTATTTGAGACACTTGCTTTTAAGGATATTATTCCTTCATTTATCAAAACTTTTTTCTTTGGATTTGCAATAGGGCTGGTAGGTTGCACCGAAGGATATAATTCAAAAAAAGGAACAGAAGGTGTGGGAAAAGCAGCTAACATTTCAGTTGTTGTTTCTATGCTTAGCGTCATTGTTATTGACATGGTAGTAACCCGGATATCGGCCATGCTTGGATATTTATAAAATGGAAGAAGAGAAGAAAAATATTAGTAATGAAACGGATTCAGCTAACCTGAAACCTGCCATAGAAATTGAGCATTTGCGAAAAGCATTTGGCAGTAATATAGTATTACGGGATTTTAATCTGACTATTTATACCGGCCAGAACATGGTTGTGATGGGTAAATCAGGAATAGGTAAAACTATATTGATAAAGTGCATTATCGGTTTAGTAAAACCAGACAGTGGTACCATGCGTGTTTTTGGAAAAGATATTTCCAGACTTAATCACAGCGAATTGGATGAATTGCGAATGCGGATTGGGTTTGTATTCCAGAGCAGCGCACTATATGATTCTATGACTATACGTGAAAATCTTGCATTCCCGTTACGCCGGAGCAGAAGGAAAAAAATTACCGGGAATATTGAAGACATGGTAAGAGAGTCTCTGAGAAATGTAGGGCTGGAAAATGCCATTGACCTGATGCCTTCTGAATTATCAGGCGGCATGAGAAAAAGGATTGGAATTGCCCGTAGCCTGATACTGAAACCCGAGATTGTGTTATATGATGAACCAACCACAGGGCTTGATCCTATTACTTCAGAAGAAATAATACACCTGATACTGGAATTACAAAAAAAATATAAGACTACATCAGTTATCATTACTCATGATATTGATTTGGCAAGAGAAGCCGCTAATCAAATCGTTTTTTTAAAGGACGGTATTGCCTGGGCGCAAGGCACCTATGAGGAAATGATAAAAACCAATGACCCTGATTTAAAAAAGTTTTTTAAACAATAATACTATTCAAAATGGATAAATCAATTAGGAAAAATATTTTACTTGGCTTTTTTGTACTGTTAGGAATTGTCCTGTTTATTATTGGCATTTTCCAGGTTGGGTCAAAGAATGGAATGTTTACAAAGACATTTGTTATCACTGCAAAATTTGCTAACGCTACCGGGCTGAAAACGGGCGGAAATGTCCGGTTCAACGGGGTTAAAGTAGGAATTATAAAAGGAGTAAACCTTATTAATGATACCGTGGTACAGGTGGATATGCAGATAGAAGAAAGCAAACGTATGTTCATTACAAAAAACGCTATTGCCGCTATTGCTTCTGACGGTCTGATGGGCGATAAATTAGTTAATATAACAACTTTAAAAAATGGAGGAGCAACAATTCAGAATAATGATACAATTCAAAGTCATAATCCGATTAATACCGACCGGGTATTAGAAACTTTAAACCAATCAAACGATAACATTAAAGTCATCACTCAAAATCTGAAAATTCTGACTACAGATCTAAATTCTGATAATGGTACTATACAATCCCTTTATAAAGACCCCGAAATGGCCCGCAACCTCAAACAATCTTTTAATAACCTGAATATTGCAACCAATAAAGTGCTACTGGTAAGTTCTTCCCTGCAGGAAATTACATCCCAGATAAAGCATGGAAACGGAGCAATAGGAGAAGTGCTATATGATACTACTTTGGGAAAAAACCTGTTATTCGTGTTTGAAAAATTAAAAGAAACTTCAAATCAGCTAAACGCCACCTCAAACCAACTTTCAATAACGATGCAGCGCGTTAATTCCGGGAAAGGAGCCGCAAACTTACTATTGGCAGATACTTCTTTTGCAACAAACATTCAGCAAAGCATGATAAACATTAAAAATGCTGCAAAAGGGCTTGACGAAAATATGGAAGCCCTGAAACATAGTGTATTGTTAAGAAGATATTTCAGGAAACAGGCAAAGGGGAAATAGCGTTATTTTAAAACAAAAAACGGCACCCGATTTCAGTACTTTCTATTATTATTTGTGCGCAATGAATATTGGTAATTTATTGTCGTGTATAGCTTCAGTAATAAAACTCTTTTTAAGAATTTCAGATAATGCAGAACGTCCGTAGGCTCCAGTAACTAAAATAGACTTTTCATGGTCCCGCAGCCAGGTATTGAAATATTTATTGGAGATAATTCCCAGTTTATGAATGTCAAGATCATTAAAATGGCGGGCGGTTAATTCCTCTATGTAATCCATACCTGGTATATTGTCTGTTTCAGCGCCTGCAAATACCAGTAACGTTTTTAAATCAGTAAACTCCGGCAGCAGGTATGCAAACTGTTTTATGGCATATACCGAAGATGGGCTTCCGTCGTAGGCAAGAATAACATTTTCAGGGAAATGATAATGCTCAGGTATTAATATAACGGGGCATTCCGCATTATGCAAAACGTCTTCTATATAATCATCCTGTGTTCCTTTGCCTAAATTTTTATAAAAAAGCTCACTGCTGATAACTAACAAATCCGCATACCTCGACTCCAGCTTTATCTCGGAAATAACATTTCTTTCTATATCCGGGTGAACACGATATTCTATCCCGTTGTGTTCGCACAGCGCCTTAAATCGGTCAATGTTTTTTTGCATGATAGCCGTATCCCCGCCTTCAATATCTCTATAGTATATTGGCCCGCTAAGCCCGCCTAATGAGTATAATAATTCTGCATAATCAACTATCGGCAAAAACACGCCGGTTGCTAATATTTGTTGTTTCTCATTCAGATAGCTTAAAAATTTAAAAGCCCCATCTGAAAAATGTTTTCCATCAAATGCAACAATTACCTTTTTCATAAAAAATCATTTAGCTTTTAACATTAGTGATAAAGAGCTGTAGCGATATGTTGTAAGTCATTCACAATACCCTCTGCAAATTTCACACCTCAACCTGATTCCGCAACCTTCTCAATTTTAATTCATCACACTGGCAATAATTATCATATTTTAAAAACAAAATGACGTCTTTTTTAGTTTAACCATTTATTTATTTATGTATTCATCCGAAGCATTTTGTTTTTTCAAAAGTATTCTTTATTGGTATCCATCTTAATGACGATAGTCACTCTCCAATTTGATTTTGCTCAATTGCGCTTCCGGAATTATTCCCATAAATAAACGTCTTGCACCGTATATACATGGCAACAACTTATTAAGCAAACAGTTAACTTTGCAGTTTTAAAAAAGCAAAGTAACTTACGGCATGCCATTCACGACTTTAAACAGTAAAACGTTTCAGGCGCTTTTCAATTATGCTAGTATCGGGATACTCGTTACCAATTCAAAAGGCGATATCCAAATGGCTAATAAATATATTGAGCATCAGTTTGGATATAGTGAAGAAGAGCTTATTGGGTTAAAGGTAGAAACGCTTATTCCACCGCGGTATAAAGACAGGCATATTAATCACCGCACCCGATATAGTACTGACCCTCACAGCCGCCCTATGGGATTGGGAATGGAACTTGCAGGATTGAAAAAAAACGGCTCTGAATTTCCGGTAGAAGTCAGCCTCGGGCATTATACTATTGAGGACGAGAATTTTGCCCTTGCATTCATAAATGATATTACCCAAAGAAAGGAAACAGAACAGGCTATAAAGCAATTAAATGCCCACCTGGAAGAAAAAGTAAAAGAAGGCTCTCAGTCCCTTGCGTTAACTGTGGAGCAGTTAAGCTCACAAATCAGGGAAACCGAAAGGAAAGATACCGAACTGGAAAGAGTAAATACCTTTCTGAATAATATCTGGAATCATGCAGGCGCTATTATTATTGTATGCGACAAAAAAGGTTTAATACAGTTTTTCAATCCGGCGTCTGAAAAATCGTTGGGTTATAATGCCGATGAAATTGTAAATAAACATACCCTGGCCCTTTTTCACTCTTATGATGAACTGCTTTCTAAAGCATCAGAACTTTCCTTACAACTTGGAAAGAATATCAAACCTGATTTTGAAGTGCTGGCAACCCTGTCTGAATTAGATAATAGCTATGACCTTGAGTGGCATTATGTAAGAAAAGACGGAAGTACATTTTTCGTATCATTGGATATTACGCCCTTAAAAGACGCACGCGGCGTTATTACCAGTTACCTTGGCATTGCCATAGATATTTCTGAAAAGAAAATTGCGGAAGCGGAGCTGAGAACGGCATTGGAAAAAGAAAAGGAACTGAATGAATTGAAGTCCCGCTTCGTTTCAATGGCTTCGCATGAATTCAGAACGCCTTTGAGCGCGGTCTTATCTTCCGCTTATTTATTGTCAAGATATACATCTGGCAATGAGCAAACGCAAAGGGACAAACACATTCAGCGCATTGTATCATCAGTTTCATCACTTACCGAAATACTGAACGACTTCCTGTCAGTAGGTAAAATTGAAGAAGGCAACATTCATCCTCATTACAGCCAGTATGATGTAAGGAAACAAATGAACGACGCCATACAGGAAGTGCAGCATTTATTAAAAGGACAGCGCATTTACTACAACCATACCGGCAGTAATTATGTATATTTAGATGCTTCCATGATGAGGCATATTGTAACCAATTTATTGTCCAATGCGATTAAATTTTCTCCTGAAGATTCAATGATAGAATTAAGTACAGAAAGGAACGATGATGAATTTATTCTTTCCGTGAAGGATAACGGGATCGGTATTCCGAAAGAAGACCAGGAAAATTTATTTAAACGGTTTTTCCGCTCTTCAAATGTCACTAATATACAAGGCACCGGGTTAGGGCTGCATATAGTAAACAAATATGCGGAACTGCTGAACGGCAAAATAATATTCCACAGCGAAGTAGGAAAAGGCACTAAATTTACAATCACTTTTAACGATAAAAAATCAGGTAATGAAGACAATTCTGATAATTGAAGATAACGAAGACATCAGGGAAAACGTAGCGGAGATATTAATGCTCTCCAATTACAAAGTATTGATGGCGCCCAACGGTAAAGAAGGTATTGAAGCCGCGCAGAAAAATCTTCCAGACCTCATTATCTGCGACATTATGATGCCCGGCGTTGACGGCTATGGGGTGCTGCATGTGCTGCATAAAGACCCCACTACACAGAATATCCCCTTCATCTTCCTTACCTCTAAAAGCGAGAGAAGCGATTTCCGTTCAGCTATGGAAATGGGCGCCGATGATTATATCACCAAGCCCTTTGCCGGAAATGAACTGCTCAACGCCCTTGAAAGCCGTTTCCGAAAGATAGAGATAATGAAGAAACAGCTATCGCCCGACCTTCAGGGCCTGAATGAACTGATGTCCACGTTGGACAACAAAAAAAGCCTGGAAGATCTGAAGAATGAAAGCAACACCAACACCTATAAAAAGAGGCAGATAATATACAAAGAAGGCGCGCACCCGCACTACTTATACTACATCCTCAACGGAAAAGTAAAAACCTACAAAACCCACGAAGACGGTAAAGACCTTGTTATGGACCTTTACAACGAAGGCGATTTCTTCGGTTATGTGTCTCTTCTGGAGGGTACCTCTTATAAAGAGAATGCCGAAAGCATGGAAGAGACCGAGCTGGTGCTCATACCCCGCAAAGACTTTGAAGACCTGATAAACAGCAGCCCCGCAACGGCCCAGAAATTCATCAGCCTGCTGGCCAAAAACCTGGTAGAAAAAGAAAAACAGCTCCTCGGAATAGCCTACAACACACTGCGCAAGAAAGTGGCCGAAGCATTGATCAGTTTGCACAGGAAGTACCATGGCAACAAAAAGGAACCCTATCTGATCGACATCAGCCGCGATGATCTCGCAACCATTGCAGGCACCGCCACAGAATCACTCATACGCACACTCAGCGATTTTAAAAGCGAGCACCTCATAGATATTAAGACCGGCAAAGTGGTAATAACCGATGACCGGAAATTAGAAAACCTGATAAGGTAATTTTTTGTTGGAATTTGTCCCGATAGCTATCGGGATGTAATTAGGAATTGGGATTGTATCCTGATTCCTTTTTTTATTTCCATGCGACTTTTGAAGGAGGAGTACCCCATCACTCCCCTCTTACCCATTCCCCCAGGCTGCTGTCATAGCGCTTGATGACTTTTGCGGGATTGCCAACAGCTACGGAATAGGGAGGAATGCTTTTAGTGACTACAGAGCCAGCCGCTATCACGCAGTGTTTCCCGATGGTGATACCGGCGGTAAGGACTACATTGGCGGCTATCCAGCAATCATCTTCGATGGTAATGGGCGCGGTGGTCACATCCTGGAAGCGTATGGGTATTTCGGGGTCTTTGTATTCGTGGTTCAGGCCGCTGGCCACCACATTCTGGGCAAGGATAACGTTGTTGCCGATGGTCACTGGGCCTATGATTACGTTCCCCATGCCGACTAAACTGTTATCGCCGATGATTACATCTCCCACTCCGTTGTTCACGGTGCAGAAATCCTCGATAGCGGAGTTCAGCCCCAATTCAAATTTATTGAATGGCAGTACATCCATCCTCGTCCGCCACGCTACGGAGGAGCCGCTTTTGCGGGTATGAAAAAACCTGTTTAAGAATAGCCTTACCCAAAGCCGCGGCCTTGCCCCCCCCTTAGGGATAAGCATTCTGTGAACAATTTTTTTTAAAGCCGGATTACTCTTAATAGTCTTAGCGACAGACATTGTAAATTCAAAATTCAAAAGTCAAAAAGTAAATAGTCGTTAGTAGATAGTAATTAGTAGATAGGCAAAAGTTAAAAAGTAAAATAGATAATTTGTCATGGTGAGCCATGCCGAACCATGACATGCTGAAATCTGAACCTAACCTTGCACATTGCCCTTTACTCAAGAAATCGTTTGCTCTTAGGCCAGTTCTTTTAATTGATCAAATACTTTTTTAAGTGTGTTTTTTACTTTCTCAATAAGCATCTCCGTCTTGTCACTTCCAAATTTATTAGTCTCTAATTCCCTGATAATGTCCTTTAATGAATTAATGCCCATAAAATCAATATTTGATTTCATTTTATGGGCTATCTTAGAAATCTGCTCATAGTTTTTATCATTTCCGGCAGTTATCAGACTTGCCAGGTTTTCTGGCATGGTTTCCACGAAGATGGATATGATCTTGTTGGCAAAAGCGGGATCGTCTTTGCCAATGGTATTTATCAGCGACAGGTCATATAATTTCGCATTATCTTCTATGGCTGCTTCATTGGGGTCTTTGCTGATGTTGGTCAACTTAAGCCTCAGCTTATCGTTGGTTTTTATTACCTGGTTTATTACGGTAAATAACTTTTCTTCGGTATATGGTTTGGTGATATAGCCATTCATGCCTATGCTCAGGTAGCGCTGGTCATCGCCTTTCAATGCATTGGCAGTAAGGGCTATTATGGGTATGGATGATTTGTCTTTGGCATTCAGCGTTCTTTTCTTTTTGGTAATTATGGATTTATCGACCACCGGTTTTTCTACAATATTCAGGCTCCTGATTATTTTGGTGGCAGTGATCCCGTCCATTTCCGGCATCTGAATATCCATTAAAATAAGGTCGAAGTGCTGTTTTTTTACTTTTTCTACCGCCTCTAAACCATTGGCAACAATAGTTACTTCGCAGCCCCATGCTTCAAGTATGTGCCTGACGAGGAACTGGTTGAGTTCTACATCTTCGGCCACTAATATTTTGATTGATTCAAGGTCTTTATAATTCAGGTCTGCTTTATTATCGTCCGGCAGCATGGATGCATCTCCTTTCTCGTATGGTATATAAAAGGAGAAGGTAGTGCCCTCATTTATGATGCTGGAAACGGTAATGCGGCCACCCTGCATTTCTACGAGGTTCTTACAGATGGTGAGGCCAAGACCCGTACCTCCGTACTTCCTGGTAGTATCGGTTGACGCCTGGACGAACGGGCTGAAAATCTGTGATAATTTATCCGCCCTGATCCCAATGCCCGAATCCTTCACCTGTATCTCTATGGTAACCTTTTTACTTTCATTTTTCTTATAATCCAGGTTAATAGAGATTTCACCTTCATTGGTAAATTTCAAGGCATTGCTCAGGAGGTTATTTAATATCTGGCTTAACCTGAAGGGGTCTCCGATCACCACGAGATCATCGGCAAGGGTACTGTTCAGCAACAGGTTGATATTCTTATCTTCCGCCTTAAACTGGAATGACTGCAGCGTAGTAAAGACCTTATCTTCCAGTTTAAAAGGTATGGATTCAAGGTCAAGTTTGCCGGCAGCCATTTTCTCAATATCCAGCACATCATTTACAATACTCAGCAAATTGTTTGCAGATTCTGAAATAAGGGTGGTAAATTTCTTCTGCTGGTCATCAAGCCCGGTTTTGGACAACAGGCTTGCAATCCCCAATATGCCCGTCATCGGCGTACGGATCTCATGGCTCATATTAGCCAGGAAAGTCTCTTTTGCTTTGTGGGCTTCTTCGGTAACTTTTTTGGTTAACAGCAGTTCGTTTTCAGTCTTTATCCTTTCAGTTATATCTTGTGAAAAACCAATGATATATGGTTCAGAGTTTTCTTCATGAACTGTGAAATTCTTGTATAAAAGGTATGCTTTTTTATTGTCTTTCCCCAGAACGCTCAGTACACCGCTTGAAATTCCATCCTTGATAACTTTTTCCAGATATTCGGTATAGAAATTTTTGATATCTTCTTTTGGTAAAAAATCACTCAGCATCATCCCGGTAAGTTCATGCTGCGAGTAACCCAATAGCTCGCATATAGCCGGATTTACCGTAACTAATTTGCCATTGAGATCATGTGTACATATAAACGCCTGGCTGTAATTAAAAAGGTCCCTGTAGCGTTTTTCATTTATTTTTACCTTATCCTCTATTTTTTTCCTGTCTGTAATATTTAAACCGAAACCAATCACCTGTATTACTTCATTATTTTCATTTAATACCGGGTACATATTCCTTAAATGATACTCAACAGAGCCATCCGGGAGAACTAATTTTTCTTCCCAGCTATTCAACCGTTTTGAAGCCATGACTTTATTAAAAAGCGCTCTGCGGTCTTTTGCAATACTCATTGGTTTATTTCTGTAAATGCAGAAATCTTCATCTCTTTTACCAATCATCCACTTTCTTAATTCCTTGTCCCTCATTGCTGTAGGATTTATAAACAGATATTCATGCTGAGGGCTGAATGCAGCAATATCAGCCGGAATGTTATTCAGAACATTTTCATAAAATACTTTTTGTTCTTCCAGCTTTCTCTCTGCATTGATCTGTTCCGTAACATCGAGGTACTGCCATAAATGCCCTTCGTGCTTACCATCTAAAAAAATAGGTACGTAATCTCTTTTAAAGTACCTTCCGTCTGCCAGTTCTACCAACTCATTGATTACCGGTTGTTTCTGTTCCAGTATTTCGGATATCCTGAAGAGCGCCGTGTCGGGGTTTTTATAAAGGTATTTACTGTCACTGGTAGCAATTTTATAATTCATGCCAACCAATTGCTCAGAGGATTGAGTTATCCCAAGAAACTTGCAGAACTTTTCATTCACAAGGAGAATTTTCTGGTCTGTACCCTCTACCACTACACCCGAATCCAGGTTTTTTATCAGGAATGATAAACGGTTCGCGGTTTCTTTTAATTGTAATTGTAATTTCTTCTGCTGCTCTAAAAGACGTTCACTGTTTTTGATGGCATCTTTCTGTTCATTGACGGTTTCTAAAAGGTTTTTGATATCATTCGATGAGACTTCATGGTCTTTTAATACATCAAACCTGTTTATCAATAACGCCCCTTTGGCCAAGCTGTTTGTTTGCCCTTGTTTTGCGTCATCGGCAGTAGAAAAAACAGCAGTATTTATAAACAATAATTCATTTTGCTCCCTGATGTATTCAAACTGGCCTCTTAGGGTATGGGCACTTGAATTTTTGATACTTAATAAAACAGCCTGTCCTGATAATTCTTTTAATGAATTAAAGGATATGTTTTCAGTATAAGGAGATTTTAGATCAAAGTTTTCAACAAATGATTGCCCCTCGTTTACAGAAGGCAGTTTTGCAAATGAAGCGCCTAATGAAGTGATCTTTGATTCACTGCTGATTAAAATGTAAAACGGGAAAATCCTGTTAAACTGCTCAGTGCCAAATGAAAATGCAGATCCCACCATAATTAATTACCGGTTTACTATTAAAATGCTATTGTGCCAGATTCACGTGTTTTTTGCCATCCCTGATATGGCCCTATAAAAAACTGCTAAATGACATTAATACATCATCAAAGATATTCTTATTTCTTCAAAAGGTATTACCGCAGGATTAAAAATTATGTAATTAAAAAGTTAATAGCTGAATATTGGTTTTAATTAAGTTTACAAATGGTATTGGAAAGGAAATTATTGGAATACAAATAGCATGGATAAATATTCAAAACATTAGTCAACAAAACATACACCTTAATTTTCAGGTAATAGTTCTTATTGCTACTTTTGGAATTAGCAAAATCCGCTGCCTCTTTTATGATGAACAATTACGAAATAGCTGATCACTTCTCCCTGCTATCAAAATTGATGGATATACATGGTGAAAACAGTTTCAAATCGAAGTCGTATGCTACAGCTGCTTTTAATATAGAAAGATTACCCGGAGAGGTGGCCGGGATGGTTGATGCAGAGCTGTTTAGCCAAAGAGGAATTGGTGAGTCAACCGGTAAAAAAATAAGGGAACTACTGGCTACCGGAAAATTGGCCCAATTAGAAAATCTCTTAGCAATTACACCTCCCGGTATATTGCAAATGCTGGAAATAAAAGGACTTGGGCCTAAGAAAATAGCCGTCATCTGGAAAGAGTTGGGAATAGAGTCTTTGGGTGAACTGGAATACGCCTGTAATGAGAACCGGTTAGTGGCCCTGAAAGGCTTTGGAGCAAAAACACAGGAAAATGTTTTGCAAAATATTGTTTATTTCAATCAAAACCTTGGCTTTCATCTTTGGGCCGAAGTGGAGGTTTTTGCAAATTCGGTATTGCAGCAATTACAAAAAAATTATCCCAATCACTTATTTTCGCTAACCGGTGATTTCAGAAGGCAAAATGAAACAGTTGAATTCATAGAGTTTGTGACCAATCTCGCTAAGGAAGTCATTTGGAAAGAATTTGAATCATTGCCGGACACGGTTATTGAAGAAGAACCCAATGGCAGTATTGTAGTTCACATTCCACAAAAGCCGCGTATCCGGTTTTTTCTTACTGATAAAGACCGGTTTAATGATACATTATTCCGAACAACCGGTAGCGACGAGTTTGCAAATGCATTTTTAGCCCGTTATATATTGCCGGATAAAGTATCATCAGAGGAGGAAATATTTATCATAAATAGCATGGCTTTTATTCCGCCAATGCTTCGTGAAACTGCCGGTATTCTTGATCAGGCTTCAGGAAATGCACTTCCTGACATTATTAAACCTGCGGATATAAAAGGCATCATCCACTCCCACTCCACCTGGAGCGATGGAGTTCACACTATTGAACAAATGGCAATGGCTGCCAGAGACCAGGGACTTGAATACCTGGTAATCAGCGATCACTCACAATCTGCTTTTTACGCAGGTGGTTTAAAACCGGAACGCATTGCTGCTCAGCACCAGGAAATAGAATCACTCAATGCCAAACTGGCTCCATTTAAAATATTCAGAAGTATTGAATCTGATATTTTAAGTGACGGAAGTCTTGATTATAATACACAGGTCCTCAATACTTTTGACTTAGTTATTGCAAGTGTTCATAGCAATCTGAAAATGTCTATAGATAAGGCAATGGACCGGGTATTAACAGCAGTACGTAATCCTTATACTTCCATAATGGGACATCCTACCGGACGACTGCTATTATCAAGAAAGGGGTATCCGCTTGATCATAAAAAGGTAATTGATACCTGCGCTGAACATAATGTTATTATAGAAATTAACGCTCATCCCCGCCGCTTGGACATAGACTGGAGATGGATAGCATACGCAATAGAGAAAGGCGTATTGTTATCTATTGACCCGGACGCACATTCAATTGATGGATTTAAAGACATCTATTATGGAACCTTGATCGCACAAAAAGGCGGACTAACCGCCAGCAATAACCTTAGCAGCTTCAGCCGGGCACAGTTTGAAGAATTCCTGAATAAGCAAAGGAAAAAGAGACTATTCTAAAATATAAATATCTAATAGTATATAATGAAATAAATGGCAAACAACCGAATTAAAAAAATAATGCCAAATTCAATGGCAACTCGTAGTATTGACAACACACAAAATACTTCCTCAAAGAAAATCAGGTTTTCCCTGAATCTGAAACTCACTTTGCTGCTTGGGCTTATTTCATTTATTGTCTATGCAAATACACTCAAAAATGGTTTTGTACTGGATGATAATGATGTAATAAAATCGAATGCATTTGTTACTAAGGGGATCCCGGCTATCCCGGAAATATTATCAACACCTTACCGCAGAGGATTTTCTATAAATTCAAATGATTTATATCGTCCGTTGTCTTTAGTAATGTTTGCTGCAGAGTATGAGTTTTTTGAGCTGAATTCTGTTCCATATCATTTAATTAATATCCTCTTGTTTGCCGGTTGCGTAATATTGCTTTTCCGGTTTTTGGATAAGCTTTTTGAACAAAAAAAAACAGCAGTGGCTTTTATAGCATCTTTATTATTTGCATTACATCCCATACATACGGAAGTAGTGGCCAATATTAAAAGCCGTGATGAACTGCTTTGTTTCTTTTTCGCTTTTTTATGCCTGAACGTGTTTATTAAATACATCCAATCTGGAAAAATAATTCAATTATTAGTTGGCTCATTTTGCTTCTTTTTATCATTAATATCCAAAGAAACAGGAATTACTTTTCTTGCCATTATTCCAATAGTTTTCTTTTTATACATAAATGAACAAAGAAAACGTAGTATATATATTACTTCAGGTATTGTACTTGCTGCTGTTATTTTTCTTGCAATCAGGTTATCAGTTTTAAATTCTTATAATGCCGGCAACGTTTCTGACATTAATTTTATAGATAATGCCCTTGCAAAACCGGGCCTTGCTATTGAATCAAGGATAGCTACAGCAGTATTAATAATGGGTTTTTACATAAAACTGTTATTTGTCCCATATCCGCTTATCTGCGATTACTCTTATAACTCCATTCCTTTAGTTCATTTTAATGATCCGTTAGTGTTAATATCATTGGCGGTTTACCTTTTCCTTGCCTTTTTCAGTATCAGAAGTTTAATTAAAAATCATAAAGATCCTTTTGCTTTCGCCATCTTATTTTTCCTGGTAACTATATCAATATTTACCAATATTCCATTTTTAATAGGATCTGCTATGGGAGAACGCTTTCTGTTTTTTGGCTCTGTAGGATATTGCCTGGCGCTGCCGCTTATTATTGAAAAATTTGTTGGAACAAAGACTGGATTTGCAATTTTAAAACAGCCAAAAGTATTGGGCGTAATTATTATTATTTCAATTGTTTATTGTGTTATTACCATTGCCCGAAATGATGATTGGCTGGACAATTATACATTATGTAAAGCAGATATTCAAAAAGCGCCTAACAATAGCAGGCTCCATTATTACATGGGATATGAATTGGAAAATACTGTCGTAAAGAATGAAAATGATCCTGCAATTCAACAACATATCAGGGGAGAAGCCATAAATTACTTTAAACAGGCAATAGAGATTTATCCTGATTTTGCGGATGCGCGTGCTAATCTTGGGTATGTATATTTTAACATGTCCCTATATGACTCTGCAGAATTTTATGATAAATCAGCCCTGAAATTTAAACCGGATTTTCTTGATGTAATAAACAATTTAGCTAAAGTATATTTTGTTACTAAAAAATATCAGCAAGCCATTGAATTATTCAGAAAAGCTATTGATGCAAACCCTAATAATGCAGAATTATATACTAACATTTCAGCTTGTTTCGGAAGTTTAGGCAGATATGATTCAGCCATTGCTTATGCTAACAAAGGTTTATTAATTAATCCCGGTTTCAATGTATTATATGAAAATATCGCATTCACTTATAAACTAATGGGCAACCGGGATTCAGCAAGGAAGTATGAAGCAATCGCACAAATAAAAAACCCGGGTTTTCGATTATAGTAATTAATTCACAGTTTCATTTTTTTTCTTATGGCACGGGTTTTTTATGTATTCAGATAACTAATTGTATATCTAAATCATATTTTATGGACAACCTGATGATCTTTGATGAAAAAGCTAAAATAGAATTGGTATCGTATGCTTTATACCTATCGTTGCGTTTTTAATATGCTTTGTATATTACATGATATTGTTATTGCCATTAGCAGATGGGAACCATGTTCCCGGAGCTGTAGTAGGGATCACAAGCAGTAATTATGATACCCTGTTAATTATGCTGGCTACGGCGGCGATTATTACTGCGCCTATATTCATTTATTGCCTGGTATTACTTGCAAGGTTCAAACATATGAATGAGGCAGATAAGGTATTATGGATATTATTCGTCTCAGTACTGGCGCCTGTTGCTTCCGCTTTATTCTGGGCGTTTATTATTAAAAAGGCTCCTAAACATGTGCCGGTTCATCCAAGTATTGCTTAAACCCCTGCCCCCTGAAGGAGAACCAGGCATTGAGATGTTTCAAGGTTATTAACCTATAGAATTCTATTAAGCAATATTATTTATTGGATTGGAAGGTTATGCCTTAAAACTATGCTGAATTACAAAAAATAATGCAGCATAATCTATATACTATTCCTGAAGTTGTAAAATATAGTTTAATAGATGGTCCCCCTTTTAGGGGTTCAGGGGTTTTTACTCTTCAAAAAAGTTCAAATCTTTTCCAAAAGTTTCTTCTGTAAGGAAAACGGCTATGGAGCTAACCACCATTACTATAAATCCTGTGATGGCGCCTGCATGTATAAAGCCGAAATGGGGTACTAAGAATTTGAAAAGAATAACCATCAATGGCAGGGAACCCCGCACCATATTCGGCACGGTAGTTGCGGCCGTGGCCCTTAAATTGGTGCCGAAATGCTCCGCAGCCATCGTAACGAATAATGCCCAGAAACCGGTGCCAAAACCCAAAACACCACAAATGAAATACATGCCTGCTGCACTGCCATTTTGCTGCTGGAAATAAAGTACAATACCTATTATGGTTATTACAAAGAAAATATAAAGGGCTTTTTTACGGCTTTTTAATACCTGGCTTACTACACCTATCAACATATCGGCAGCGGCTATGGCGATGTAGGCATACATAACAGCCTTGCCGGGGACTATTTTATCAGTAATGCCAAACTCTTTGCCAAACTTGTCAGACACCTGTATCAGCAAACCGATCACATACCAGGTGGGTAACCCAACCAATATGGCCAGCATGTACTTCCTGAATCTTTTTTTATTATTGAAAAACATTAAAAAATTACCCTTCTGCACATTGGCATTTTTCAATGTTGTGTACATACCTGACTCAAATACACTCACCTGTAGGAAAAGTAACATGATGCCTAATCCGCCGCCAATATAAAAGCATACTCTCCAGTCAAATACCCTGGATATGAAATATGCGACGATAGCCCCGGTAAGCCCTACAGCTGCCACAAAGGATGTGGCGATACCTCTTCTCTCTTTTGAAACCAGTTCGCTCACTAATGTGATCCCCGCGCCCAGTTCACCGGCAAGGCCAATACCTGCTATGAACCTGCATAATTTGTACTGCGGAATGGTTTGCACAAAACCGTTGGCGGCATTAGCAACGGAATACAATAAAATGGAGCCAAACAATACACTTAACCTACCCTTTTTATCACCCATCATTCCCCAGCATATTCCGCCAATCAGCAGGCCATACATTTGAAGGCTCATAATGTCGAGACCTGCACTAACGGCTTCATCCCATTTCAGGCCAAGGCTTTGCAGGCTTGTATCGCGTATCATACCAAAAAGCAGCAGGTCGTATATGTCCACGAAGTATCCCAGCGCGGCTACAATTACCGGGATACTTAAAATGCCAATGGCCTTTTTTTGCTGCATCTTTTAATATTATTACTGTTCCGATGTCTTTTTAGTTTTTCCAAAGAACATTTTGAATAATACAGGAGCAGTAGTTACGATGATTATTACGATAACTATTTTATCAATATTTTTCTTTACAAATTCATTATGGCCTAAAAAATATCCTGCTAATGTCATGCTTAATACCCATGCTATAGCGCCTATGATGCTGTATGAAATGAACTTCTTCCGGTCCATGGCCACAATACCCGCCACAAGCGGCGCAAAGGTGCGCACAATAGGAAGAAAGCGGCCTAAAATAATAGCGAGATTACCCTTCTTTTCATAGAAATCATGCGCCTGTTTCAGGTGCTTCTGCTTAAAAAGCCAGGTATCTCTTTTTTCAAACCATAAATGCCCTGTTTCCCTGCCAAACCAGAACCCTAACAAATTACCTACTATGGCCGAACTGCTGATCAATGTAACCCAGTAAATCAGGTTCAGGAACTCATTGCCAAAAGGAGAAAGGGAATTTGCGATAAGAATGCCGGTAATAAACAAAATAGAATCTCCGGGCAAAAAGAAGCCCACAAACAAACCTGTTTCGGCAAAAATGATAAACATTACCACATACAGCCCCCCGTGATCGGTAATAAATTTCATCAGGCTGTCCGGGTCGGCAAGTAAGGTCTTTAATAAACTTATTATTTCGTGCATAGTTTACATCTTGGAAGGGTGAAAATAAAAAAAAAATGCGAACAATTGAATTCCGGTTAGTTTCTTATAATCTGTTGGATGCTTAGATACTCCATTGGGGAATTCTGTCGGCATTGTTCCAACGGATCTAACCTTATTAAAAGCCAAGACAAAGCAGATATTCGAATCCGATAATAAAATGTAGTGGTATTTGTTAGTTTTTCTGTTAATAAGTGACCTTATATTCTAAAAGGCAAATGAAATAGTAACCAAAAAGTTTAGTTGAAAATAATATATAGCAAATGGTATTTGAGTTTTGTCATGGAATTACTAATTTAGCGGTTCATAAGCGGAAGTAGCTCAGTTGGTAGAGCATCAGCTTCCCAAGCTGATGATTGTTAGCCCATTCTAAAAATAAAAATCCCCGGGAATCATAGTAAAATCAATATTCTTCGCTATTTTTGATGAGAAATAATTAGCTCGCTAATCTTAAAAATCCAACAAAACTTCACACACTTTATGCTAAATCTGCCTGAAAACAGACGAATGGGAAAGGTGTCAATTACGCCTAAAAACTGGAAAACCGGGAAGAAGCCATCACTGAATAAAATGTGGCTCATCAGGTACAGATATTATGATGACAATAAAGGAATTAGTAAACAAGTTTCGATTAGTAATTTTAATAGGGTGAATTCGCTAGAAGAGAGACGTAGATTATTACAAGACTCTCTTGATTTCGAAATTGACAATCTTCAAAATAATGGGTGGGATCCAATATTAGGTGAATGCATTCCATCACTAAAAAAGGAGGTTGTCGTTAATGAAGTCAGTAAATATATGCCTTTCGAATCTGCTTTAAAATTTGCAGATACGAAAATTAAAGTTTCAGAAGACACTCGGAAACAAGAAACAAACAATATTCTAAAACAGATACTTGAACAGGCTTCTAAACTAGGTATCGCTCAAATAGCAATGAACGAAGTAACCAGGCGCAATCTTCGAGAAATAATAGAAAAGTGTGCCATTAAAAAGGATACAAAGGTTTTTTCAGGTGATAAGTATAACCGATGCCGGAAGGTTTTAGGTTATTATTATAAAGAGTTACTTGACTTTGATGTTGTAGATGCTAATATTCCATTGTCCCTTAATAGGCAAAAACTGGATCCAAAGCGTGTAGAAGCTGAAATTAGCCCGAAAGATCAAAAAAAGTTATCTAACTATCTCCGGGATAATTTCCGTTCCTATTGGCTTTATTTGCAGGTTTTTTATAATATTGCTCCTCGGTCAACGGAAATGATGAGATTACAGGTTAAGCATGTTGACTTTGCAAATCAGAACATTCTCTTTTCAATTCACAAAGGCAAAAGATACATTGAGAAAAACAGGGTGATGACTGACCTTTCTGTCAAATACTGGAAAGAAATTATAGGGGATGCACCCAAAGACTGGTTTGTTTTTAGTGAAGGGTTAAAGCCTGGTCTAATACCAATTAAAAGCTATCAAATTCATAAACGTTGGTACAGACTGGTTACTCAAAATGAGCAGTTCAAAGATATTGATATAACTTTTTATCAGTTAAAACATCTCAGACTTACTGATGTAGCTGACAGCCACGGTATAGAACAGGCTAGTAAACTCGCCGCTGAAAATGAAAAAACTGTTCGTAAGCATTATGATATGAATCCGGAAAGAAGTGATGATAAGTTAAAGAAAAGTGGGAAAGAATTTTAACCTGTTTTAGCCATTTGTTTCATTCTTTTTAAAATATGCCTGTTAACAGTTGAGGATGTTTTTTTCTTTTGATCTTGTACTTGATTATATTCCTCCATCCTACGCTTGCAACTAAGCCAGACAGCCTTCGCCATCTGTTCCTCAGCTATTAATTTTGCAAGTTCGGTATTCATAAAATTCAGAGAATATAATTATTCAG
>CAISOH010000178.1 GCA_903887005.1 uncultured Bacteroidota bacterium | reverse complement strand
ACAAAGTAGGTGTGTTATCCACACACATGGATAATAAAGTAAATCGAATGATTTTAGATGGATTAGACCTGGATGGTATTATTTCTACCCTTCAAAAAAGTTGTAATAAATTTAATGAAGTTATAAATATTAAAAATTGCATAAGAAGATCTATGAATGATGATTCTTATGCCCTAGCCAATATACCCATCGGTTTGCATGCGGATACAATTAATGAATTTCTGATCAGGTATTCATTCGCCATTAATTATTGTGGAGAAGCTTTAATCAATAGTAAAGGCATTGCTTTAAAGAATGCAAAAAGCCTGAGCGGTTTTCAAAGAATGCTACTAAAACAACATAACTACATTGTAATTGATGATGACAGGGTCAATAACATAATATGCCTGAATATTATTCGTAGTTTATATTCTACAGCAGAGATACATACATTTACCGATCCTAACATAGCGCTCAGGCATATACAGTCAACCTTTAAAAGTGATGAGGTAAATGATACCATTCTGTTACTAGATATAAATATGCCTACTTTGCTTGGTTGGGAAGTACTTGATGAATTTGAGAAATTTTCTGACGTCATTAAAGACCATTTTAAGATTTTCATGCTTTCATCATCAATTAATCCAAACGATAAAGAAAGGGCACTCGGTAATCCATTTTTGTGGGGTTATATTGAGAAACCCCTTACTATCAATAAGGTAAAATCCTTATTATCTCACGAGACTCCTTTTCACCAAAAGGCTTTGACATTTGATTCCGGTTTAAACTGAGCTATGGCTACTTTAAATAAATAAAGATATAGAATGCCAATTTTAGAAGAAGGGAACAAGGAGGTGTTTACTTTGATTTTATTGGTATAAATAATAACGTCTTCTTTCTGATAGGAAACAAAAAGGAGTATAAATATCCCGGCAAGCCTGATAACCATTTCAGGTCCATAGTTTGATATCCCCGCTAATGAGAAATTAACATTAATGGTTTTAACTGCTTATCCCTTTCACTCCTTTATCATAAATGTTGCCTAGCTAAAACGCATAAAACTCTCTTCTTCGGGTTATTATTACTGTTTATGCAATGTTCTGCAAGTAGCATCGAATCACTGCATTACCTACAATCTAATTGCTTCTGCGAGCCCTGAAGGTTAACTTAGCTTACCTTCTTCAAAAAGGAACGAAGGGGATAAGCAGTTGGTTTTATTTAAATCTCATTAATAAATATGGTGTTAGTTACTTCATGATTAACATCATTTAATTAGATGCTATTTATCATAAAAACACTTATTCTTCAGACTTACATTTACAACAGAAAATAAACAACTATTATGGAACTGTTTAAAAGGGATTGTGATAGGATTTTACAAATACGCAACCTGACATTAATAAATAGCGTAACTAATAAAATTTCATTTCATTCACACTTGAAACTGTAAAGTAAGGAAATTACCACGTTTAGAAGTATAGCACATTGAAATTATTACTCACCTTTATAATTATCTACAATGAACAAGATCAAAAAAACAATCATTACCACTGCAGTAGTTCTTGGGTCTATTTCTGTTTCCTTTGGACAGTCATCAGCAACTGCGGCTGCAGCTGCTAACGTAATCACCCCAATTGCCATTGCCAAAATAACCGATATGAACTTTGGAAATGTTGCAGTCTCTACCAGCACTGGCGGTACTGTTGTCCTTACAACATCCAGTACTCGCACAACAGGCGGTTCCGGTGGTGTTACCCTCCCTTCTACTACCGGGACTGTAGCAGCGGCTGAATTTACTGTTTCAGGGCAAGCCAGTTATACTTATGTTATTACACTTCCTTCCAGTACTACTATTACAGATGGCAGCGGCCATAGTATGACTGTGAATTCTTTCAACAGCACCCCTTCGTCCACAGGTACGTTGAGTAGTGGTGGAACCCAAAATGTTAAAGTTAGTGCAACTATGGTCGTTGCAGCCGCTCAACCTGTAGGGAGTTATACTAATCCAAATGGCGTTCCTGTGACAGTTAATTATAATTGAGTTTTGCACTTAGTGTGCAAAATCTGAGTTAAAGAATTTACCCTAACTAAGCCCAAATTAATAATTTTTAAATTACTTGAATTAGGGATTAAGTTACTAATAGTTAATACTATATTTGGCTCGTCCTATATTATTCAATAGGATTTCATAAAATGCAAGAAACTGGTGAAAAAAATAAAATGGATTATGTATCTGTAAAAAATGGAGCTATGACATTGAGGTCAATAAACCATAAACTGCGCCAACAAATACTTAAGTTGTTGGATGAAAACAAACAACTTAACGTTACAGACATCTATGTCAAATTACGATTAGAGCAATCGGTGGCATCCCAACACCTGGCAATACTTCGCCGGGCTAATATTGTTAGCACCGAACGAAACGGGAAACAGATAAAATATTCATTGAATAGGAATCGAATTGAACAAGTCGCTTTATTTGTCCATGAAATGTCATTCGAATAGCCTTTTATTATTCATTCTATGAATTAAAAACCACTGTTGTCTGACAAAAATCGAGTAGGAGGTGAGGGATTATTTCCCTCACCGTCCTCTCACACCACCGTACGTGCCGTTCGGCATACGGCGGTTTGT
>CAISOH010000177.1 GCA_903887005.1 uncultured Bacteroidota bacterium | reverse complement strand
ACTGGCTATTTTCAAAACTTGTCGTACCTTTATTTTTGGAAAAACTCATAGTGTGATAACTTTCTAACTAATTGTAAGATAAGCAATTATCTTAAATCACACAAGGGTTTTTCCTTTTTTTATGAATAATTCAGGATAGGTATTCATCCGGACAGGCAGGAAACAATATTTGAATTATTTACCCAGGCGGAAGCCGATACCTCACGCAAATACGGCGGCACAGGCCTCGGCCTTGCAATTGTGAAACAGGTACTGGGCTTGTTTAACAGTTCCATACAAATAGAAAGCAACCCCGGCAATGGTACAAGGTTCTTTTTTACCATATCATTTACTACAACTACAGCGGTCCCGAAAAAGGAAATCGCCAAGCGTGCGGTTAAAACGGACCTTGGCCATTTGAAAATCCTTATAGCTGAAGATAATGAATTCAACAGACGGATCATTGCGATGCAATTCAGGGCGCTAAACCTCGTTCCGGTAATAGTGGAAAATGGCAAGCAGGCTTATGACACCTATGCATCCGGACATTTCGATGCTATTCTGTTAGACCTGCATATGCCTGTGTCAGATGGTTATGAAACAGTAAAGCAGATACGCGCAATGAAAGACCCTGAAAAGGCCAAAGTATATATCATAGCTTTTACAGCTTCAGTGACAGAGCAGCAGAAAATCTTCGACAGTGGTTTTGATGATTACCTCTACAAACCTGTTGAACTGAATGCCCTTATTAATAAATTAGAAAAAGCAGGCTTGTATAAGCGAGCATAAGTACGGGCCCTTGTACAGGTTTGCCTATTACAGGTGCCATTTTATTTATTTTTGCGATTAGACACATGTTTTGCGCTATTTTACTTAAAATTAACAACAAAGCCCATGGATTTCCATGGGCTTTGTTGTTAATTGGGAAAAATAATTTACTTATTTCTGTATTTCTATTTTGTTATTGTAGTTAACAGAATTGGATTTTACATTAATTATATACAGGCCATTAGTCAAACCCGATAAGTCTAACTGGCTGATACCTGTACCTTCGTTCATATTGATTGTTGATGTAAATACCTGGCGGCCGGTAATATCAGAGATAGTTACAGTTCCTTTTTCAGTAGCTGTTACATTCCATTGAATGTTTATTTTACCATTTGATGGATTAGGGAAAACAAATGCAGAAGAAACATTGGATTGGAGATTGTTTACGCCTGTAGTAATTGGAGTAATGGTCTTGGATATTGTGTGCTCTATAAAGCTTGCAGCGCTCATTGACATAGCAGATGAAGTCAATGTAATGCTGGTGTAAGCGGTAGTCTTATAATTGAGCGCTTCCGGGAACACAGTGTAAGTTCCTGCTGTAAGGGTGCCAAATGTATAATTGCCCAGAGCATCAGTTAAAGTTTGCTGCATCATTGTGCCCGTTGAACTGAGCAGGTACATGCGCAACCCAACTGCTGGTGCGCTTGCAGTTCCTTTATTAGCGCCAGTTGTTACGTTACCACCTATGAAGCCGGAGCCACCTGTAATAGTGCCCGTATTCATAGTAATGTTCTGGCTAACATCTGCTGTTCCGCTTACGTGAGGAAGGACAGTTGCCGCATACCAATAAAAGTTGCTCGTATGATAGGTAGGAATATAGCCTGTAGTGCCAATTAAAGTAGAAGTATCATAAATATTAGCCTTTATCCTGAAAGAATCAGTTGGATTGCCTACGAATTGATAATTAACGCTGGTTCCGCTGGTGCAATTAACAGTAGTAGAATCTGAAGCCTCGAGGTCAAAAGTAGAAGGATTGTAAGTAATCAGCCAAACTTTAACCGGGCCAACATAAGAAGCGCCGGTAAAATATACAGTACCGGAAATAATGTCTAAAGCATTAACAGTCATAAGTGCGGTAGTATATGCGCTGCCGCCGCAACCTGCAACAGTGTAGGTAATGATTGCTGTTCCTGCTGCCACACCGGTAACAACGCCCGTAGTTGTATTTACAGTAGCAACAGAAGGATTACTGCTGCTCCATGTCCCACCGGATACGCCATCATATAATGGAGTGGTAAATGTAGCCATCACAGAGGATGCACCTGTGATAGTACCTGCACTTACAGATGTTACTACTGTTACTGTGTAAGTAGAATAAGCCATTCCGCATGTACCGGAAACTGCATAAGATATTAATGTAACGCCAGCTGAAACACCGGTAACTACTCCGCCCGAACTAATGGTTGCAACGCCAGGTGTGCTGCTGCTCCATGTGCCGAGTGGAGTCTTATCTGACAAAGTTATTGTAGAAGTAACGCAAACTGTATTTGGGCCTGTAATAGGAGAGTCAGCGGTTGCTGTTACTGTGTCATTAGTAGTAACTGAGCAACTTCCTAACGCGTATGTAACAAAGCTAATGCCCGGATGAACTCCGGTCAGAACGCCTGTTGTAGAACCTATAGTTGCTATATAGGTAGAATAACTACTCCAGACGCCACCAGGAACTGCATCATAAAATGTAGT
Source organism: uncultured Bacteroidota bacterium (assembly GCA_903887005.1). GTDB lineage: Bacteria > Bacteroidota > Bacteroidia > Chitinophagales > Chitinophagaceae > Nemorincola. Next base: position 6,595 of record CAISOH010000177.1, on the reverse strand, counting down.
GGTGCTGCCGGCGCAAACTGTACCTACACCCGTGATAGGAGCAGGAGAAGGATTTACGGTAATAGAATAAACAGCATAAGTACCCAGGGTATAAGTAATAGTTACAACACCCGGAGTGATTCCATAAACATAACCAGTTGATGATCCAACGGTTGCAATTGCTGTTGAACTTGATGTCCATACCCCGCCGGAAGTAGATGCGGAATCTACGATCATCGAACCAGCGCAGACGGATGTCGGGCCAGTGATAGTGAGCGCTGCATATGAGGCAAATGACGCTAATATTGCCATTAAAGTAAGAGAGAACAGTTTTTTCATAAATTTTTGTTTTTTTGAGGTTTAAAAATGGTTTGTTTTTTTATTAAAGAATTCAGGGTTTTTTTAATCCCCTACAACTAAGACGAGGCAAGAGTTGAAAATGTTAGTGTCAAAAACATAAATATTTTTTTACCAAACAAAATAGACGAAATAAATCTGTCCCAACGTTGTGTTTTGATATAAAGAGCATTGACTTTAAAACAAAACCCTGGAAATCCAGGGGCTTCGTTTTAAAAAATAATAATTGCTTATTTCTGTATTTGTATTTTGTTATTGTAATTAATAGAAGCTGATTTAATACTGATCATATATAGGCCATTGGTCAATCCTGATAAGTCTATCTGGCTAATCCCGGTACCTTCATTCATGTTAATAGATATTGTAGAAATCTTACGGCCTGTAATATCAGAAATGGTAATATTCCCTTTTTCATTTGCTAATTCTTCCCATTGCAAGTTCAGTTTCCCATTTGAAGGATTAGGGAAAACAAAAATAGTAGAAACTAAATGATTAGTATTATTAATATCTAAAACTGCATTTGGAGTAATAGTGTGAGATATGGTATGCTGTATAAAGCTGGCAGCTGTCATAGATGGAGTTGTTGAAGTCAAAGTAATACTGGTATAAGCGGTAGTTAAATAATTGAGCGCTTCAGGGAATATGGTATAAGTTCCCAAAGGAAGGTTGCTGAAAGTATAATTACCTGTGGCATCAGTAGTTGTTTTTTGTACAATAGCGCCGGATGAATTGAGCACATACATGCGCAATCCAACAGCAGGACCGCTACCTCCGGTACCTTTATTAGCGCCGGTTGTTACATTTCCACCAATAAAGCCAGGGCCGGATGTGATAATGCCATAACCCATATTGATGTCCTGGTTTATATCTGCAGTGCCTGAAGTATGATACAGCACATTTGCGGAATACCAGTAAAAACTGCTGGTATGATAGGTGGGGGTATATCCTGTAGTACCGGTATCACTCAACGCAGCTTTTATTCTGAAAGAATCTGTAGGAGCGCTGAGGAATTCATAATAAACACTACTTGATCCTGCGCTGTCATAAATAGAAACAGAATCAATAGCCTGCAAGTCTAAAGTAGTGGGATTGAAAGTAATGAGCCAAACTTTAAGAGTTCCTGCCAGGTGGTAAGGACCTGTAAATAATACGTGGCCGGATATGCCATTGAAAGTTGTAACGGTCATAGGAGCGGTAGTATAAGCGGTACCGCCGCAACCGGAAGCAGTATAAGTAATCGTTACACCCCCGACAGATACGCCTGTTACATCCCCTGTTGTGGGGTTAACAGAAGCAATAGCGGGATTACTGCTAGTCCAGGTGCCGCCTGGAACGCCATCATATAAAGTAGTAACTGCGCCTATGTTTACACTGGTTGCACCGAAAATTGTGCCGGTGCTGGTAGTGGTGGAAACTGTTATGCTTTTTGTAACAACTGTTGTGCCACAAGTCCCGGTAATTGAATAACTGATAATTACTACACCTGCCGACACGCCGGTAACAATACCACCGGATACAGTTGCTATGGCAGTGCTGCTACTTGTCCATATACCACCCGTAGAGCCGAATGAATCAGTCAGAGCTATAGTGGAGCCTACACATACAGTGGTGTCGCCAACAAGCATAACAGCCGGGGCGGATTTTACTCTAACAATGGTCGTAGCGCTGCAACCACCTATTGTGTAGGAAATTGTCGTCGAATCGGCATGCATACCGGTTACTACACCAGTGCTGCCGCCAATTGTAGCAGCATAAGTATAAGAGCTGCTCCAAATTCCACCAGGCGTTGCATCAGATAATGCTGATGTGCTGCCAACACAAATGGTAGTAATACCTGTTATCGGACCGGGCATTGTACCCGCAACGGTGAATGTGGTTGTTACAGAAGAACTAAGATAAGTGTATGTAATTGTAGCAGTTCCTGTTGCTATCCCGGTAACTATTCCGGTGGTCAGTCCTACTGTTGCAACAGCCGTATTACTGCTTGACCAGGTGCCTCCTGCAGTAGTATCATGCAAGGTTGATGTATAGCCTATACAGGTGCTTGTTGTTCCGGTAATAGGAGTTAGCGCAAAAGAAGCAATCGACATAAGTAATAAGGAGAATGTAAGGAAGAAGAGCTTTTTCATAATCATTTGATTTTTAAGGGCAAAAGTAAGTATTTATTATTTTAATCAGATCGTTTTTTTGTTAGTATATAATTTAAGAAAGACAGTTCCGGGGTTAATTTTGGTATTCCCAAGCTATTAGATTTATTATCCAATCAGAAACTGAATAAATGTAGATATTTTCATAAATACTTTTGAATAATCAATAAAATACTTAATCTTCGTGGGATACAAACGTTTCTAAATTGCTATACTTTAACACCAGGTGTTTCAGACACCTTACTATTTGATATAGAAATGACACATTACATAAGTGTAGCTATATGTATTATTTTTACTTACCTCACAGGAGGGCTGAATACCGGATATTACCTTGTAAGATATTCCTCTGGCAAGGATATTCGCAGTCAGTTTTCCGGGAATGCCGGCGCATCTAATGCAGGAAGAATATTAGGCAAAAAAGGATTTGCCATAAGCTTTGCGGGGGATTTTTTAAAAGGCTTTGTTATAATTTTTGCCGCACGGCAACTGCATTTCAGCAATACAGTTTTGCTTTTACAAATACCGGCATGTGTATTGGGCCATATTTTTCCATTGCAACTTGGTTTCAGGGGTGGTAAGGGAGTCAGCACATCCGGAGGAGCCATTCTTGCTTACAACCCTCTTATATTTATTATTGCTTTCAGCATACTGCTGGTTATAATGTTTGTAAGCAAAAGCAGGCTGTATGGCGGATTAATCGGCATACTGAGTTTTGGAATAATTGCATTTATACTGAACCATAGTATTTTTGAGTGTGGTATATTGCTATTCACCAGCCAGATTATTATTTACAAACACAAGCACGATATTATGCTGGCTTTTAATAAACAGTCCAATGGAAAATAAGTATTTTTTTAAGATAGCCGAGACCGAAAGGGAATACGAATTAATTGCACGTCTGAATTATGAAACATTTGTAATGGAAATACCGCAGCATGAAAGAAATGAAGAGGAAATGCTTCAGGATAAATACCATAATGAAAATACTTACTTTATTTGTATGGAGGGTGATGAATTGTCAGGAATGATAACTTTAAGGGACAAGAGGCCATTCTCACTTGACTACAAGTTGCCCAACCTGAACGATTATTTTTCTCCTGAACTGAAGATTTGCGAAGCACGTTTATTATCTGTAAAGAAGCATAAACGCTCTGGTACTATTGCAATGCACCTGATAAGAATAGCCGGAGAATTCTTTCTGGCGAATCATTATGATCTGATTATCATTTCCGGTATTATAAATCAATTGAAGCTCTATTCAAAAATTGGCCTGATGCCTTTTGGCCCTATTGTAGGCACAGGAGCAGCACAATACCAGCCTATGTACCTTACGCATGAATACGCCAGAATTATTTTACCTGATGTTGTTATAAAGGATTATATTAAGATTGAGGCAACAGACGACATAAATTATTTACCCGGTCCGGTAAATCATGATGAAACTGCAAGTAAGGGACTGGCACATAAGGCGGTGTCTCACAGGGGTGTCGATTACAAACTGTTACTGGACAGGGTAAAATGGCAACTGAAAAAACTAAGTAATGCACAACATGTGCAGTTATTTTTGGGTAGCGGAACCCTTGTAAACGATGTAATAGCGGGGCAATTATCATTACTGAATGCACCCGGCATTATTTTAACTAATGGAGAATTTGGCAATCGTTTAAAAACTAATGCAGATGGTTTCGGGCTGGATTATATAACTTTCTTTGCACCTTACGGGGAAGATTTTGATCTGCAGCAATTAGATAAGTACATGGAGGAACACAAGTACATTAAATGGCTTTGGTTTGTTCATCTGGAAACATCAAGCGGAATAGTGAACGATTATGAAGGAATATTGCAGGTGGCTGCTAAATACCAGCTAAAGGTTTGTGCTGATTGTATCAGCTCTTTAGGCAATGTACCTCTTGACCTTAGCCAATTCTATTTTGCATCTTCCGTAGCGGGCAAAGGCTTATGCAGTTATACCGGTTTATCAATGGTATTTTACAACCATGAACTGACAAAACCTAAATTACCCTTGCCCAGCTATATGGACCTTTGGAAATATGAACATTTAGATGGCATTCCTTATAGTGGTAATTCCAACCTGCTAAGGGCGCTACACCAGGCTTTGGAAAATACGGACTTTGAAAAGCGGATCAGAGATATTAAAGATGTGTTTACCTGGAGCCGCAATGAGATACGCAAAACCGGCACATATATTATTAACAATGGTGATTCCGGCAATGTGGTATTATCTATAAAACTGCCTGTTTCAGTATCCAGTTATGAAACAGGAACTGCGCTGGAATTCAGGGGATATAAAATGCATTTTAAAAGTAGCTTTTTAAGGAACAATAATATTTTACAGATCGCTTTTATGGGCGCCGATTCCTTAAACAAATCTGAAGAAATGGTAAAGCAGTTAAAAAAACATATTGTCGAAGGGGTTAGAATTGCATGAAGAGAACACAAATAAGGAGGTGGATAAAATGTATGTTATTTTTAAACATCAGCAAAATTCATTAAGGTATCTCCTCCCGAAATATTATATAACTTTAAGCCGGGAATTATGATGAGGCTACTAGCGCCAGAAACGAGATTTTAATACCCGAAATCTTATCAATTTCTCGGGATTATATGGCGTTTGCTCTTTTATGAATAATTCAGGTTTAATCCGGAAAGAAAATGATAAGGATAGCAGGAATAGAAGACCTGGAATGCATAGTGGAAATATACAACCAGGCTATTGATGCACAATTTCAGACGGCTTATACAGATAGGGTAAGTGTTGTAGAAAGGGTAGAGTGGTTTCATAGGCACCCGGAAAATAAGTTTCCTTTGTTTGTATATGTAACCGATGGGCGAGTGACTGGCTGGATCAGCGCGAGCCCTTACCGGCAGGGTAGGGCTGCATTCAGATATTGCGTGGAGATCAGTTATTTTGTTCATACTTCTTATCTGAAGAAGGGTATAGGTTCGCAGTTGCTGGAGCATATGCTAAATGCCTGCCGGGAGTTAAAATACAAAACGGCATTAGCTCTAATTTTAGATAAGAATATTGCCAGCGCAAAGTTGCTGGAGAAATATGGTTTTGAAAAATGGGCTTTCCTGCCGGACATAGCTGATTTCGATGGGGTAGTTTGCAGCCATGTGTATTATGGGAAACCCCTGTCCCCTAAAGGGGAACCTGCTATTTAGCTATTGCTTGCATTCTCATAGACTGGATAAAAATTGAGCTGAATTATTTTTTGTAATTCACTTAAAATTATGGGAGGAAGCCGGAGTTAAGGCCTCAATCTTCAGCAATTAGCATGAACTCCAGTTCTAATAAAATTGTTGAATAGAATTCCTTTGTGTAATAATCTTGATATAGCTAAATTCCTGGTTCCCCTTTAGGGGACAGGGGTTTCGCATTCCACCGTAAACATATCTCCCATACTTATGAAAAATAGCTTGCGGGAGTAGCCGCCTTCATCGGTATATTTTTGTTTGAAAATGAAATCTGCCATGCCGCATTTACCTTCCGGGAATTCGGCATAAAGTTCCAGGTGGATGACCCGGCCTGTTACAAATCCGTTCCTGTCTAATTCATGTTTCCACTTTCGGGAAATAATAACTGCTTTTGTATAGTCTTCGGGGCAGCGAAGGTCAATGGCCCTTTGATTGGCTATTTTTATGGCTCGTTGTTCTATGTCGCCGTCCACCATGCCGGGGACAATATCCTTAAACTTTGCATGGTTTTGAGAAAAGGTGCGAGATGACAATAAAACAATTGCAAGAAGAATAAGTGCGCAATGTTTTATCATGTCTTTGAGTTTGTTTCAAAGTTAATTTAACTCCGTATAAAAGTCAACCTGAAGGAATAAAATGACGAACAATACCGTAAATACTGATTGTAATTCATCGTCTCCACCCATAAATTTACCGTTCGCAAACTTTTTCGACCGTTCGGAAAACGGTTTTGGAGAAATTTAGTAAATGTTATAGTTTGGCATGATAGTTGCGGATTTTAACTAAATTGTATTCCTATGAAATCTTTATTCTTTAAAAACGTTTTAACTATTGGGCACCTCTAAAAACTAAAGTTAGTAATATTTAATATAAATTTAACAATTTATTTT
>CAISOH010000176.1 GCA_903887005.1 uncultured Bacteroidota bacterium | reverse complement strand
ACTGGCTATTTTCAAAACTTGTCGTACCTTTATTTTTGGAAAAACTCATAGTGTGATAACTTTCTAACTAATTGTAAGATAAGCAATTATCTTAAATCACACAAGGGTTTTTCCTTTTTTTATGAATAATTCAGGATAGGTGGAAACTCTCTTCGATATTCTGTAAATTTTAAGAAAAGAATTTTCTGTTTGGAAATTGGCATTGGCCTCTCATTGGAATTTGCTTTTATACATTGAGCAGAATAATAAAAAATGAATTATTTAAACTATTGTTATTGCTCATGCTGAAAATATCCTGTCAACCTTTTAAAATAATACTTCGGCATATTCGTTTATTCAATAAACAGATTCCCATGAAAAAAATATTCGTCTTTATCATTTTGGCCGTATTTACAACATCCCTGAACGCCCAAAATTGGGATATTCACATTGAAACAGGCGCCAGCTTTGGCAGGCTTATCCCTGTTCTTCAATCCACACCGCGCACTGCCAATTTGCGTTACGGGTTCTCTAAACCAGGTTTGTATTTGTCTCCCGAAATACGGTTTACAGTGAGTGAGCACAGTCAGTTTTCAATAGGGTATCAATTTTCGGACAATAAAGCCGGAATAAAATTCCTGACCCCTTCACGTAGTGCTAAAGAAACCGAATATGATATTATTGACCTCCATAATTTTTCTGTGGGATATTATTTTCAGCAGGTCATTTTTCATGAGCATATCCGAATCGGTGGTTTTGTAAAGATAGGATTAGCATACGGCTATATGGATGGTTTTGGTGGAAGTGGCAATGGCGGTTCATTTTCTGGCGGATACCAGGGTGTTGCATTTGCCGGAAGCCAACGCCTCACTGCGTTTGAAGTGATGCCTGATTTCTGGACACCTGACAATACAATTGGATTTTCCATAGGTAAGAATGCGACCGGGAACAAATTAGCCAATCGGCTTACTTTAGACATATCGGCAACTATATGCTGGAAAAATCCGTACAAAGACTATTCAAAAGTATATTATTTTATTGGGGATAATCAATTGGTAAAAGATGGTATCGCTCAATACCAGGGTATCCCATTATTAATGCAAATCGGAGTAAGTTATCGCTTGTTCCGATTGGGAAATGGATCAAGCAATCATCATTCTGCACTGCTTTATCACGGGTCGGGCAAGTCGTAAGCAATAGTAATAATTTTTACTAATTTTGCAAGCATAGTTGGTTTACGCTATTTATTCATGCCTATATAAATTTTATAGGTGAATTCTAATTGCTTAGCCCAAACTGTATGCAGAATAAAAAATATCAATGAAAAAATTTGCTTTAATAGGAGCCGCCGGCTATATAGCGCCAAAGCATTTGAGGGCAATAAGGGATACTAATAACATCCTTTTAGCCGCTTTGGACAGATTCGATAGTGTTGGCATCCTCGATAGCTACTTCCCAGGAGCTGATTTTTTCACTGAGTTCGAGCGTTTTGACCGCCACATAGACAAACTTAAAAGAAAAGGTACCAGGATTGATTATGTCAGTATCTGCACACCTAATTACCTGCATGATTCGCATATCCGGTTTGCACTGCGAAACCATGCTGACGCCATTTGTGAAAAACCCCTTGTGCTCAATCCATGGAATGTGGAAGCGCTTATGGAAATAGAAAAAGAAACAGGAAACAGCGTCTATAATATTCTCCAACTCAGGCTTCATCCAGGCATTATTGCCCTGAAGGAAAAAGTTGACAAGGACAATGAAAATAGAATCTATGATATTGACCTGACTTACCTGACATCAAGGGGCAATTGGTATTTCAATAGCTGGAAGGGGGATATAAGTAAATCGGGGGGCATAGCCACAAATATTGGTATTCATTTCTTTGATATGCTTACCTGGATATTCGGGGAAGTGAAAGAAAATATCGTTCACGTTTCCGAGAGTGACCGGGCTGCCGGAATTTTGCATCTTAATAAAGCAAGAGTAAGATGGTTTCTCAGCATCAATTATGACTATATACCCAACAATATGAAAGAACAGGGCAAAAGAACTTACCGTACTATAACAGTTGACGGTAAAGAGATTGAATTCAGTGAAGGTTTTGGAGACCTTCATACCAGAAGTTATAAGGAGATAATAAAGGGTAATGGTTTCGGTCTGGAAGACGCATTACCGAGTATTCAACTTGCGCACGATATCAGGGTGGCGACGCCTATAGGGCCCATAGGCGATTATCATCCTTTTATATAAAAACAATGCTAAATAATAACTTAATGAATTATTTTGTTCATCCTACTGCGGTGATTGATGAAGGATGTGAGATAGGTAATAATGCTAAAGTATGGCATTTTTCACATATAATGCCGGGTTGTAAGATTGGCGAGAGTTGTAATATCGGCCAAAATTGTGTCATCTTTCCGGAAGTGGTTCTTGGGAAGAATGTAAAAATACAGAATAATGTGTCTGTATATACCGGGGTCACTTGCGATGATGATGTGTTTTTAGGCCCCTCCTGTGTATTTACAAACGTCATTAACCCACGCAGCGCAGTAAACCGCAGAGGGCATTATAGCCGCACGCACGTAGGCAAGGGGGCCACTATAGGAGCAAATGCCACCATTGTATGCGGGCATAACATAGGCGCTTATGCTTTTATTGGCGCCGGGGCCGTAGTTACTAAAGATGTGCCTGCCTATGCATTAGTGATTGGTAACCCTGCACGGCAAACAGGGTGGATGAGCGAACACGGCCATAAACTCAAATTCAAAGATAATATTGCAAAATGCCCTGAAAGCGGATGGGTGTATGTTTTGTCTGAAGGTGGGGTGCATAGATTGCAGGAATAATTGTCTGTTTTATCTAATCAAAGTTACCCCGATCTGTTTTACAGAAGGTAATTTCACCAGCAGCCCCTTTGTTAATGCATCACCACCACTTTCCTCGTTTGTATGTTGTGCGTGGTCCTCATTTCCAGCAGGTAGTTGCCGGCTGCGATGCCGTTTACGGAATAAGTATAAGCCGTATAACCTTCTTTGATCTTATCATTATTGAGGAATTGCAGCACTATTTTGCCCTGCATATCTATGAGTGCTATGCTGCCTATGTCTTCCTTGTCGAAGTAGCATTTTACTACCAGGTCATTCAAGGCAGGGTTGGGGCAAACATCCAGCAATTGCTGGCCATGATAATAATCCAGCAATTCGGGGGTGTATAGTTTGGAGCTGTCTATGAGTATGTTTTCATCGCCTGCCTGGTAATTGGTATAGGCGAAAAACACCAGCATCATTTCGTCGGTGGTGGACTCTCCGGCAGCTACATCTTTTGGCGGGGAATTTGGGTTTTCGGGGTTTGCCGCAGTATTATCATAAAATGCTTCGGCGTGTAAAACAGTTCCTGCCGGGAGCTTCTTTATCTTAGGCAGCAAATAAAATCCCTGCCAGTGGAAATCCCATTTATTGATACTTATCAGTTTGTCGGTATCACCTGTTGCATGAACGGCATAACTTTTAATACTTTGGCCTATAAGGTGCATATGCGGTGCAATACTCAGCAGGGAAATATCTCCGGATGTTACTAATGATAATGGCAAAGCTTCATAAAAAGACTGGGTGGTATTTGCCGGTATTAATAAAGGCGCATTAAGAATAGGTACCTGGTGATACAGCAGCGGCTCAATGGAAATATTTCTTACAACAGACGACTTTGAAAAGAAGAAGTGGATTTCTGTGCTGTCCTTCATACCCGCTGTTCCGGCAGGGTAATGCACCTGTATCACTATATCGGCATGTTTTGCGAGCCTTACTCCAAAACCATAGGGGTAAGACATAGGAGCGCTGCCTGGCACCCAGCCTCCCAAAAGGACAGCGTTGCTGCTGCCCACGCCGCCAAAACACGGATATCCGGGTGAGGTTGTGCTTGCGGCCTGTTTAGCTGCGCATGCACCGGTAGTGTCGGAATAAACCAACACATGATGCACACATGCCGGATTGCCGGGGACCGCTTCAAAAGAAGAAATATACTCATCTGTGGCCAGTCCACCGGGTACAACGAAACACTGGTACACATCTCCGGTTGCTGCTGTTGAAGTATAAACGGGGATTTTCACAACAAGGTCCGGCGTGCCGGGAATGATGCCTTTTGTACCATATACAGGGGAGGGCGGAGCGAGTGAAGGATTACCTTGCGGGGTAGAGCCATTTACCCAGTTTACAATGGTATTGATTTGAGCAGTTGTCAGCACACGTTCATGCGCCATGTGAGAATAATTAGGGTCAGGCGTCCAGGGTGGCATTTTTTTTATAAGCACATCCGTTTTCATACTGGCGGAGTGAAGCACAGCATCGTTGTATGTAATCAATGCAAAAGGCGCTATGCCGCCATCATGATGACAGGTGGTACAATGATTATACAGGATAGGGGCCACATCAGTACTCCATTGGGGCGTTTGGGCAAATACCGCAAATTGAATTGAAGCAAAAAAGGCAACAAGCAGTAGTTTTTTCATCAGGACAATAGTTTGAAATTAAAAATAGTGGTTTAATATTTTATAAGATATTTTTTTATTGAATGGGGAGATAATCAATTCCTATTGGCATAAAATTTATTACTTTGAGGGAAACTAAACTTTACTCTATGAAAACAGCGATAGTAATAGGCGCAACGGGATTAGTCGGCAGCAGTTTGGTGACATTATTGCTAAGGGATAGCCGATTTGAAAAGGTAAAGATATTTGTAAGGAGGAGTGTTAATACAGCCAATGCTAAACTGGAAGAGCATATTGTGGATTTTAATGAACCTGATACATGGAAGAAATTTGTTATTGGGGATGTGCTTTATTCCGCCATGGGTACAACTCTGCGGGCAGCAGGAAGTAAGGAGGCGCAATATAAAATAGATTATACTTATCAATACCAGGTAGCAAAAATAGCCGCAGCTAATGAGGTAAAAGAATATGTACTTATATCTTCTGCCGGGTCGAGTCCTGATTCCAAAATATTTTACTCAAGAATAAAGGGCGAACTGGAACGAGACATACAGAAACTTCCTTTTGAAACGATACATATCATTCGTCCCGGTATGCTGGCAGGAAAAAGAACAGAGGTGAGAACCGGAGAAAAATTGGGTTTAAGGGTTATGGATGTATTGTCGATGATACCCGGATTGTGGAAATTAAAACCCATACAGGGAGAAGAAGTTGCGAGGGCTATGATAAACGCTACTTTCAGGCATGTTGTGGGAATACATTCCTATACTATGGGGGAGGTGTTCAAATTGGCTAACAGAACATAGCAATTCTTGTAATGCTCATTTCAGATACATGCAAGCAAGTTTAAAAAATAGCTTATGCGGGAAGCTTTGCATTTTGGGTTTTGAACTTCGATCTGATCTCAAAACCAATGTCCCGGAAAGAACGGAAATTGAGCGGGAACTCAAATATTACATGGAGGTAGCTCAGGAAGTAAAGTGCCATAATACCCATCCGGTAATCCATGAAATAGATAATTATTGAAAGAAGCCAAATGGTTATGATAATTAATAAAGACCTGCGGGGAACCTGGTGCCATTTAATAACAGAAGTCTTACTGAACCAATTGAGATAATGGTAAGTGTAAGCAAATGCTATAAAGCGGGTTATCATAATGCCGGTAGTGGAATTGTAAATCATATCTCTTGTTGCAGTTTTATGTAAAAGCGCATCAAATATCTGCTGGTTGTACTGGTAAAACCCTGCGTCATAATTCTTCATGGCGTAGGTGCCGGGAGGGGTTATGGTATCCGGGAAAAAAATAAAAAGGCTAAAGGCACATGCAATAAAAATTACCAGGGAAAGTATGCCGGAAGTGCTTTTGCTTTTAAGTGCTCCAACTAATATAAATGCACCGGTAAATAAGAATACATGTACTAGTGTGGGTAAAAAAACAGCGAATGCAAAAAAGGTAATTTTTCCGGAACGGAATAAGTACCCGACAATTATAATTAAAATAAAGCCGATGATGCGTTTTTTGAGGTCTTTAGCCAGTATTAATAAGGCTGAGCCTGCAAATGCAATAAATACCAGCGCGGGGATGTTTCCCTGGGTATTATGGATAAATGTTACGATTTCTTCAGAAAATATTGTATGGCCATAATCGTCTTTTGGCCCCCATAAATTATAGAAATAAGGAAACAAGTTGGCGAATGAAATAAGGAATGCAAGAAGGCCGAGCACCATAAAATCCTTTTTTCCCGGACTGAAATACTGCCTTTTATGCAGCCAGGAAATTTCGGTTAAATAATGCAAAGGCCCCAATATGGCATAGGAAAATAAAAACAACTCAAATGGCAATATGAATGCTATACCGCAGGAAAGTATCATCAGTCCTATGTTGAGATAATTTATCTGGTTAGTATTCATAATAATCCTGATGAATCATTTTATTTAAAATAAAAAATGATAAGGCTCTAAAGTTATGTTTTTCTGTAAAATTATCCGGAATTAGTAAAACGGTAATGATTTATCTTTGACATCAATGACACGTATAAATGCAGGCATTCCACCAAAACAGTTGAGCAGGCAGCATCTGATAGCGGAGCACAGGGAGATAGTGCGGGTGCCGAATACAATAAAGTCAGGGAAAGCTAAGGTGTGTGATATACCGGAAACATTTACGCTGGGGAAAGGGCATGTAAAATTTTTTTACGATAAGCTGAAATACCTGCGCGACCGGTATGAACAACTATATAAAGAGTGTATCGCTCGGGGATACAAAATGACCTGGTTCGGCGATGCTTTTAATGGACTCCCCGGCCACTTACTTAATGATTACACACCAACAGATGAAGCTATCAGGATAGTAACAGAACGGATAAAGGAAAGGGGAGGGTAGAGGTATTGGTTAATGTTTTCCGGATTCACCTGTTCAATAATTTTTTTAATGCAGCATCTTTTTCTGCTTTATCCGTTTTTTGTACGCTGCTGATAAGCCAGCCTCTGTTAGCCGATTTCCTGGTAAACTGGTTTACGGTAAATATCCAGCCGTTGATTTGATAAAAATGAAAGGTTATACTTTTTACATACTGGAATTTTAGTTGCCCGTTTTTTATCCATTTTACAAATTGCCTGCCTTGTTCCGTAACCAATAATTGGGGTTCAAAGAAATATTCAGACTGCATATTATCAGTAAAAATGTGGTGTAGCTCAACAAAATTTGTAGCATAGGCGGACGTGGATATGTATTGTTCCTTTCCTTTCAACTTATTGACAGAAACAGAAGGTATAGGCTCTTTGCTTTGTATAGTATTTCCTATACCGGTGATCATCCATTTCGACCATTCATCGCCCTGGCTTTTTACATGCAGCACTAACGGTATTTCTACCAGCTTGCCATTATTCAAAAAAACGCCTCTGGCTTCAGCATACCAGTCACTGTCGTTGAACGATAAATAAACAGGGTGCAGAGGATCCAATACCTGCCGGAAAAATCCTTTCAGGGTGGTATCCTTGTCGGTAAATGAAGGGTTTTCAAGATTGAATAATGATACAAGGAGCCTGCCGCGCGATACAGCGGGATGTTTTTTATCTTTAGTATATGCTTTACGCAGAAAGGTAGCGGAGTCGTCATTAAACCGCTCAATGAATTCGTCAATCAGCTTCACTTCGTAATTAAAATATTCATCGTTAGGGTTGAAATTCGCAAAATACTGGGCGGAACTATCGGGTAAAACAGCAAACGACAGCAATAAGAATATTGCTGTCGTTATAGAAAATCTGCCTGTAGTCATTGTTGATATTTGGGGTAGTCCATTTATGAAAATCACATTTCAGTAACACCCATATTCCCGAAGAAAATATCCATGGAAACGAGGTGTTTTTCTTTAATGATATAATGAGCAAATTTTATTACTACTTCTACATTCCTGGTGATAATGTCGTGATACATTGCTTTCCCTTCTTTATCAAACCCCGTAAATTCCTGTTGAAAAACAGCGACGCCTTTATACAAACCATCTGGTTGTTTACGGATATTTTCGATGGCAGTATAATTCCGGTAAGTGATATCAACAGATTTGTAGGGAAGCTTAGATATATCTGTAAGATATTCTTTTACGGGTTTCACATAAACCTTGCCAGTATTTTTACTGGTAATTGTAACCAGTTTTGTTTCATCATTATTGAACAATAGCATAGCCGAATCTATTGCTTTAATATAATTCAGCTCTTTTTTTTCAATTAAAACCGAAAAATAATGCTGCATTAACTTCATTTTTTTTGTCAGGATTTTGTCCACATAATCCTTATGAATATCAGAACCATTTTCGAATTTATATCCGCCATGTTGCTGGTTGTTATCTGTTATTTTTTTTTGTGCAGAAACAGGTAAAATATTAATTGCTATCAGTATGAAAATAAGCACAAAGGTTTTGAAGAAAATATTTTTCATAACACTTTTTTTGTAGTCAATAATCAACAAACTTATTGCATCACAGTAGTTTCTGCTATGATTGCTGTCAATGATACAATTGATATCAGTCAGTCCCATAACAGTAAGTGAAAATAATACCGGGGAAACTTGTGCCGGAAAGGCTTTGTAAATAATATTTTGAAAATGTTTTTTAATAATGTAATTTTAACTATCTGAAAACTCAATTAAATGAAGGCCCTGCTCGTTTTTTTATTTTCCATTTTGCTTTTGCCCGGCTGTGAAAAAAATCACCAGGCGCCGGGTAATGGCAAGTCCACAAATACTAATAACACAGACAATACTCAAACAACCGGCCCGGTTATTCAATTGAGCAGCTTTCCACTAAAGGTGGGCAATGTTTGGGCATATGAAAACGAAGATACCATCATGGTCGTATCTGATACCATTATCAATGGCATACAGGCTATTAAAGTGTTAAAAACAAATCATGGCCATGCAGAAGTTTCCTATTATGCTAACCAGCCTGATGGATTGTACCAACTTGGAACAACTGCAGATTATCATGATTTCGAGAATGCATTGGGAATGACGATCCCAAATGCTACTGTAAAATTTTTCACAACACCCATATTAATTGCAAAATTCCCTGTTGATACCACTACCCGATGGAATTCTTACGACCCATCCTATAAAAACGATTCCGGCCAATGGTCGGAATATGTTACAATAACAAACAAAGCAGGAAAATTTGATTGCATTGCCCTTACCAGGAACAGAGTGACCGAATACTACTCAGTAAAAGGATTGGTGCGGATTACAGAACAAGTGGATTGTATCATGGCCCCATGTCCCGGTATTACCACCAACCTGGTCTATGTTAACTTTTGAATTCTCTTTTAACTGCATTTGTTGTCAAAGGATCTAACTGCCGTTGTAGGTGAATTTTTCATTGCGTAACACAGGATCAAACTTACAATTGACTACTAAGTTCCGCATAATTATAGTAACGGGATTACTTGTGTTTTACTAATCCGGAATAGTCGAATATTGAACCTTGAACGGAACAACAGGGGGAAATCACAAATAGTTTGGAAAAATAAAAATTAATAGTAATTTTATTTTAAATTATTTTTATGAAAAATTTTCTCCTCTTTTTATTATTCGTTCCTCAGGTCTTTTTCAAAGACCATCCTGATAATGGAATTAAAAATGTTTGCAAATACCCTATTGATGAAAAACCTGTTGTACGAATTGATGATCACCTGCAGGGAATCTGGAAGATGGAAGAAGATTCGGATTCCCACAACTACTTTATTGTAGAAAAAGAAGATGATCATGCGTATGTGCTGACCTATATGAACAGAAGTGGAGACAACCGGGGATTAGAACATGGACGTGCATACTTTTCCGAAATTAATAATGTTAAGTTCCTTGTTTTTCCTAATTGGTACAGGGAGCATCAAGGGTATGTTTTTTTGAAAATTAAATATATAAGCACCGGAAGCTGGGACGTGACTGCATCAATGGTTATGGACACAACTCTTTATAAAATTCAAAATAGTTCTGAACTCAGGGCACTATTTGAGAAGAACGTTAATAACCCGGCATTTTACGGCAGGGACCTGCATTTTAGAAAAAGGTTTGAATTTAATAGCTGGCGATAAACCAAGCAATAAATCCATACTTTTAAAGATAGATTTTTGTTGTCTTTTATAAAAAAAGAAGTGTATTTATTTGCATAATTAATTGTGAAATAATACATTTACTATATTGATAAATTGCAACTTGTTATGCGTTACCTCGCTTTTCCTGCCATTGGTTTGCTGGTATTTCTTTCCGGATGCTATACTACAGCCAGTTTTTATTGTCCTTCTACGGTTAATACGCCTTTATTATCAGAAAAAAATCAGGCGAGGATGACGGGGAGTATAGGTATAGGCGCAGGTGAAAACAATAATGTAGCGGGTACATTAGGGTTGTCTTTTGCTTATTCTCCCATTGAACATTTGGGAATTATTAGTAATTTTCATAATTTCTTTTCGAGTGGCGATGTAACGTTTGCGTCCACTGCGAATTCCAATATCAATAATGTAAGCCGATCAGGCGAATTGGGTGCGGGTTATTACACAAGCAAAGGAGACAGAACAAAATATATAGCTGATGTTTACGCGGGCCTTGGTTATGGAAAATTGAAAACAGACGGATTTGTGACCGGCGATATGCAGCATATTCACTTCTTTATGCAGCCCGGTATTGGTTTAAGTAATAAGGTTGTTGACCTTGCTTTTAATATCAGGTTAGGCGCTTTGAGCTATAGTTATTTTGCCTCTGAATACAGCGCTGTGAGCAATTATAACATTTATGAAAAACTTCCCGGAAATGGGAATCTCTATTTCTTTGCGGAGCCTGCATTAACTTTCAGACTGGGTTATAAGTTTGCAAAATTTCAGACACAGATCATTGTGTCCAAAATAAATTCTGACTGGGCCTATGATTTTTTTGTGATAAATATGGGGCTGCATTTCAGCCTGGAATATTTATACTCCGGTTATTATAACAAACACAGAGGCGGGGGGATAAGTACACCTCAAACGCATTGATAAATCAATTTACGCCACATAATACATCTTCAGATGTCCCCTTACCCTTGGCATCTATTTCCCCTCTGTATTCACAGCAGGAATAGTATGGCTTTTTTAAACTGTTTCATGTTTTTTTTTAATTTAAAACTCTGGGACACTAAACCAAAAAAGATTGTAGAAAAATAGCCGGTATATCTTAAGAACAATTGTCAATAAAAATAAATATAATTAGCCCGTCACAATTTTTATAAAACCCGAACTCGAAAATTCTACGCTATATCTGATCACTTTTGGGAGCTATTAAACTATATCTCCCTTTATAATGGTCGTGTATGGACCCGCCAATAAGAATGGGTACTCCTATGATGGCTGCCACAAATCCTGCTAACGCTATTTCAAGTCCGACTGCACCTTGGCCGGATGGAATGCCATTATTACCTCTATCGTTGGATGTCCTTGCAACAACAATCCCAATTAATATGGATGCAGTACCTCCGCAAATTAAGATAAGCCCTGCCTTATGTACGATACACGACCTTCCCTGATTACTATAATTTACAAAGTCTGAAGTTGAATTATCCTCAAATTTTGGTTGCCTGAAATTTAATGGCTTCAATGTCCCGATTTCAGACATATTTCTATTCACAAAGGCAATTTTCGGCCCACTGTTATCTGTTTCATGAGTATTTGGTACAACAACATATTTGACAGGGAATGCTCCGAATGATTTGTGCATGTTTGACAGTACGAATAACACTAGAATTGACGTTAAATAAATTTGTTTTTTCATGATTATTTGTATTTGAAAATGGCTAAGTGATGTAAAAAGTACCCAGGGTTCAGTCAATGTTTTCAGGATTTGAGAAATGGGGCTGGATTATTTTCTGTTTATTCCTTTATTGCAGTCACTTAGTAACCACTATTTTTTGAGTGCTGTTTTCCGTTCCTGTTTGCAGATGCACTATATACATTCCAGCAGGCAGGCCATATACAGGGAATTTGATATCATTGAGACCGGGATTCATTTCGTTCTTATTAACGGTACCTGCGGTTCGGCCTACCATATCTGTAATAGTTACAGAGGTTGTATTTATGTCGGGTGTATTGAACCTGATATGGATAACACCTGCAGCAGGGTTAGGGTATATTTCCATGGTGGCGTTTGGCGCCACTGAGCTGGTAACTAAGGGACTGGAACCTGTTAGCAAATAATATTTTGCATTATTTCCGTTTGCTGTATCAATAGTATATGTAAAAAGAGGATTATGAAAGCCTGCAATAAACCAGTTATATATTTCAATGCGGGATATAGTTACTGTATTAAAGGGGGAGCCGGTACTGTCTTTTTGCATTCTTATAATATGTTGCCTCACTACATTTGTATATGTTGCCGACTTCAGTTTAAGTGTACCATAGCCATCATAGTCCATACTATCATTTACGTACATGAAGAAATCTATTCCCGAAGACATCATATGTATAGAAGCTATATTTTTATGGGTGCTTAAATATGTAAACGGGTAATACATAAGATCCCAATTCCCTGTTATATGCATGTATATACCAACTGAATACTGCCCCAGCATAGACAATGTACTTGTGCCTGCGTTCGCATAGCTGTAGTCGCCTGCAGCATTCTTATTGGCAATATTACTAGTGAGGAAAGAATCACAATAGGGTGTGGAAATACAAGTAACCCATGCTGTAGTATCCAGCCCGGAAACCGGGAGGGTAGGATAGTTCCAGGTTACTGCAGGCCCGGCAGCACCGGGCGTAATAACGGTTGGGT
Organism: uncultured Bacteroidota bacterium; assembly: GCA_903887005.1. Classification (GTDB taxonomy): domain Bacteria; phylum Bacteroidota; class Bacteroidia; order Chitinophagales; family Chitinophagaceae; genus Nemorincola. Next base: position 33,750 of record CAISOH010000176.1, on the reverse strand, counting down.
CAACCTGAAAGCCATAAAATACATCTCCGGCAATAGGGTTGCTGGTAGCTGCAGTAAGCGTAGGTTGTGCATAAGCGGCAGTAGCGGCTGAAGTAATAACAAGTAAGGATAAAATTATTTTTTTCATAAAAGTTTTGTTTAATTTTTTTTGCATTGATTAATGATGGACAAACGTATCTCTTAATTATTTCTAATAATTTGATATTTATCAAATTATTAGTGATTTTGATTAGAGGGGGCTTTCTTTAGTTTCAAACGGCACTCCGAAAATGAGTGGTATATTCGCACCATCTTTGCTTCCTGAAATGAATTTTCTTAATAAAATACAGGCTGTTTTTGAAAAATATCCAGGTCGTAATGCCATGTGCATTAAGGATACCTATTATACCTATAGCAGTTTTGCTTCAAAAATTGCTGCCATTCAGCATGATATTGAAGAGGATTCAGGAAATGAACAAAGAATCGGAATTATTGTTTCTGATGATGTGGAAACGTATGCGTCTATCCTGGCTGTTTTATTATCCGGTAAAACTTATATTCCCATTCATCCGAATTATCCGGCGGAAAGGATAGCGCAGATTATTGAACAAGCGCAATTAAAAATAATCCTTGCCAAGGCGGGTGAAAACTTTCATTTAAGTATTCCTGTAACAGATACTACCTCCATACCACCGGAAAATAACCCGGATATTACAATGCCGGTAGCTTCTTTAGCGGAGAGAAATGCTTATATACTATTTACATCGGGCAGTACAGGTATTCCTAAGGGAGTGCCCATCTCCTATTTTAACCTCGATTCTTTTGTTGCCGCCTTTTATGCGTTAGGATACGAGTTAAGTGAAAATGATCGTTTCCTTCAAATGTTCGACCTTACTTTCGACCTGTCGGTAATGTCTTATCTTATCCCCTTTTGCCTTGGCGCATGTGTATATACCATTCCCGAAAGCGGGATGAAATATACCAATGTGTACCATGTACTTGAGACGTATAATATTACTATTGCCTTAATGGTGCCATCTATACTTTCTTATTTACGGGCCTATTTCAGTGAAATCCGGCTGCCACATTTAAGGTACTCTCTTTTTTGCGGCGAGGCATTATATAAAGATATTGTTAAGGAATGGATGGAATGTGTGCCAAATGCCGCTATTGATAATGTTTACGGGCCTACGGAAGCCACTATATTTTGCCTGGCTTATAAAATAAATAATGGGGGAGATATTCCTGATTATAATGGTATTGTAACCGTAGGAAAGCCTATGCGGGGTATGGATGCAATAGTGGTTGATGATAACCTTAATCCATCTGATGATAAGGAGAAGGGGGAATTGTGTTTGTATGGAAAGCAACTAACAGCAGGTTACCTGGATCCCGAAAGAACCAAGGAAGCTTTCTTTGAGCATAACGGTGAAAAATATTATCGCACCGGTGATATTGTATTTAAGGATGCACATGGTAACTTTATGTATTGCGGTAGGGTGGACCACCAGGTAAAGATACAGGGGTTCAGGGTGGAACTTAGCGAGATTGAGTTTCATTTAAGAAAGATAACAGGGATTGCAAATGTGGTTGCACTGGATATTTCTGCGGCTAATGGTATAAGCCAGGTATATGCTGTGTTTGAAGGTGAGAAAAGCGATACAGGTATGATGATGGAGGAGTTAAAAACAAAATTACCTGTCTATATGATACCGTCGCAAGTGTATTTTGTTCCATCTTTTCCATTAAATGCCAATGGGAAAATTGACAGGAATGCACTGAGAAAGATAATTACAAGTCTTGTATGAATATTACTATCAGGAGAGCTGCTGAGTCAGATAAAGACTTTTTGATAACCGCCATCATTGAAGCTGAAAAAAGCGGATCTGATATGGTCAGTTATTGCTCCATATTTTCTATTTCACAAGCGGAATTAAAGGAATTGCTGAGTAATATACTTGATGAAGATATTGAAGGGCAGGAGATGTATATACGGGATTTCCTGATTGCTGAAGTTGATGGCGAACCGGCGGCCGCTGTAAGTGCATGGATTGAGAATGAAACCGGATTATCCAGCAATATGATTAAAACCAATTTGCTGATGTACTTTTTGGACAGGGATATAATGATGAATGCAACCCCTTACTTAAAACTGATGAATGAGGTAAATATTCACAGGGAGGCAAATGCTTTACAGGTGGAATGCATATATACCAGTGAAAAATTCCGCGGGCTGGGACTGAGCGGAAAATTAATAAATGAGCATATCAGGCTGAAACTGGAAGGTGGTGCAACATTTAATAAAGTGCAGGTTATTTTACTTAAGAATAATCAAAGCGCACGCAAGGCATATGTAAAAGCCGGTTTTTCTGTTGTTCAGGAAAAAACATGTCCGGATAAAGCAATTTTGAAACTCCTTTCCTGCGATACTAAAATCCTGATGGAAAGAAAATTAAACTGTGAATAGTAATAAATGCCTCTCGCAAAGAGCGCAAAGACGCAAAGCATAATTATTTGATACTAATGAGTAATAAAAGTAAAGGCGCAAAACAACTTTTAATAAATATAGAAACTATAACAGCAGGCGGCTTAAAATAAAATAATTATGGAAGACCAGGAAATATTAATGAAAGTAAATGACCTTGTATCAGCAATATTGAAGAGAAAAGTAGAATTATCGCCTGCTACCACAGCTGCTGATGTTGATGGCTGGGATTCATTATCGCACATGATGATAATTGACAAGATTGAAAAACATTTTGCCATAAAATTTAAACTGAAGGAGGTAATGGAATTCAAAAATGCCGGAGACCTTGTAGCTTGTATCCAAAAGAAGCTTAGTTGAGTTTTGCAGTTTGCAGTTAACAGTTTGCAGTTATTTGTTTGATAAGCGCTTTTGCCTGATCCTGGGTATAGTAAGAGAAATTACGGTAGCGGTAGTGCACGTCTATTATTTCCTCAATAGCGTCAGCAATCAATTCTTTGTTCTCCCATTTTAAAACATCATTCATTACTGTTTCCAGGCAGCCTTTTTTATAGCTTATCTGGCCTATTACATGAACAAGCGTCCATCTTACACGCTTTGTTTTATCATATTGAAGTTCGTGAAGCAAAGGAAGCACTTCCTGCGGGTGGGTGCGTCCCCTGAGCTCTATGCCATGGCATATTTCCCTTCTTATTTCCTTATCGGGATGATGAAGGAATTTTTTAGACCATTCAATGACCGGTGCAGGGTTTTTCTCACCCATTTTTTTCATGGAGCCAATAACTGCGTTTCGAACGGAATGATGCTCATCGAATAGGCCGGTATCGAAAAAGTGTTGGACAATATCGAAATCATACTTGCCAATTTCACCAGCGGCATTAACTACCGTCTGCCTGATTTTGGGGTCATTTTCATTAAGAAGGGTTTCTAATACTGTTATAATGGATTTTTGCAGCTTCTTATAGGCTGTGTATATCTTACCAATAGCGAGGTAGGCTGTTTTGCGGATATAGGTATCCTCATCTGAAAAGAACAGCATCAGGAATGTCTTCTTCCCCGTTTTAATATCGCCTGCTATTTCCTTATTGATTTCATCAACAAGAATATCGCGCTGGTCTTTAGGCAGGTCGTAAAAGCCCATTTAGTAAGCTATATTTAAATGTGTGGCAAGTACATCTTTTTCAAATTGCCGGAAGCTGGCCCTTAATTGTGCTTTAAGTTTTTCCCTAACAGCATCTTCTTTAATAAAGCTATAATCTATACTGTTGAAGACGTAGTGTTTGATATCTTCATAGGAAATGTCTTTGTAGCGTTTTGCAAGAAGCACGAATTGTTGTGTCAGATTGCTTCTGAGCACTCCGGCATCATCTGTGCATATAACAATGGGGACATTAAACTCTTTATACAATGTAACAGGGTGCAGGTCATCTTTTACTTTCAGAATGAACTCATTGCTGTAAAGGTTTATTTCAATAGCTGTATTGGTTTTTGCCATATAGCGGAGCAGGTCGTAGCAATTATGTTCATAAGGCATGTCAACGCCATGACCTATACGGTTTGCGCCTGCCTTATGTACCGCTTCATTGATATGCCAGGTCAGTTCTTCCGGTTTTACGAGGCCAAGGGTAAGCTCGCCGGCATGCATGGAATATTTTACACCGTGAAATTTGTTATGGCAGAACCGGAACATCTGCATATGCAGCCAATAGTCTCTCATAGAAACTTCATTATCTTCCGGAGCAACGATGTTTACGCCTACAACCAATGGGCTTGAATTGGCAGATTCAAAGGAGAGTACCAGGTTTTTGAATACATCGGCAGGTGGTATCACCCTTGTGACATAATTCATATACCTCATTGTAAATGAGGCGTCATCAATTGCAAGTCCGTTATGGATTTTTGCCAGTTGTTCATTAAATGAAGCCGCGCATGCCTTTGCATTTTTATCCTCAATCTGCCTGTATAGTTTTTCAAACAGAGTGGAAGCCAGTGTTTCATCACGTTTATTCTGGGCGTCTTCCAGCAGGCGGTTGAAGCTTGTGTCAATTATTTTTATATTATCACAGGGCATGCCGGTAAACATAGTTTCGATGTAACTGACATTTTCTTTTTGTGCCCTGTGCTTAAGTTCCAGCAGCCCTGCTTCTAAACGGGCAATACTATTGTTTGCTATGCCAAAACCGGCAAATGTCTCAAAAAACTGCTTGTCTGATGGATAGCTGACTCCGTTGTAGTCTTTAACGGACCATTTCTGCATCAGTTTTTGCTTATACGTAGCGATTTGTCCATTAGTGCTTAATGTGGAAAAATGTACCCATCCTTTTGCGCCAACCGGGGCTGCTGTCCTTACTTCCAGGGTGTTCTCATTTATTACATAATCCTGCTGCACCACATAACCAATATAGGTTTCGGCATATACCGAGCCACTATAATGGTTATGCAGGTCTCCTCCTTTGGGCATCAGTGAAAAGAAGGCAGTGAGTTCAACCGTATTATTTCTTATGCTTTCAAAATACTTGTCAACAGGCTGGGCTATTGCTGAAAAGGAAACAATTATTAGTGCTATTAAAAGTATTTTTCTCATAAGTTTTATATTTCCTGTATCAGGTGAGTTATATCACCTTAAAAAGCAAATTCATCTATTAAGAGCCTGAAAGGCTTTATTCAGCTTTATCACATACGATACCTTCGGCATCGGAACCATTATTTATTCCATTTTGCTATAAACATTTGACCTTTTCCGGGTCATTTATTCTTAACTTAATGATATTGTCCTAAACAGGAGGTAAGGGCAGCACAAGGAATAATTGTGTGAAAATAGCCAAATAATAAAAAAACAAGGCATAAAGCCTTGAATTTTATATTTAAACTATTCCGGATAAGAAAATATATTCCGAATAATGGAATAATTAATTTATTCCCAGCAGTTCCACTTCAAAAATAAGTGTGCTGTTAGGGCCGATTGTGGGGCCTACCTGGCGGTCGCCATATCCGAGGTGAGGCGGAATGAAGAAACGCCATTTGCTGCCAGTGGGCATTAACTGAAGTCCTTCTGTCCAGCCTTTGATGACCTGGTTGAGCGGAAATGCTGCAGGTTGTCCCCGTTGTACCGAGCTGTCGAAGATGGTGCCATTAATTAATGTGCCATGATAGTGGCAGGTTACTTTGTTAGATTCAGTGGGTTTTGGGCCTGTACCTTGTGTTATTACCTCATACTGGAGGCCGCTTGGTAATTCGGTAACCCCCGGTTTCAACTTGTTTGTTTCCAGGAACTCTTGCCCTGCCTTTAGATTGGTTGCTGCCTGGTCTGCTTTTAAATTGAATAGTCTGTCTGCTATGCCCATAATGATTTTTGCTCAAAAGTAGGCAGAGATAATTCAAAAGCCAAAAGCCAAAAGCCAAAAGTCAAAAGTCGAAATTCAAAATTCAAAAGTAGATAGTGAAATGTATGATTTCGGACAATAATTCCTATTTTAAATTTTTTTTTACTTTTTGGGGTGATTTTGAAAAGTTTGGCATGAAATTTTCTGTGTATTATATAAACCATGTCCTAATGAAGGAAAATCACTACCTCGTACCAACACAACTTGAAGGCCTTGAAAAAAATATTTCGCATACCATTACCACTCCAACCACGGAAGATGCTGAAGACTGGTTTGTGGATGCTAAGGAAAGGCTGCTGGATGTAAATAACTGGAAGAAATTCAGCGGCATCGCAGATGTGGAATTCAAATTAACTGATGTAAATGGCAGGATCGTCAACCGGCGCGCACGAAGAGGCGATCTTATAAGAATAGATATTGCGGGTCGCGGCTATGAATTTGACGGAGGTTTTGAATGGACTGCAATAGAAGCAATTGAATATGATGATTATCCGGACATTTGCATGGAAACTTTTGCTATGCGGTTAAGACCTTCTGCTAATCCCATGAGTAAAAATAATGATGTTTTTGCAGATTTCTCTGATAATGAAGCTACGAGTACCTTTGTTATAGAGCGGATTGGTAAAAAGTTAAGCGCTTATTATCATGGCCGGAATGAACAGGGGGATTTGGAACTGGTGAGTTTAGGTCAGGGTCAGGAACCTGAAATAGCGAAGATCGCATGGCTAGGGCTTTCAGATGTAGCGTGTAAAGCGCTGATAAAGGGGTTTGTGGAGTAGCGGGCAATTGACAATTTACAATTGACAGTAGGCTGTGCAGTTCAGGGTCAAGGTATAAAAAATTTAGGCTACCCTAAAGTAGCCTAAGTGACGAATAACCTAACAAATTTCATTTTTTCTTATTTACTTTTCCTTCTTTTTGGGGTCTTCATCTACTGCGTTGCCCTTAATATATAAGGTGTAGCGCTTCTCGCCGTTAGGAACATATGCATTAGACTGAATATAAACTTCTTTATTAAAAGTGCCATGTTGTTCCTCTGTTTTGAGGCCTAACTGGATAAAGCCTTTCTGGCCGGGTAACACGGGGCTTTTATTCCAGTCCACATTGGTGCAGCCGCAGGAAGGGGTGACATTGGTAATAATAATAGGTTGATTGCCTACGTTTGTAAATTCAAATTTGTGCATTGCAACAGGCCCTCTTTTTACCACCCCAAAATCGTGGGTGTCGCCGCCTTCAAATTTAAATTGCGGGCCTTCAATTTTTTGTTTGGCAATGTCAGCTTTGGTTTGTGCTTTTACCTGGGTGAGAGCGCCTAAAAGCAGGCAGAATAACGGGATGAATATTTTTCTCATAATTTTTGTTTGTTAACTAAGACTATTCTTATTTTAAAATGGTTGGCAAGTGCCAACCATTTTGGATATTCTTAACGTTTAGCCAGCTACACTTACTTACCGGCCGGAGCTGGTGGTGGTGGAGGAGGAGGTGTAGTTGTTGCAGGTTTTTCAGCAGGTTTTGGCGTTACATTACCTGTAATATGCAATCTCATTGTATTTTGTTGTGCATCAGAGTTGATAATAACATCTTTATTTATCATTCCCTGGCGTCCGTTAGTTGTATAGGCAACATGGATCTTAGCTGATTTTTTTGGCAGGATAGGCTCATGAGGCCATGTAGGAACCGTACAACCGCATGAACCATGAGCGTCGGAAATAGTTATTGGTTTTTTACCAACGTTTTTAAAAACGAAATCATACTCTGCCAACGGGCCTTCAGGTACAGTACCGAAATCATGAGTCTCTTCATCAAATTTAAACTTTCCGGCTTTTGGATCAACAGGCGGAGTTGTAGGTGCAGTTTGAGCGCCAGGAGCCTGGGAAGCAGGTGTTGGCGATGCTGCCGCTGCTGCTGCATTTGGCGGAGGTGCTACTGTTTTTTTATCTTGTGCTTTAAGGGCTGCTGCGCTTATCGAAAGGCAGAGAAGCGTGATGAATACTTTCTTCATAATTTTTGTTGTGTGGTTAAAACTTGTTGTTTGGTTAAAATTAAGCGGTTAATTGGTTTTTATCATTGAATTATTTTCAGGTACGGACCCGGTAGGCGCTTTTTCAACATTGCCTTTTATGGTCAATACTTTTGTGCCGGCATTAGATACGACAGAAATTGTTTTAGTAAAAGCATTTGGCCTTCCCTTGGTATGGTAAGCTACATTGATAGTACCTTTTCCACCTGGTAAAATAGGCTCGCTTGAAAAAGAAGGAACCGTACATCCGCACGAAGGTTGCGCTTTTTGAATTACAATAGGCTCTTTACCGGTATTCGTAAAGGTAAATTCGGTAGTAGCATCCGGGCCTTCAGGAACAACACCGAAATCATGGCTCATATCTTTAAAGGCCATATCATCGGCTTTTAAAGTAGTTTGTGGTGCAGAGGTTGCTGCGGGCGCAGTAGCGCTTACTGTTTGTTGCTTATCATTTGAAGCATCATCTCCTTTGTGCTTTTTATGCTGTGCCATGGCAATACCGGCCGATAGAAGCAACAAACATAATGATAGAATGGTTTTTTTCATTTCTATTAAATTTTACTTATTTATGCAATTGTAGAAAACAAATTTAGTACCAAAAATCCAAAAATCAGATTTTTTATTGTTAAAACCTTCCAAAAGGTTATACAATTGTAATTTTGCCGGTCAGATGCCTAAATTTTTAGTGATACAAACAGCTTTTACAGGGGATGTAGTGCTTGCTACCGCCCTTGTTGAAAAATTACATTCCAGTTATCCGGGGGCTCAGATCGACTTTTTGTTGCGTAAGGGCAATGAAGGACTTTTGCAGCAGCATCCTTTTATAACGAATCTGATAGTGTGGGACAAAAAAAGCAAAAAGATTAGAAATCTGTTTGGTATTGGCATGCAGATACGTAAAGAAGGTTATACCCATATAGTTAATGTGCATAGGTTCGCATCTTCTGGTTTTATCACATTTCTTTCAGGTGCAGCCTACATGGCCGGATTTGATAAAAACCCATTTTCTTTTTGTTATACCAAAAAAGTGACCCATACTATTTCTGAACCATACAGCGAAAATCCTGTTCATGAAGTGGAGCGTAATCAAATGCTTATAGCGGATATTACTGACAATAAGTCTGCGATGCCACAGATGTATCCGTCAGAGGCGGATTATGATCATGTAAAGCAATATCAAAATGCCCCTTACATCTGCATAGCGCCGTCCTCAGTATGGTTTACAAAACAGTTTCCCGCGGAACAATGGGTGAGTTTGATAAATCAATTGCCTGCACATTACTCTATTCATTTACTCGGGGCTCCTGGAGATAAAGCACTTGGGGAAATTATTTTGAGTAAAGTGGTGCATCCTGGCGTAAAAAATTTATGCGGCAAACTGAGTTATTTACAATCTGCCGCATTAATGAAGGGCGCTGGAATGAACTATGCCAATGATTCTGCTCCGCTGCATTTCGCATCGGCAATGGATGCCCCTGTTACTGCTGTTTTCTGCTCTACGGTACCTGCATTCGGATTTGGGCCTTTGCGGAAAAATGGCAAAGTAGTGGAAATAAAAGAAAGGCTGTATTGCAGGCCCTGCGGGCTTCACGGACATAAAGCGTGTCCCGAAGGGCATTTTCGCTGTGCGAAAGAAATAACGAATGAACAATTGCTCTGGTGGACATCAAAAACGATATAAATAACTCATGGGTTTTGACTTTTAACTTTTGACTTAGCTTGCTATGGAAGATTTTGAAAACGACATAAGGAACTGTATAAAAGTCCTGCAGCAGGGTGGGGTGATACTCTATCCTACTGATACGATATGGGGCATTGGTTGCGATGCTATGAACGCGGTTGCAGCGGAAAAAATATTTGCTGTAAAGCAACGCCCGAAAAACAAAAGCATGATAGTATTGCTTGCCGATGCACGAGATGTATTACAGTATGTTGCCGCTCCTCACCCTGATATTATTGCAATCATAGAAAGCTTTGATAAGCCTACCACAGTTATCTATGAAAATGCCCTTGATTTTCCTGAAAATGTGGTGAACAGGGATGGGAGTATTGCTATCAGGGTAACAACTGATCCATTTTGTAAGACGTTGATAAAACGGTTCAGGAAACCCATCATTTCCACCTCTGCCAATATCAGCGGGCAGCCAGCTTCCACCATATTTAAAATGATTAACAATGCTATTGTAAATAGTGTTGATTATGTCGTAAAGTACCGGCAGGACGATGATGCGGTTCATGCGCCTTCGCGATTGGTGAGGATAATGGAGGATGGGGGGATTGAGGTATTGAGGGGGTAACTACTTTAGATTACTTTTTCTTTTCCGGCCATGGCTCAAGTTTCCTTGGATAGAAAAATGCTTTTATGCAGTTTGGATTTCTGATACAAATTTGAATGTGGTTTTTTGTGTTAAAACCAGCGCCTTCATATAAAGGTTCTCCTTCAACGAATATACCTTTTACAGAATCAAATGGCCTATCCATAAGAGAGTGAAGATTTTCAATAACAGCGCAATCTAATCTTCGTAATAATATATCATTCGAGCTTTTGGCAGAACTATTTTTTGGCAGATCTTTCCCGAATAATTTATAAGAATCTGAAAGAACGTCATAACTCTTTTTGACAAAACCCAGGTACTTGCTATCCGTTAAATCTAAACAGTGTTGTAAATCAAGAACCGCACCTAAAACGGCTGGAGTATTAATGGTTTGGCCTTCAGCACGTGGGTTATTTTTCTGCTCTATAGCAAACTCAAGCGCTCGTTGCTCATTATATTCCCAGAAATACATCCCATGCCCTAACCAGTCATAATCATTATCGCTTGCTTTAAAAGGTGCGCCTCTGACAATCTCATCGCACACTTTTTCATCACATCCATGAAAAGCAATAATTAATCCTGATTTTACTGAATACATTGTTATTTTGCAGGTCTGAATGCTTTTGTGAAATTTCCCTTAGCTGTAATAATTCCTAGTTTTCTCAACAGGTTTCCCGCAGCTTCTTTCGAGGAATTAACCTCTTTTCTTTGCTTTTTTAAAGCTTTTTCGAGCTTTTTCATTTCTTGATCCGTCATAAAATAAAGTTAGATAACAAAGGTAATAATTTATTGTATTTGTAACAAATCAGATTGGATTATTGAGCTGGATTATCTGCTTTAAACGGGAAGAAATGTGTTTCCAGTTTGTATTCAGGTTTACGGTTCTGATTTGAATATTATGGTCTTGATATTTGAACTCAAGATTATACTCTTCGTGAATAGTTGGGTAGAGTAAAATCCCTGTTGCATTTATTGTTTTTGGGTCTTGGTTTTGTTGGTTAAGGAGATAACTAAACAACTGGTACATATTGGCAGATTCTATTTTTTCTTTACCACTACGATTTACCATCATTGTGTCTTTATAGTATTTCGCGTCAATGATTATTTTTTCGTTGTCATTTTCTAAGGTGATGTCAGTTACCATTCGAGGTAAATACTTTAATGATTCAGTATCATTACTTGAAAACTGCCAATCAATAATCTTATTATTTATTTTAAATTTATTCTGTTCAATCTTATAGAAATTTCTTACAAACGCTTCAAAAAGCTGATTCATTTTTTTATCGTCTCTTGTGAAATCTGCAAATTTGTAGGCCCCTTTTTCTTCTGTTGGCAAAGTGCTTTCGTATATAATCTGGCAAACGTTCATTATGAAACCATAGAAGTAATTATTCCGGTTGATTTTTACCTGGTTAAATAATAATGGCTTCAGTTCGATTTGTTCAATGCCTGGAAACATTCTTAATAAACTTCTTAATTCAGCTTTTAGTTCATTGTCTAAACCTTTAATTCGTATCAGGGTGTAAATAGTAGTGACAAGAATCTGGTTAGATAAAATATTCGCGGAAAATTCATCAAAAGTGCAAATCGTTTTTTGCTTAAAAAGTAAATTGCTTTTTAAAGTCTGGCTTATTGCTAACTTCCCTTTTACCCCGGCTATTTCTGAAGTATAATCAATGTAGCTTTTGTCAATGCCTCGTTTAATGAGCATTCTGCTTGCATTGATAAGAACCTTCGCAAATAAATCAAGCAGTTCTGTTTTGTCGTCAATGGCAACGTCAACACGGTCTTTCTCATCCAGTTTGTTCCATGCATAGCAAAGCAGATAGTAGATATTTTCTATTGGAATCTGCATGATTATCTTGACAGAATTTTAATCATTTCAGTTGCTTTTGCGGAATCATCAAACCAAATTTCATCTAACAGATGTTGCAATTCAAAACTCAATATGTCATCCCACCATTTGCTTTCATCGTCGCCTTTATTGAATGAGCAAAAATAACTGTGCCCAATTTGAAATCCATCACCAAGATTTTTATCCTCTTTTATTTTGCTATTCACTTTTGTTATTGATAAACAAAGGTGTTCAACCAGATTATCCGAAACTCCCTTTTCGGAAAGGAAGGACTTAAAAGTTTCTCCATAGTCAGGACGCAACGGGAAAAATGCAAAACGCCTTCTCAAAGCATAATCAACAATAGCTAATGACCTGTCGGCAGTATTCATTGTTCCTATTATAAACAGGTTTTCAGGAACATGAAACCGGTCTTTTTCATCTTCGGTATAGGTTAGCTTTAATGCATATTTTTCATGTCGTTTGTCAGCTTCTATCAGCATCATTAACTCACCAAAAACCTTGCTCAGATTGCCTCTGTTGATTTCATCAATAATAAAAAAGAATTCCTCTTTTGGATGCTTCAACGCTTTTTGACAGAAAGTGTAAAAAATTCCATTTCGCAATTCAAAACCGCCTTTTGAAGTTGGCCTTAACCCCTGTATGAAATCTTCGTAACTGTAGGATTGGTGAAACTGTATCATTTCAATATTTTCATTTTTCACCTCATGCATAATTTCATAAGCAAGTTTCCGGGCAATGAATGTTTTGCCAACTCCCGGAGGCCCTTGCAAAATGATATTCTTCTTTCGTTTTAACAAAGCAACTGCTTTGTCGAAATCAGTTTCACTAATAAATGGTTTGTCGGTGTCTTCTGTGAAATTGTATATTGAGTTTGTTGCAGATTTCTGTGTTATGTTATTTATTTTGTTTGGAATTGAATTTTCTTTTTTGCTTTTGGGAGTCACGGGTAAACCATATACTTCTTCAATTTCTAATCTCGTTAAGGGTTTAACCTGTTTTTTACCTGAAACGTTTGGTTCTTCTGTTGATTCTCGTTTAGCCAATGTTAGCTTTATTGCATTTTCCACTTCTAAAGGATGGATAACTTTAAGCATTTCGACAACTAGGGAAGCCGTAATTTGACCTCCTTCAATCCACTCAATGATCTTTTTAGTCGCTTTTTTAAGCAGCATCAGACAATCGGATACATGCATAGGAGACGCGTCAATCTTTCTGGAAATATCAGCTTGAGTCATCCCTGATTCAACGTAATCTCTTATTTGCTTTGCCGCTTCAAGCATGTTACCCTGTCTACTAAGGTTGGCTTTAGTCGCCATAAAACGGTTATCATCAATTCTAAATTTTTCATCGGACTTTCCCATAGCTTATTCAATTAGTTTGCTAAAATAAGGTAGACAGAATAGGTTGAAAGCAATAAATATCCACCTATTGGCAAATGATATTACTGTAACTTCAATATTTCGGGATTTACAACCCTTGATAACAAACGATTTGCTTTATTAAGCTTTTCCTGCAATGTATGTTCTCTTTTTACAATTACTTTTTGGCTATTGCTTTCAGATTTGAGCTTTCCTGCCTTTTTCAAATTGCTTATTACTTTTTTCAAAGGTGCTTTTTCATCATTTTTTCGTGATTCAGCTATGATGCCATCAAACAGGTCTTCTAATTCTTCATCGTAACGCTCAATGGTTTTTATATCAATAACAACCGCTTTTTTATGATTGTTTTCATCCGTCAAATAACCTACTCCTTTCATGCTGAATAATTTTTATACTCAAATTTACGTATTTATTCACAGAATCGCCCAATGTCATAGCTTTGCCACCGATTATGGATATTGTTTGTTCTCAACAGGAACTTAAATTATTTGAGCACGTAAGTGAGGCAGCTACAAAAATGGATGTGCGCAGCTATCTCGTGGGTGGCTTTGTGCGTGATAAGATTTTAGGCAGGCCCACAAAGGATGTGGACATTGTCTGCACCGGCGATGGCATTGCCCTGGCACATGCTGTTGCTGCTACTTTTCCTCATAAACCGCAGGTGAATTTTTTTAAAACCTTTGGGACTGCTCAGTTTCGTTATGAAGGTTTTGATGTGGAATTTGTGGGAGCACGCAAAGAATCATACACTACTGATTCCCGCAAACCGCAGGTGGAGCCCGGCACTATTGAAGATGACCAGCTTCGCAGAGATTTTACTATTAACGCGCTTGCAATAAGCCTGAACAAAGATGACTTTGGAAAGCTGGTTGATCCCTTCAATGGTGTGGAAGATTTGCAGAATAAGATCATACGCACCCCCCTTGGCCCTGACATTACTTTTTCAGATGACCCTTTGCGTATGATGCGGGCAATTCGTTTTGCAACACAGTTGGATGGCTTCAGAATTGTGGATGATGTTTTTGAAGCGATTAATAGAAACAAGGAGCGCATTAAAATTGTATCACAGGAGCGTATTACTGATGAACTGAATAAAATAATGTCTGCAAAGAAACCCTCAGTTGGTTTTGATCTGTTGTTCAGCAGCGGACTGCTGAAAGAATTTTTCCCGCAACTGGTTGCCCTTTCGGGAGTGGAAATCATTGAAGGCAAAGGGCATAAGGATAATTTCTACCACACCTTGCAGGTGGTGGACAATACTGCTGACAAAAGTGAAGATCTTTGGCTGCGTTGGGCTGCGCTGCTGCATGACATAGCCAAGCCCGCAACCAAGCGTTATGAAGAAGGCCATGGATGGACATTTCATGGACATGAGGTAGTAGGGGAGCGGATGGTGCCGAAAATCTTTAAACAACTGAAGCTGCCGCAGAATGACCGCATGAAGTATGTGGCGAAACTGGTATTGCTGCACCTGCGCCCCATCAGCCTTACAAAAGAAGATATTACAGACTCGGCGATGCGCCGTTTGCTGTTTGATGCGGGAGAAGAAATAGATGATCTGATGATACTTTGTGAAAGTGATATTACTTCCAAAAACAGGTTGAAAGTAAAACGCTATCTTGAAAATTTTGAGCTGGTAAAACAACGGTTGAGGGAAGTAGAAGAAAACGATAAGATACGCAACTGGCAGCCCCCTATTACCGGTGATGAGATCATGCGCATATTCAATTTAACGCCATCGCGCGAGGTAGGTGTACTTAAGACTGCGATAAGAGAAGCGATATTGGATGGGATCATACCAAATAATCAGGAAGCGGCTTATGCATTGCTGATTGAGAAAGCGAAAGAATTAAATTTAAAAACCCCAAACCACTAAAGGGACTTCCCTTCAATTTCCATTAAACAAGTCTATTATGACTAAAATAAGTGTAATAAAAGGAGATATTACCAAATTAAATGTTGACGCGATTGTAAATGCAGCAAATACTTCGTTGCTTGGCGGGGGCGGCGTGGATGGGGCAATACACCGGGCGGCAGGAAAAGAGTTGCTGGATGAATGCATGACTCTGAATGGATGCAAAACAGGTGAAGCAAAGATCACTAAAGGGTATAAACTGCCTGCTAAATATGTGATACATACTGTAGGCCCTGTATGGCATGGCGGCAACAATAATGAAAATCAGTTGTTGCATAATGCCTATCACAATAGCCTGCAACTGGCAATGGAAAACCACATCAAAACAATAGCTTTTCCAAATATCAGCACGGGTGTTTATGGTTTTCCAAAACCATTGGCGGCGGAAATAGCGCTAAAAGCTATAAATGATTTTTGCAAGACATACCCTGATGCTTTTACTGAAATAATTTTTGTTTGTTTTGATGATGAGAATTTCGGGATTTATAATAAGCTTGTTATTTCGGGAAATTAGTGTTTATAAAACGAATTGAATGTTCATTCGAATAAAATTCAAAAAAAAAGCGACTTTTGTACTTATAGTTAGGAATTGTATTAGGTTCAAGTATGAGATCATACATTAGTAAATATGGCGTAATATTTGTTTTCTATTTGAAAGCATACATCTGAATGCATGAAACTTTAGATAAGAAATTTGGGCATCCTGCTGACTTTCGGGTTAGTTATCGTTTTTACGATCCGGAAGAGGGTGGACGAAATATCATTCCGGCCCAAGGGTATAGATCAGACTTCTGGTATGACAATCCAGATTATCCTAATCCGCGGCAGCTTTTTATGATTCATCCTGAGTTTGAGGATATATATGGGAATGTTATTTTTGATAATGCTAAATCAGTGAACAGAAGCGGAACTGCAAGAATGTGGATATTAAATCCTGAATTCCGAATTACACATTCAAAATGGATTCACATTGGACTAACAGGATATTTCATGGAAGGTCCAACAAAAGTGGCAGAATGTATCGTCATTGAAATATTAGGACTTCAAACAAATCAGAAAAGCAAATAAGGTTCTCCAATTAGAAAAAGCCGTTTTTTTTTGCGTTATTCGCAGATAATTAACGCATTCATTTGTCCACAGGAAAGATAATAGTGATCACGGCTCCATCAGGTTCGGGTAAAACCACGCTGGTGAAACACTTGCTGGAAGCATGTCCGCATCTGGCATTTTCCATATCCGCCTGTACACGTAATCCGAGGAAAGGAGAGGTGGACGGCAGAGACTATTATTTTTATGAAGAAGACCGGTTTAAAAAATTAATAGAAGAAGATGCTTTTGTGGAATGGGAAATGGTTTATACCGGCAAGTATTACGGTACTTTGAAAGCAGAGTTGCAGCGAATCTGGGATTCCGGTAAATCGCCATTGGTGGACATTGATGTGCACGGTGCGCTTGCCATCAGGGATAAGTATCCCGATATTTGCAAAACAATATTTATTGAAGCGCCTTCGCTGGAAGTATTACGCCAGCGGCTGATTGCCCGTGGTACAGAAACGGAACATAGCCTTGAAGAACGGGTAAACAAAGCTGCTCATGAGCTGGCATTCGCTTCCAGGTTCGATTGTATTATTATCAATGATAACCTTGATAAAGCCAGGGAGGAATTAATACAGGTAGTGGAGAATTTTTCCGGGTGCTAATCCCATAATATATTTTCAACAGGATAAATAATTATTTTTGGGTATCATAAAATAACCATGGCCAAAAAACAGAAAATAAAACCCGCAGAGATCATTCAGCAAACGGAGGAACCTAAAGTAGCAGGAATGCCTGAGGTGCAGATTCCTAAACCACCTTTTACTATTTATGATTTTAAAGTACAGGCCATAATTATTTCCCTGCTGGCTTTAATATTTTATTTCAATAGTTTCTTTAATGAATTTGCTCATGATGATGGCATAGTCATCATAAAAAATGAGTATGTACAGGAAGGGTTTGCGGGTATTCCGAAAATTCTTTCAAGGGATGCGTATGATAGTTATTACCGGCAACTGAATACAATCAATCAGTTGTCGGGAGGGCGCTACCGTCCTTTGTCTATTGTTACTTTCGCTATGGAGCAGCAGTTTTTAGGCGCAACATCAGCAGACCATATAGACAGTGTGTTAAAGCAAAACATTTCTTATGGAGTAAGAGGTGACCAGGAACATAAGTTAGTAAGCGATATGCATGTCAGGCATATACTTAATGTGCTTTGGTATATAGCTTCACTTATAGTCCTGCTTTATTTTCTGAGGTATATAATATTTAAGAATTACCCTTTAATGGCCTTTATTGCGGCTATTATTTTCACCATACACCCTATACATACGGAGGTGGTAGCGAATGTAAAAAGCCGGGATGAGATTATGTCTCTGCTGTTTATGTGCCTGACATTTATTTTCGCCTTTAAGTATGAAGAGAATAAAAAGGACATAAAAATGCTGATAGCCTCGCTTGGCTGTTATTTTCTTGCGTTTTTGTCAAAGGAATATGCGATTACTATGGTGGCCCTGTTGCCGCTTTCCTTGTATTTATTCAGGAATTACTCCATTAAAAAAAGCCTTATTGCTGTTATACCTTTCCTTGGAGTAATAGCGGTTTATCTTGCAATTAGGTTCCAGATAGTATCGCCAATGGGAGAAAATTCCGAGACCGAAGTGCTCAATAATCCATATGTTTTTGCTTCGTATGCGGAAAAGCTGGCTACCGAAATTTCCACCTCTTTGAATTATCTGAAATTGCTTCTGTTCCCGCACCCTTTATCAGCTGACTATTCTTACAATTCTATACCCTATAAGGATTTTTCAAACCTCTCTGTATGGTTGTCAATCATAGTGTATGGCGGGCTTTTTGCTGCTATGATCGCATTATTTAAAAAGCGCAATGTGCTTTGTTTCGCAATAGCTTTTTATTTCCTTCATCTTGCTTTGGTGTGCAATATCTTTTTCGATATCGGAGCTACAATGGGCGAACGGCTTATTTATCATTCTTCTGTAGGTTTTGCAATAGCAATAGCCTATTTTCTGATTAAAGGAGCAGAAAAGATAAAGCCGGCTGTAGCAGGGCAGAGAGCGCTTTTGGCATTTATGGCAATCATTATAGTGCTATCCGGTTTCAAAACAATAACGCGTAATGCAGAATGGAAAAATGACAGTACCCTTTTTGCCGCGGATATTAATGTTGTGCCAAACAGCGTATTGGTGAATGCCAATGTTGCGGCCTCCTATATTACTATTGCCGATCTTCAAAGTGATATGAAAGTGAAGAATGATTATCTCTACAAAGCAATAGGATTATTGAATCATGCATTAATAATACATCCAAAGTTCGTAGCTGCTTTTCTCAACAGGGGGATAGCATGGTATAAATTAGATAGTATTGATAAGGCCAAGCCTAATTTTGATTCAGTGAAAGCGCTTTATCCTACATATCCCACATTGCCGGGCATGTATAAACTGATTGGTGATTTTTACATGAAAAAAGGTTGGAATTCTTACGGAAAGTATGGTAAATACCCTGAAGCGGTGGCGGAATTTAAAAAAGGCATCGCAATAGATTCAGCAAATGCTGAGTTGTGGTATAATATGGGGGGCGCGCTGTTTTCAAACAAACAATTGGCTGATGCTATTGCGGCGTGGCAGATAGCATTGAAACTGAAACCTGATTATGAAAGGGCGCAACAGGGCATGCAGGCTGCCATGACAGCGTTAAAAGATCCAAATGTTCCGGAAAGCGCCAAAGTAAGGCATGAGAATTTTTAGGTTTCCTGCGGATTGTTAATAAAAACTAAAAATCCCAGCCTTGCTGTCCGACAGCCTCTTTGGGAATTTTTGTGTAGCTAACTACACTATAGGTACATCAATTATTGTGCCAGATTTTCCGGTTTTGTTTCCTCGTTTATTGGCGCTTCATCAATCCGGTCTTCTTCCGGGGTCCATTCTACAATAAAATTGTTTCTGCCGGTACCTATCAGAATTGCTAAAAATTTCTGCTGTATGAGTTCCAGCATTGCAAGGAATGTAAAAATGGCATGTATCCTGTTTTGGCAACCGGCAAACAGCATTTCAAACGGTACACGCTTTTTTTCCTGCAAATGATCTATCAAAAAAGTGCGCTGGCCTTCAAGACTGTAATTATATTTTACTACCACATGCTGTGGTTTGTTCATTCGTTCATTAAATTTCTTTATCACTTTTTCATAAGCCTGCAGCAGTTTATACATAGTTACGGTTTGTATTTCCGTACCTTCAGAATAAGACTCGCCAAGGGTATCCATTTCCAGTTTTATATTGCCGCGTTTTTGCTGCATCAGCCGGTCAGCTTCCATTACCATCATCACTTCCGATGCTTCTTTAAAACGTTTATACTCCAGTATTTTATCCACTAATTCCTGGCGGGGGTCTATTTCGTTGCCATGGGCGTCAACTTCCCTGCGTGGCAGTAACATGCGCGCCTTTATGCGCATGAGGGTGGATACAAACAGTATAAATTCGCTTGCAAGCTCTATATTCAAAGTATCTAACGAATGTATATAACTGAGAAACTCGTTAGTGATTTTGGCGATAGGTATGTTGTAAATATCCAGTTCATCCCGCTCTATAAAGAAAAGCAGGAGATCGAACGGGCCTTCAAATTGCGGCAGTTTTATTTGGTATGATACAGACATTTAAAATTCAAAATTCAAAATTCAAAAACAATCCCAGAAATTATCCGGACAAAAATAGCCTTTTAAGCTTATAATCATCTAAAATTTATATTCCAAACCAAGCGTGAAAACCTGTTTTACCTGTATCCAGCCCCAATCGTTGCCCGGAACATCTTTTGATACAGTAACACCCGCACTGTTCAGATAAGTATGGCTGTAAGGGATTTTATTATCATAAATGAAAGCGGGTAAAAAAAATAATTTCATTTGCATAATAAAATTTTAAGAAGAATGTATAAAATTAATGCCATGAGTTACTTACTAACCAATTAACCTATTTAGGCTTGTACCTTGCTTCATTCAGGAATTTTGCCGGGTCAGTTTGCTGGTTACATAATTCTTCTAAAGTTACTTTTGGATGTTGTGCCATATAGTTGCAAACTATTTTGTAGCCAAGCCAGGAACCTACGTTGCCTGGTGTAGATTTTATTTTTCCCGATGCCGGAATTCCCGGCGCAAATGGCCCGTCATTAATGTATGGTATTATGTTCTGGGATTCTTTATTGTACAATAAATTCCGGTTAATGAAAAAGTTATAGATCATCGCTTCATTTTCATTACACCAATCCACCTGTGATTGTGTGAATCCAAACAATACAGAGTCTGGTGTCCGTGGCAGAGTTTTGTGCAAAAAATATTGCTCTTTGCCTCGTTGGATCATGAGATCAAGCAGTGTTCTGTCGTCCATAATGAACGGATGACTATGTGAATAGATAACTTTGAATGCGGCTACCGGTATATATGATTTCGCCAGGTGGGACCCCATATAAGCAGGTATGCCAATGGATCGGTAATAAGGATATTCTTCTCCCAGGAACATATCAAGGCATATGCCAAGAATAGCGGTATCAATAGTAAAGGCGGGTAAATTTCTTAACCCTAAAGAAACGTAAATTACTTTGGGTGGATTAAAATCGGGATAATAGTACTTCATATACTGAAAGCCTTTTTCCAGTTCATTATCTGTTTCTTTTGTGTCGGGATAATGTTTGTTAATAGTGTTCTCCAGGCCTGTAAAATCTTTATAAGTGAGAAAAACCCTTAACCCTTCCTTTATTGCTTTATTGCTGTCCGCAAAATTGCTGTTAATGCCAAAAGCCATAATGGTATCTAAAAAGAAGTTGAGAAAATCGGGATACTTTAAAGAAAGCTTTTGTAATCCTTCCCCAATATGATTTGTATCAACGGCATACAGGTCCTTATCAAAGCGATAGGTTTGTAAGGACACTTTAATATTGGAAACATCCGGAATCTTTTCCCCCTGGTTATTGCAACCGGCCAGTAACAGGACAGATGTAAAGATTACAGGCAAAAACTTAATTAATTGTTTAAAAATCTGGTTGCTGAATCCGCTTTTTATCATTATTTCAATTTAATTACTACAAAAATAATAAACTATACTCTTGAAATACCTATTTTGTAATTGACAATCCAATCATGTAAAAAACAAATAGCTGACCAATGCAATGAAAGTTTTTGGATTACATTTACATGGAATTAGAAATCTTGTATTTATGTCAAAGGGCTTATTTATACTGTTTTTTTTTATAGTGCCGGTTCAGCTAAGAGCCCAAATTCTACCCAAAGAAGGCAGTAGGCTCAACTACCGGCTGATTGGTTTTTCTTTTCCGGCAGAAGCAGGTGCAAATAGCTATAAAATTGAAATTGCAACGGGATATTATAACAAAGCTGATTCTTTTAAGAAAAAAATTATCCGGTCTGTTGATAGCAAAAGCAATAAAATAATAGCAGAAGTGCCTGCATTTGGCAGTCAATATACATGGCGCATTATTTCTTCCGGTAAAAAGGCCGTTGTAGAAAACAACACCTTATATCATTTCAGTACACAAATGAACCCTCATGTTGATACGACTAAATTACGGCTGAGAATTCTGCAACCTGCCGAGCAGCAATACAAAGATGATTATGTGGCTGTAGATGCTGGCGGAGTGCTGTATGATATGAATGGTCAGGCAGTATGGTTTATTACAGATACAAATGGATTTGGAGGTAACGTAGCCAACCTCGAGTTCACGCCGCAGGGTACTGTTACTTTCATCTGCATGACTGCTTATGAGATAAATTTTAATGGTGATATTTTATGGAAAACACCAAACAAGGGGGTGATTAGCGGCGATACAGCCCACAGTGAGTTGTATCATCATGAATTCAGGAAGCTTTCCAATGGCCATTATATGATATTGGGAATGGAATTGCTATTGTGCAAGTCGGTTGTATCGAAAGATAGTAGTTATATTATATTTTCTGATGATAAAGATAAAACAGAAAGAAATGGATATAAATTGGGGAAATTTGGAGGTATAGTAGAATATGATGAAAAGGGCAATGCAATCTGGTCATGGAAAACTTCAAAGTACCTGATGGAGTCTGATTTTGCTTACTATAATCCAACTGATTCCAATAAAAAATTTGATGCACATGACAATGCCTTTTTCTTTGATGAAAAAAATAAGGTTATTTATATGGGTTTCAGGAACCTGAACAGGATAATCAAAATTGAGTACCCAAGCGGGAAAATACTGCGAACTTATGGGGAAATTTTCAAGCCCGGAGTAAAGGGAACAGGTGCGGGACTGTTTTGCGGCCAGCATAACATTGGCATGACTGAGGATGGATATTTACTCTGCTTTAACAACAATTCCTGCCTTCCTGATGCACTTCCAACAGTCGTTATGATGCAGGAACCGGTCTCGCTGTCTGACACCCTTAAAAAAGTATGGGAATTTAACTGTACGGTTGAAGGGAAATTTAATAAAAACTTTGCAATGGGCGGCAATGCAATAGAACTGCCGGATCGTTCGCTGTTTGTAAATATGGGAAGCAAATACAGTAAGCTGTTTATTGTTGACCGGGAGAAAAAAGTCTTCTGGAGTGCACTCCCGGAAAGATACATAGAGACTGAGAAAAGGTGGGTGCCAATTTATGAATACAGGGCAAATATTATCAGCCGTAAAGATCTGGAACGACTTATCTGGAATGCTCAAACTCTGCGGTCTTCACAATGAGTAAGTCCATATAATATTGAAATTGAGGTAGATTAAGATGAGTTCCCAGGCATAATTGCATCATTATTTATTCTCTTTCAAGTGAACTATTAATGCCACTTTTCCGGATTTCACTTGTTTTTATATTATGTTTTCTATAATAATATTGCCAATGCGGCTTATTTCTGTAAGCTGAAGCTTTGACATAAAGCGCATAATCAGTCCAAAAAGCATCTTTCTCAACACAATTACATATCCCATGCACGAATCTATGTCGCATAAATGCTTTATCCGCGTTCCTAAAGGGGGGATTATGGGTTACTAGCCGGTCTTTTATGGAGTAATTAAAAAAATATCTTTATGATATACTAACATTCCGGCAAATAATTACGCCTTTTAAAGGGAGGCTAATTACTATTATATGTTTTAATAATAAAAATATCAAAAAGACAATAAAATTTTTTTTACCTAAACTGTCTATTATCAAATTATTTTGTTAAATTTACCTTTTAAAATTTATTATTATAGTGTTTTCACGATGTTTTTATTACTTAATTATAGGTAATTTAACAAGTGCAGGTTGATGGGAATTGAGTTGGTGAAATGGAGTGGATAAAGTGCTAAGAGGCTTGCCGATAGAGGATTTTAATGAGGGAATATGTACTGTCAATATTAATTTTAAGTTATTAAGGAAGAATTACCGAACATTTTTAAACGCGTATTTTTTTATGAAAAAAATCTACTTTTCAAAACTGGTAGTCTTGTTAGCTCTATTAGCAGGATGGAATGTGAGCTCGTTTGCTCAAACCACTACTTTTTCCTATACCGGCGGGCAACAGACCTATTTAGTGGGGCCTGGGGTTACAAATCTTGGTATTGATGCTATTGGCGGCGTAGGTGGTTATCCTTACTGGCAATGCAGCAACTCAGTGGCATATGGCCTTGGGGGGCGCGTGCAATGTACCCTGGCGGTTACGCCCGGCCAGACGTTATATATTTATGTAGGAGGCGCAGGAGGGAGTGAAACCTGTAGTAATTGTACTGCACAAACCGGTGGCTTTAATGGAGGCGTTTCCAGTGGCAGCTGTGCCGGCGGAAGCGGTGGAGGCACTGATATACGCTTAGCTGCTGGTACAATATCCGGTTCTCCCGCGCAGGTGTTGCCATATACTTCCACAAACCGGGTAGTAGTAGCCGGCGGCGGCGGCGGCGGCGCTGATTATTATGGTACCGGCGGCGCAGGTGGTGGCCTAACCGGCGGCACGGGCTATGTTTATCCTACCTATGGTGGTACCGGCGGCTCGGGCGGTACTCAGGTCGGCCCTGGCCCAGTTGGTGGAGCTGGATCATTAGGTGTTGGCGCTCCCCGTGGTTCTTATTGCGGTGGCGGCGGCGGTTACTGGGGTGGAAATAGCGGTTCCGGCACATCTGGTGGCAGCGGTGGCGGATCTTCTTATACAGATCCTACATTGTGCTCTTCAGTAATTCATACACAGGGTTATTCCGGAGCTACCGGCAATGGTTCCGTATCCATTACTGTGTTATGTTCTATACCATTTAATGGCCCTATATCCGGGCCTTCCCTGGCATGTGTATCCGTACCTACTTCTTATACCACAACCAGTACACCAGGCGGTGCATGGTTCAGCTCCAATACTGCTGTTGCAACCATTAATCCAACTTCAGGAGTTGTAACCGGTGTATCTGCAGGTACTACTACTATTAGCTATTCTTATGTTGTAAGCTGTGGTTTTGCAAACCCTTCAAAGCTCATTACTGTAAATAATTTACCTGCTGCAATATCAGGTACCATAAATTCATGTGTGGGCCTTACGAATACATTAAGCGACGCTACCCCCGGCGGTAAATGGAGCAGCGGAACTACTACTGTTGCAACTATCGGTGCAACCACCGGTATTGTTAATGGTGTTGCATCTGGTTCCTCTATTATTACTTACCAGGTGACTGCTACAGGTTGCATGGCTATGCAAACGCAAACAGTCAATCCTTTACCTGTAATTTATACAACGTCTATACCGGCAGGTACTAACATATTTTGTTCCGGCGCTCCCGGGGCCCATGTTTTGCTGAGCGGTACAGATCCCGGAGTTAATTACCAGTTGTATAATGTGGGCCTTACTTTGGGAGGCGCTATTGCAGGTACAGGTTCTCCTCTTGATTTTGGTTTAAAAACACTCGCAGGAGCATATACAGTAAAGGCTACCAATGCCACAAATGGTTGTCCTGTAAATATGGTTGGCAGCCCTTCAATGACTGTTAATCCGTTACCTAATCCTTATACGGTTACTGTATCTGGTGGCGGTAGTTTTTGTGCAACCGGAACAGGCCTTGATATTCAGTTAAGTAATTCCGATGCCGGTATCAGTTACCAGTTATTTTACGGTGCATTACAGGTAGGCCCGACTCTTACAGGCACCGGCAGTGCGCTTGATTTTGGTTTATATACCGGAGCAGGTACTTATACTATAGTTGGTACGAATACAATTACTACCTGCAGCGGACCTATGTCTAACAGCGTCAGCATCAGTATCAATCCATTACCCAATTCCTATACGGTATCTGTAACTAATGGCGGTAGTTTTTGCGCCGGAGGTGCCGGTGTCCATGTGTTGCTCAACAGTTCGGACCTGGGGATTAATTATGAGTTATTTGCAGGTGGTATAACGACAGGAATTGTAAAATCAGGTACAGGTTCAGGGCTTGACTTTGGATTGGTATTTACGGCAGGCACCTATACGGTAGTTGCGAAGAATGCAGTCACTTCATGTACCAAGAATATGTCTGGCAGTGTGCTGGTATCCATTAATTCGGTGCCTGCTCCATACCCAGTAACGGGCGGTGGCAGTTATTGCCCCGGTGGTGTTGGTGTACACGACAGCCTGAGTTTTTCGAGTTTAGGTATCCTGTATAAATTATACAAAAGCGGTACCCTTGTTGACAGTTTATCGGGCACAGGCGGAGCGCTTGATTTCGGATTAAAAACTGCACCGGGAACTTATACGATAACCGGTACCAATACATATACGGGTTGTGTTGGCAATATGAGCGGCAGCGCCACAATAGCTGTCAGCCCCCTTCCAACGCCATATTTAATGACAATTACCGGCCCTGCCAGTTATTGTGCAGGTGGCAGTGGCAGCCTTGTTGGCTTAACCGGCTCCGACGCGGGCACTACCTACCAGTTATTTAATGGCATTACACCTG
This sequence comes from uncultured Bacteroidota bacterium, assembly GCA_903887005.1. Lineage (GTDB taxonomy): Bacteria > Bacteroidota > Bacteroidia > Chitinophagales > Chitinophagaceae > Nemorincola. Next base: position 7,439 of record CAISOH010000176.1, on the reverse strand, counting down.
TTGGTAGCGCTACCGGAACAGGTTCTTCATTCAATTTTGGTTTTGAACCTAATGGTACCTATACGGCTGTTGCCACCAGTAGCCTGACCGGCTGCAGCAATAATATGAGCGGCAGCGTTACGGTTACAAAGAATGCGGCGCCCACGGCATATGCTGTATTAACGACAGCTCCCGGAGGCAACTATTGCACAGGAAGCACAGGTATTGATATTAAGCTTTCCGCTTCAGATATTGGTGTTAATTACCAGTTATACCAGAACGGAGTTGCTGTAACGGGTCCATTATCTAATCTTCCGGGTACGAATTTATCCCTCTTTTTCGGAATGAGAACAGCGGGGACTTACACCATTATCGGAACTAATACTGGTACCGGATGTACGAATGCGATGTCCAACAGTGTTCTGGCAACATCCAATCCATTGCCTACAGCGTTTACGGTTATCGGCGGTGGCAGTTATTGCGTTGGTGGTTTGGGCCAGTCAGTCGGGCTGTCCTTTTCTGAGCCGGGTGTTAATTACCAGTTGTACCTGAACGGAGCTGTGCTGACCGGTGTCAGCCCGCTTGCAGGCAGCGGCGGAATGCTGGATTTTGGTTTACAGACAGGTATAGGTAATTATACAGTAGCAGCCACGAATGTAGCTACTGGCTGTACGAACAATATGACCGGCAGCGTTTCTGTAAATACTACTCCTCTGCCTACGGTATATACAATGACCGGCGGCGGCAACTATTGTGCAGGGACTACCGGTGTACATGTTGGTTTAAGCGCGTCTAACATAGGGATCAATTACCAGTTATACAATGGTACGCTGCCCGTAGGAGGAACAACACATGGCAGTGGCCTTGCGCTTGATTTCGGATTGCAGACGGTAGCAGGCACCTATACGGTTATTGCAGCCAATGCGGTTACCTCGTGCGGCATCAATATGTCGGGCAGTGAAACAATCAATGTAAATCCGTTGCCCAATGCTTATTCAGTGACCGGAGGCGGAAATTACTGCGCCGGTGGCGCCGGAATGGATGTTGGTCTGAACATGTCGGATATCAACATCAATTACCAGTTATTAAACGGAACGACGAAGGTAGGCAGTGCCGTTGCCGGCACAGGTTCCGCGCTTGACTTTGGTATAAAGGCTGCTGCGGGCACCTATACAGTTATGGCTACAGATGCGGTAAGCGGATGCACAGCGGTAATGTCGGGCAGCGCGGTAATCAACGCATATCCATTACCATTGGTATATACGGTAAGCGGCGGTGGCAGCTATTGCTCCGGCGGCTCCGGCGAACATATCTTCCTGAGCGGTTCCAATGTTGGTACCGGATACCAGTTATATAACAGCGGCGTCATTACAGGCACGCCTGTAACAGGCACAGGCATAGCTCTTGATTTTGGAGCTCAGACGGCAGGTGGCAGTTATACGGTAGTAGCTGTTAATACGACTACGGGCTGTTCAATGAACATGCTGTCTTCGGCCATGGTCTCCATCAATCCATTACCAACAGCCGACAGTGTACTGGGCGGTGGCAGTTATTGCGCCGGCGGTACGGGAGTTAATATCAGGCTTAAAAATTCAGATTTAGGAATTACCTACCAGTTATACTTAGGCAGTACTGCAGTCGGTTTCCCTGCATGGGGTAGCGGCAGCAGCCTTGACCTTGGAGTACAAACGGCAGCAGGCACCTATACGGTACAGGCAGTAAATGCGGCTACCGGCTGTACGTCCAATATGTTATCCAATGCAATAGTGAACATCATCCCGATAGTTATTCCATCTGTCAGCGTGAGTGAAATCGTTATAAAAGGAATAACAAGGTTTACGGTATGCGAAGGCGCTGCAGATTCATTTGTTGCTATTCCTGTGAACGGTGGCTTAACTCCCGTGTATGCATGGTTTGTGAACGGTACCTTAGTAACAGGCATGGATTCGTTCTATAGTTACATACCTGCAAAAACAGGGGATATTGTAAAAGTAATCATGACGAGCAGTGCACAATGCGCTTTACCATCTGCGGTAAGTAATTCAGTGGTGATGACGGTAAATCCAACGGGCAATCCATCGGTATCAATATCTGAAGACCCTGGCGCTACAGTATGTAAGGGTACGAAGGTGACATTCGGTGCAGTATCCCCTGCATTTGGCGGATCGGCTCCAACTTATTCATGGAGCGTAGGAGGTACTGTTAAAGGTGCAGGACTTACATATTCATATGTGCCGGTCAATAATGATATGGTATCTGTGACGATGACCAGTAATGACCCATGTGCGTTGCTGCCATCAGGAGGCAACAGTGTAACGATGGTAGTACAGCCGCCATTAGCGCCTGTGTTTTCAATAACAGCTACACCATCGGGCGCATTGGTAATCGGTCAGCCCGTTACATTGAAGGTGGTAATAAGTTCAAATGGCGGGCCAGCCCCCACTTTCCAGTGGGTGTTAAATGGTACACCGCTATTGGGAGAGACAGCGAATACCCTGAAAACAAGCAATCTGTTCAATAAGGATTCTGTAACGTGCATAGTAACGGGTAGCGGGGATTGCGGCGGTTTGCCAACATCTCATTCTGTGATCATGAACATTCACAGTCTTGGAGTTGACCAGGCCGGCAAAGGCAGTGATATCAGGGTGATGCCAAATCCAAACAATGGTACGTTTATAATTAAGGGCACCATTGGTACAGGTATTGATGAAGAGGTATCATTGGAAATATCGAATATGCTTGGCCAGGTTGTGTACAGCAATAAAGTAATGGCCCGCGATGGTAAATTAAATGAGCAGGTACAGATGAGCAATGGATTGGCCAGCGGGATGTACATATTGAATGTGCGTTCAGCCAATGAGCATAATGTGTTCCATTTTGTGGTTGAATAATAGTTGTAAGATTAGGAATTAAAAAATAATACAGAGGCTATCTCGAAAATCCGGGATAGACTCTGTATTATTTTACAGGTTATACCTAGCACGGCATAGATTGGTGCATTGGTGGTTACTCCTATTTATTGGTGCCATTCCTCCAGGATTTGAGAGATCTACTAATCATCAATAAAAATTCCGCCGAGCTGATATTATAATAAATTTACAAACAGTATCTTCTTGCGCAATTTATCTTGAAATTTTTTTTTAGGGTGATTAAAATTGGTTTGTCATTGATAATCAATTAAATAGGCAAAAATTATCCACAAATTCTTGCGCATTTTTTGCGTACTGTTGCGCTTTTCTTGCCAATTTCCTGCGCTGTGATATTTTGATGATTTTTATAATATTTCAAATATCGTAATAACACTCTAATTTCACAACAAATGTAAACAATAATATTGACAATTCCAAATTATTTGGATAATTTATTTTTATTGAATTTGATTATGACGCAATGTCCTAAAATATAATATTTGATTATTTTATGAGGGGCCATGACCGAAATCCAAATAGTGATCGGGCAATTAATAGATGCACTAATTTATCCTGATTACAGTTCCGATGGGCGTTGCCCATCGGTAATATATTCCGCCCCTTCAGGGCTTAACGGTGTTTTTCATTTAACCGATGGGCGTTGCCCATCGCTAACATATTCCGCCCCTTGAGGGCTTACGGTGTTTTTTTCATTTAACCGATGGGCGTTGCCCATCGCTAATATATTCCGCCCCTTGAGGGCTTAACGGTATTTTTTTCATTTAACCGATGGGCGTTGCCCATCGCTAATATATTCCGCCCCTTGAGGCCCTTCAGGGCTTAAGTTAACATGAGTTCGGAGGTCTAGTCACTGAAAACCAATAAGTTGCAACTATCTATAACCTGTGTTTTATGTCACCCTTTCAGAGGGTTTTGCCATTTATCATTTTTATTTTCTATAATAATGTCATCCCTATCGGGATTTTAATCTACTATTGGTTGAATTTCAAACAATAAACCGTCTAACTTACGTTATTATAGATACAAGTGTTTTGTTGGAGCACTGCGCCAGGCCGGATTAGGATGGTATCATTATTTTCAGCAGCACTGAATAGTTATGATTCAGCATTAATGTCTTAAAGCCTATCATATTACAGGAATTATTTTGCCGCTTATTGAACTTGTAAGGTTATGCTCTTCTCTTCGTTCCAGATATGTTGTTCCAACTCTTTCCGGTTGGTGATGATACTTGCCCGGTATTGACTACATACGTTCCATTTTTTTTCTGATGGGTTCCATTTTTCGGGCAGTGCGCTCCATAGTATTTTTTTCTCCGGGTTTACAATAAATACCTTACAGTAGCTGGAACCCATACAAACAAATAATGACTGGTCCGGTAATTCTATTACATTCCCTCCGGTGTGAAATTTTCCGGGATAATTACCTTCAATAGTACATTCATACTCCCATATTTTTTTAATCTGTTCTCCATGATTAGTAGGTTCCTGCAGCTTTTTGATTTTAGGAGTGTGCCCGTTATTACAATCATTATTGTTAAACAGGAATAAACACCCGGTTTGTGAGTGCCTGACTGCATGCTGGCCGCAAAACAAGCCGTTTCCGGCTATCGGAACACCCGGCTTATAAATTTCGCCATAAGTGTTCATAACTGTTCCTTCGGGATATTTCACTTTAATTATCCTGCTGAGTTTTTTGTAACTTATATAAATGACTTTAGCCTCTTCATCAAAAAAGAATGAATTGTCATGCACATCCATAAACGGACTTTTTAATGAGTCGTTGTAATACATAATATCAGAGGCTATAAAATAATTTGAAGATTTCCACGACCAGAAAACGTTCCCCTTTTCATCATATTCTATTACTGTTCCGAAAGGCGATTTCCATTTATGTGGAGTATCTGTTTTTACGTTCATTCCTGCATTGGAAGGAGACAGTGAATTACCGCCTTCTGAGAATTTCAGATCCTTATCCCATGTCACGTATTCCATTCCTAACACCATATAATGGCCATTTCTGAGACGTGTAAATTCATGATGGTAATGCTCCAGTGAATCTCCACTTACTTTGCCATTATTCGGCCCTTTCCATAAAACATCGCCATTGTAGTTTATTTCGTATATGTTTATGTTGTCAATAAATGTAATAGTGCCCTGGGGTGTAACTTTAAGATCACGAATATCAATACTTCCGCCATCAGATCCCTCCACATCCGGTAAATACCATACCGGATGCCCGTTCATATCGTAAAGCGTCCTGGTGCCATCTAAAAAAACATAAGCATCTTTATATTTTTCAGCCGTATGCAGGATCCGGAAGCGGGTAATGTTTGTATCCACATTTCCGTTAGTTAATGTACTGAAATGATATAAACTGGTTTTTTCTGAAGTTATGTTTATGCTTTTATAAGTTACACGCCATGTATATTGGCTGCCGAATGAAGGGACTTCGGCTATTATTTTGTTATCTTTTGAAGACAGTGTTTTTACAATATTCTTTTTAAATGAATCTTCTGAATTATAATAGCCTTTTGCAATTTCCAGTTTGGCACTAACCTGTTTAATTTTCGGGGTAAATGAAAAGCCTATGAGCCTGTAATGCAGCTTGCTACCTTCCCGTGGTTGTATCTGGGATTTAAGTTGAGATGGAGTAAGAAATAAAAACAATAACATGCCTAAAATCCTCGACATGAAAAATATTAGATTTGGAGTGAATTGTAAATTTAGTAAAATCCGCCTTATAGTTATAGGTATAAATACCTATAAATGAGTTTGTTTAAAAGATATTTATTAACTGGATGTAAATATTTTTGGTCATAGGTTAAGGCTGTGACCAATGTATTATCATGGCCTTTGTGCAGTTTTGCCTGATAGATTATTTCTCTCATCATTCCAGATAAGACGTTCCAGTTCTTTCCTGCCTGGGATGATACTTGCACGGTATTGGCTACAAACGTTCCATTTTTTTTCAGATGGGTCCCATTTTTCCGGCAAAGCGCTCCATAAAATTTGTTTATCACTACTTACAATAAATACTTTGCTGTAAAGCCCGCTCATACATACAAATACTGACTGATCGGGTAATTCAATAACATTACCGCCGGATGGAAATCTTCTTGCAAAATCGCCCTCAACTGTACATTCGTATTCCCAGATTTTTTTGAGCTGCCCGTTTTCATTAGCAGGCTCCAGGAACTTTTTGATCTTAGGGGAGGCCTGCCCGGAATCGCAATTATTATTGTTAAACAGGAATAAACACCCTATTTGAGATCGCCTGACGGAATGCTGGCCGCAAAACATACCGTTTCCTTTTACGGGTACACCAGGTTTATAAATTTCTCCATAAGTGTTTATAACTGTTCCCTCCGGGTATTTGACTTTAATTACCCTGCTGATGTTTTTATAGCTTACATAAATGACTTTTTCTTTTTCGTCAAAAAAAAATGAATTGCTATGGGGATCTATAATTGCCATATTTAGCGGGTCGTTGTAGTAATTAAGGTCAGATGTTGTAAAATAGTTAGAAGATTTCCATGACCAGACTACAGTTCCTTTTTCATCATATTCTATAATCGTTCCGAGCGGTGTTTTCCGGTTAGCAGGTTTATTTATTTCATCTTTGATTGCAGATACGGAAACTGGCTGTAAGTTAATATCACTTGGAGATGGTTGTTTCCTGTCCCATAAAACGGATTCCATTCCCAGCACCATATAATGTCCATTGGACAGACGGGTAAATTCATGATGATAAGCTTCCACATTAGCCCCACTTACAGCGCCATTATTTGGCCCTTTCCATAAAACATCGCCATTGTAATTTATTTCATAAATGTTAGCCTTGTTTATGAATGTAATAGTTGCCTGTTGCGTAATTTTAAGATCGCGTAAATGAGTAGTCCCGTCACCTGACAGTTCGTTGTCAGGCACATACCATACCGGATGCCCGTTCATATCGTAAAGTGTTTGGGCCCCATCTAAAAAAACATAAGCGTCTTTATATTTTTCAGCGGCGACCAGAATTCTGAAGCGTGTAACGTTAGTGTCAACATTCGGGTTAATTAATGTGCTAAAATGAAATAAACCTGTTGAAGTTATTTTTTTGCCGGTATATATTACGCGCCAGGTATATCGGGTGCCAAAAGAAGGAACTTCGGCTATTATCTTGTTTTCTTTTGAAGAGCATCTTTTTACAATGTTCTTTTTAAATGAATCTTCTGAAATAAAATAGCCTGATGCAATTTCAAGTTTGCAGGAATAAACCTCGTTTATTTTTGCAGGAAATGAAAAGCCGATGAGCCTGTAATGAAGGTTGCAACCCTCCCTTGGCAGTATTTGGGATTTGGTTTGAGATGGAGTTAAAAATAAAAACAGCAACAAGCCTAAAATCTTGGACGCTGAATTCAAGCAGCAAATGCAACGTTATGTAAATTTAGCAATTTAATTGGTGAGGTAAAATTGTTCTTTTTTCTAGGCCTGTTGTTGAGCTTTTCTTGCACTTTATCTATCCTGTCCTGCGATATTGCGTTGAGGT
>CAISOH010000175.1 GCA_903887005.1 uncultured Bacteroidota bacterium | reverse complement strand
ACGCTAGCCAATGGCATGTATTTACTGAACGTGCGTTCAGAAGCCGGCAACCAGGTATTCCACTTGGTGATAGAGCAGTAATTATTAAAAGCATAAGAGTTGAAAAGAGCCGGTTTAATACACCGGCTCTTTTTGTATGGTGTGTCAGGCATGGATATGCGCTATAGAGTGGAAGTCCCGAATACGCTTTACAGTAGGGAGGTATCAGGCAAGAACAAGGTACATCATGAAAGGTTAATGAGTACGATAAGCCGGAGTATAACTGGTAAACCGACATTGAAATTTATCAGGGAGTTATTTGACAAGTGGGATAAAGTCATGTACGGAAGTGTGAGAAGATGATAAGGAAAATAATCCCTCACCTCCTGCCCGGTTTGAGTAATCAGATATCTGGTTTCCGGTATCAGAAAGTATAGGCCCTGATGTACTGCATTTTTGTATTCGTCCGGCTGCTGCTTACTTCAAAATAATCATAAAATGTAGTATCTCCTGCTACTTTGAATCCAATAATATAGGTATAGGGTGCAGCCCCTTTCCTGATAACAGGTTTGAGGTCTTCGCCGCCCTTCGGCATAGTAAATGTACCTTCCGCGAAATTCGGGCCATAGTCAACATCAACATCATACACACCTGCTTTGATATTGCTGTCGGCTATTACTTTAATGGAAAAAATAAACTTGTTCAAAGGGTCATCCGTAATGGGCATTTCCATAGAAGAAATAGTGGTTCCGGGTTTAGGAAATTCTTTTTCTCTGTCCCTGTTATTGCAACTGATTTGAGTAAGTATAGAAAGAGAAATAAACAAAAAAGCACTTTTTCGCATAATTGGCGCAAAAATAACGGATGTAATGATAGCGTCAGGGGGAATATGGGGGGATAATTGTTATACTATTTCTAAAAATGGTGGGATTAAAGTACTTTTAAGCGAATAATTAATTAATTTACTAATGAGACATAAAATCAGCCTTAAATGGGCAATACCTTTTATAGCAATGAGCGCACAATTATTCAATAGCAGCTGTAATAATAATCCTGCCGCTAATACTCAAACGAAATCAGACACCACCGCTAAGGCGGATGGTAATGACAGCACTTTTAATGTGCAGGCGCAGGCTTTCGCTGATCTCCAGTTACTTCGCTACCAGGTGCCGGGTTTTAACGCGTTAAGCCTGCAGCAGAAGAAACTTTCGTACTATCTCTATGAAGCGGCATTATGCGGCAGAGATATTATTTATGACCAGAAGAGCAAGTATGGTTTACTGCTTCGTAAGACCTTAGAAACGGTCTATGGCACCTACAAAGGCAATATGAATGCCGATGACTGGAAAAAATTTGAAGTGTATTGCGGCAGGTTTTGGTTCAGCAATGGCAATCATCATCATTATAGCAACATAAAATTTATTCCCGAGTGTTCGTTTGAATTTTTTGCAGGCGCTGTAAAGAGTAGCGATACCGCTGTATTACCAAAAGAAAAAGGGGAGAGCGTTGATGCCTTTCTGACACGGATAAAGCCTGTTGTGTTTGATATGAACTTTGAGCCTAAGGTGGTGGACCAACGGCCTGATATTGATAATGTGGTTAATTCGTCCAATAACTTTTATGAAGGTGTAAGCCAGAAAGAAGTAGAAGCCTTCTATTCAAAATTTGATACTAAAGGAAATGCACCATCGTGGGGGCTTAACAGCAAGCTGATGAAGGAGAACGGACAAGTTGTTGAGAAGGTGTGGAAAAGCGGCGGTATGTATGGCGCAGCCATAGACCGTATCGTTGGCTGGTTAGAAAAAGCTTCATCAGTAGCGGAAGACAGTGTGCAGAAACAATCACTTGAACTGCTGGTGCAGTATTATAAGACCGGAGATCTGAAAATATGGGATACCTATAATATTGCCTGGGTTGACACCACATCGAAAGCCCGTATTGATGCGGTAAATGGATTTATAGAAGTGTACCTGGACGCCATTGGCAAGAAGGGTAGTTATGAAAGCACTGTTTCATTGAAAGATTTGGAGGAAACAAAGCGTATTGAAGCAATCGCAAAAGAGGCCCAGTGGTTTGAAGACAATTCGCCGATAGCTGCTGAGCACAAAAAGAAAACGGTGAAAGGCATTACAGGGAAAGCGATTACGGTTATAGTAGAGAGTGGGGATGCCGCGCCAAGTACACCCATTGGCATTAACCTGCCGAATGCAGAATGGATTAGAAAGGAGCATGGCTCCAAATCAGTATCATTATCCAATATTGTTCACTCCTACAATGTAATGGGTGCGAAAAGTGGTATGAATGATGAATTTGGGGTAAATGATACTGTTATACAGCGCCTGAAAAAACATGGAGCTCTTGCAAGTGACCTGCATACCGATATGCATGAGTGTATCGGCCATGCTTCCGGACAGATAAACCAGGGCATTGAGACGACAGATAAGACACTCAAGAACTATGCAAGCTGCCTCGAAGAAGCCCGTGCAGATCTGGTTGGGCTTTACTATATCCTGGATAAGAAGCTTTTGGATATTGGCGTCATGCCTGATATGGAAGTTGGCAAGGCCGGGTATGATAACTACATGATGAATGGCCTGATGACACAGCTTACGCGCCTGAAGCCCGGAGAACAACTGGAAGAGGCGCATATGCGCAATCGTGCGCTGGTGGCTCATTGGGCTTATGAGCATGGTAAAAAGGACAATGTGGTAGCTTTTGTAAAGAAAGATGGCAAGACTTATGTGCAGGTGAATGATTACACCAAATTACGTGAACTATTCGGGCAACTGCTGAAAGAAATACAACGCATAAAATCAGAAGGAGATTATAAAGCCGGTAAAAACCTGGTGGAAAATTATGGTGTAAAGGTGGATGCTGTACTGCATAAAGAAGTGCTGGAGCGTTTTGCAAAGCTGAACATTAAACCATACAAGGGATTTATTCAGCCGAAATTAGTGCCTGTAATGAATGGCAGCGACATTACGGATGTAAAAGTGGAATACCCGGATAACTTCTTTCAGCAGAGTATGGAGTATGGGAAGAACTATGGTTATCTGCCTGTAAAGAATTAGTATTGGTTCGTTAAATAACATAGTGCATAGATGTCCCACATCTTTAAGATGTGGGACATCTCAAGCACCTTGCCAAATCCATCAGTTTTGACCTGTTACTTTCAAAGAGCATGAAAAGGATATTTTTGATTGTCTGGATTTGTTGCGGTTTCAGCGCATTGTATGGACAAACCATGCAGGACGGGCATTATTCCAATACAGGCTATATTAAATCTGACGGTACCATACAAGACAGCCATTACACAACAGTAGGCTATTTCAAAAGCGATGGTACGGTGCAGGACAGCCATTACAGCACCATTGGTTATATAAAAAGCGATGGTACCCTGCAGGACAATCATTACAGCACGATAGGGTATGTGAAAAGCGATGGTACAGTGCAGGATAGTCATTACAGCACTATAGGGTATATAAAAAGCGACGGTACAGTTCAGGATAACCATTATTCTACAATAGGTCATGCCTCCGGCATAAAAAAAGAATGGGCTGCGGCATTTTATTTCTTTTTTAAATTAAAATAGTTGACAATCAGCAATAATTATAAATCGTACCTGATTATTTATACTTCACACCGGATATAAATGTGCAAAATAGGTTTCTCGCAAAGGCGCAAAGCCGCCAAGACTAATGAATTGATAATAAGTAAATTATAAAATCAAGGCCGCAAAGTCTTGCATATTAAACAATGCACAATTT
>CAISOH010000174.1 GCA_903887005.1 uncultured Bacteroidota bacterium | reverse complement strand
ACCTCAACGCAATATCGCAGGACAGGATAGATAAAGTGCAAGAAAAGCTCAACAACAGGCCTAGAAAAAAGAACAATTTTACCTCACCAATTAAATTGCTAAATTTACATAACGTTGCATTTGCTGCTTGAATTCAGCAAGCGCTGCAGTTTGCGGGGCTTCTTTGTTTTAAATATTTGTCATTCAATGTCATTAACTTAAGCCTGAAAAGCGAAATATTTTAAGGTAATTGCTATTTCATTCATTAAGTTAATGACATTGCCCTTTAGGGGCAGGGGGGTTATTTACTCAGTGTTTTCTCAAAGGGGCGTTTTGCAATACCGTTCCTTTGTTCCTGGGCGTGTTTGGCGGCTTTTACAAAGGCTACGAATAAGGGATGTGGGTTCTCCACCGTGCTCTTATATTCGGGGTGAAACTGAACGCCTATATAAAATGGATGGTCTTTGAGTTCTACTATTTCTACAAGATTTGTTTTAGGGTTCCTGCCAACAGCCATCATTCCGGCGTTTTCGAATTCTCCGATATATTTATCGTTAAACTCATAACGGTGGCGGTGACGTTCATTGATTGCTGTACTGCCATAGATGCGGGCTGTAATTGAGTTTTCCTGTAGGTCGCAGGCATAACTGCCCAGTCGCATTGTGCCGCCCATCTGGGTTATGGCTTTTTGTTCTTCCATCATGCAGATAACGCCCTGGTCGGTATCCGGGTCCATTTCGGTAGAGTGGGCTTTGGGCATATTGAGCACATTACGGGCAAATTCCACACAGGCCATCTGCATACCGAGGCAGATACCGAAGAATGGTATTTTATTTTCACGTGCAAAGCGTATGGAATCTATTTTCCCTTCAATACCGCGGCTCCCGAATCCCGGCGCCACAAGTATTGCATCAAGGTTATGCAGGTTATCTTTCGCGTTTTCTTTAGTAAGATATTCGGAGTGAATGTTGCGCACTTCCACTTTACATTCATTCATAGCGCCCGCGTGTATCAACGCTTCCAGTATGGATTTGTAGGCGTCCTGGAGTTCCACGTACTTGCCAATCAGTCCTACCGTAACTTTGCTTTTCGGGTAGCGAAGTTTGTTGAGGAACTCCTTCCACTTGCTCAGGTCCGGTTCTATGCCTAATGGCAGTTGCATTTTTTCAAGGCAGATGATGTCGAGTTTTTCGCGCATCATTTCTAACGGCACACCGTAAATGGTATCTGCATCCAGGGCCTCTATAACGGCATCCTGGGTTACGTTGCAGAAGAGGGCGACTTTTCTTTTAATTTCTTTATTGAGCGGTTCTTCCGTGCGGCAAACAAGTACATCAGGCAAAAGCCCGTTTTCACTCATCATTTTCACGGAGTGCTGTGTAGGCTTTGTTTTCAGTTCTTTAGCGGCTTTCAGGTATGGTATCAGTGTCAGATGCACAACAAGGCAGTTCTCCGTCCCCATTTCCCATTTAAGCTGGCGGACAGCTTCTATATAAGGCAGTGATTCTATGTCGCCTACGGTGCCGCCAAGTTCCGTAATAATGATGTCGTACTGGTTGTCTTCTCCCAGCAATAACATGCGCCTTTTTATTTCATCAGTAATATGTGGTATTACCTGGACAGTTTTTCCGAGGTATGCGCCTTCGCGCTCTTTGGTAATTACATGCTGGTATATGCGGCCGGTAGTAACATTGTTGGCCTGGGATGTGAAAGTGTTCAGGTAGCGCTCATAGTGCCCAAGGTCAAGATCGGTTTCTGCCCCGTCTTCCGTTACATAGCATTCGCCATGCTCATACGGATTGAGGGTGCCGGGATCAACATTGATATATGGATCGAATTTCTGGATCGTTGTAGTAAATCCCCTCGCCTGCAGCAGCTTGGCTAATGATGCCGCAATAATTCCTTTTCCTAAAGATGAAGTAACACCACCGGTTACAAAAATATACTTGGTCATAATGCTGTTTTAATTCAAAAGTCAAAATTCAAAAATCAAAAGCCCTGCCTGTAGCAAAAAGATGCATTGCAGAGGTTTTGAAATGACCAGCAGTTAGGATATTAGCGGTAAATCATGGATGAAATTAGCTGTTGCGGTCGTGTAAAGTTACAAAGAATGTGTGGATTGTGAAAAGAAAAAAAGATAATTAAACGGTAAAAAGCCTGAAAAATTATTTTGCAGTGACGCAATGGCAGGGAAGTGTAATGTTTTGTCAACGTTCATTAGGTTTCACAGTATCAATTTATCATGAATCTTTCTTTTTAACTATGGCTTCTTCTGCAGGCATATTTGTTCCTTCCTCTTTTTTATCTTTTTTAATAAGCATATCCAGCCATTTACCTGACATGAATGGCCGTTCAATATAAAAATAAAAAACGGATGATATTACAAGTACAGGTATGCCTAATAATACGATTTGTAATATAAGATTAGGTAAGTAGTGGCTTGTTATATGAAACCCAAGAGTAAACCTTCCAAATAAGGAAATAATAGTATAATGGAGCAGGTAAACAGAATAGCACATTCCTCCTATAACCGGGATGAATTTATAACTGAATACGCGCCTGACGAGGTCGTTTTTTAAAACAATGTAATAAAACAAACCTAACAGGAAGGGGAAACATAGTCTTGCGAAAAAAAAGCTATCAAGAGAACCGGGAGCAATTTTAACAGGTAAAAAGACCACTTTAATTGGCAGATATAAAATCAGTAGAAGACAAATTATTGCAGGAAAAACCATCCATTTTTTATTAAATAAAGCAGCGGCAGTATTGCTTACGTAAAAGTCGGCTAAAAGAATGCCGATTAGAAAATATTGCGCAAATCCATAAATACTGGTAAACGGGGGATGATACCATCTTTGTAAAAACGTAAATAAAACAGTTGCTGTAAATAGAACAGACCTTCGGGCAAATTTATTTAATGCAAGTAAGCGAAATAATAACGGAGCAAAAATATAAAACTGTATTTCAATTTCCAGAGACCATGCAACGACAGTAAGCAATGGCGTGCGGTGAAAAATAATGTTGTGAGAATAGATCAATGAAGCCAGCCAGCTTGGCAGAATAACGGAAACTGGCCAGATCTTCAAGACTAAATGCATCAGAAGAATAGCGGTCATTGCAATAAAATAGGGAGGTTCGAGGCGTGTGACCCTTCGTAAATAATACCTTTTGAGCGATACCTTTTTTCCGTTATTGATATAATGATGCGCGAACGGGAGGCAGAGTATAAAACCGCTTAACACAAAGAATAATTCAACACCACGGTCGCCATTAACCAGTAGAGTATTCAGCAGCGTATATTGGCTTTCATCTGTGTATTTTACCGGCGATTTGCCAATAAAGTAACCATGAGTATGAAATAATACAACAAGAACTATGGCAAGGAAACGGATACCGTCTATCTCCGGAAAATATAGCTGGCTGGAGGTTATCCGCCGGAATTTATTGTATATGCCGCTGATCATGTGTTAAAGCCAAAAGTAGAGTAGAAAGTCAAAAGTAGAAAGTGAAAAGCATAAAGTAGCTAATATTTAGTATTTAGCAGATAGTCGTTAGGCGATAGTTGGGAGAAGTGGACTGGTATTTGGATGATTGTGTTTAATTTTTGACTTTTGATTTTTGACTTTGCAGGATATTCACATTGAACGGTGGATAAATTAAATAAGGTCATTAACACGGCTTCCTGATTAACCCGTAAATTTGCAAATCTGTTATGCGCTTTTCCTGTATTTTTTTAGGTATTTTACTGTTACTGGCAGGCTTTAGCGTGCAAGGGAAAGTGCATCCTGCGAAATATGGCATAACCACATTCCCTGATAGTACTATTTTGGCCCAATACAACGTACATACAGTTGAAAACTTCCTGGCATCGCACCATATGATGGCCACTAAAATTATTATCAGCGATATTGAGTTGCCGCATGTGATGGTTTCAAAAACCGCAGATTTTTACCTGTTGCTTTTTTTATGCCTTATGCTGGGCCTGATACGTTTCATGGATACGCGGTATTTTATTAATCTGTGGCGCGCTTTCTGGAACCCTACCTTAAGTAACAGGCAGTTAAAAGAACAAATACAGGGGTCTGGCCTTCCTAATTTCCTGATGAATGTATTTTTCACTATTGCCGGGGGCGCTTATATTTATTACATCGTTAAATTTTTCACACCGGTACATTCCGGGGTTATACCTCCTTCATTGCTTATCATTATGCTGATTGCGGGAACAGGGTTAATCTATTTAACCAAGTATGCCGCAGTGCGTTTCAGCGGATGGGCATTCAGGGTAGAAGGCATTACGGAGCATTATTTATTTAATGTTTTTCTTATAAATAAGGTATTGGGAATTACTCTTATACCATTTATTATTATTTTGGCTTTTGCGGATCATGAGTGGGCGCAGCAAGTGGTAATTATTTCTTTTATAATATCCGGCATATTGTTATTGAACAGGTATTTCAGGTCGTGGCAGGTATTCGGATCATTTTTTCAGTATAGTAAATTTCATTTTTTTATGTACCTTTGCGCCTCGGAATTATTGCCGTTGGCGGTATTGATGAAGTTATTGGTGAAGGGTTTAATGTTTTATTGAGTCAATATCAACATTTAATATTGCAATTCCGAAAAGTTTTTACTTCTGATAATCCTTATATATGGCCAAAGCTGTTATTTCAAAAAAGAAGGGTGCTGAGAAAAAGGAAGTAAAGGTCAGCAGTATTTTAATCACGCAACCACGCCCGGAAACTGAAAGGTCGCCTTATTTCGATCTTGCTAAAAAGTATGACATTAAATTAGACTTTCATGCTTTTATACGTGTTGAAGGGCTTAGCGGGAAAGATTTTCGCAAGCAAAGAGTTGACATCAGTGAATATACCGCGATTATTTTCACCAGCCGTTACGCCATAGATCATTTTTTCAGGATATGCGAAGAGATGAAGTTAAAGGTGTCCCAGGATATGAAATATTTTTGTATTACTGAAGCTGCGGCCCTTTACCTGCAAAAATTTATTCTGTACCGTAAGCGTAAGGTTTTTTTCTCCGCAGATGGCAGCTCGGCAGGATTGATGGAGGTGATTGGCAAGCATAAAAATGAAAAGTATATACTTCCTACTTCGGATAGCGCAAAAAACGAAATCGCGCAATATCTTATCAAGCATAATATAAAATTTGCAGAGGTTACATTATACAAGATGGCCTCTAATGACATAGCTTCCGTAATGCAAATGAGCTACGACATGATCGTGTTCTTCAGCCCATTCAGCGTGCAGACTTTATTTGAGCATAATCCTGAATTCACGCAAAACGGAACTGTGATAGGCGCCTTCGGGCCTACCACCTCTAAGGCCGTGGAGGATAGCGGGCTCCGCCTCGATGTTAAAGCCCCTGCCCCTAATGCACCATCAATGGTATCGGCATTAGAAATGTTTCTTGCCAAAATAAAGAAGTAATTTAATGGCTCAATGGCTCAATGGCTCAATGGCTCAATGGCTCAATGGCTCAATGGCTCAATGGCTCAATGGCTCAATGGCTCAATGGCTCAATGGCTCAATGGCTCAATGAAATT
>CAISOH010000173.1 GCA_903887005.1 uncultured Bacteroidota bacterium | reverse complement strand
TCCGTGTGCTCCCACCAAGACAGACAAGGGTTTCAGCGGTTTTAGCCTCTGAAACCCTTTTTCATTTGCGCATAATTTGCGCATAAATCTGAAAAATAATTTGGAAGAGCTGATGGGGATCAAGCTTAGAAGTTGGGGGGAAGTAAATAAATAAGTTGTTTTGCATTTGAACAAAAATTGGATCATTGCAGGATAATTACATTACACTGGTATCGTTATTGTTACCGGAAGGCATTTTAGAATATTTTGATATTACAGATGCGACATTGACAAAAGAAGGACTGAGCATTTATCTTGAGGAAAAAAACACCCCGCCACAGGGTTATACGTCAGAGCAGTTACAGTCCAAAGGCTTTCATGACCAAATTAGAGTTGAGGACTTTCCCATTCGAGGGAGGAAGGCTTATTTATGTATTAAGCGCCGCAGGTGGGAAGTAAAAACAAGCGGTGATATAATCAGCAGAGCCTGGAAACTTATACAAACGGGGACTCGGATGACCAAAGAGTTCGCCGCTTTTTTAAAAGGGATATTTGGATAGCAAGCCTATAAGCTGCTTTCACCTTGGAGAATACTTTCAGGTGGACGGCAAACAACTCCAGCAGCAATACAAAGACCACATCAGCACTTATAAAGACTGGGATCAGAAAGACCATGCTGCCGACTGGATGGTATTCCCGCAGAATATGGGTAATCGTCTGAGTATAGATGAGACTGCTCTTTCCAACGGGGACCTATACACTATAGTAACCAATAAGGCTGCCAAAGGTCGCAAGGGTACTATAGTGGCCATGGTAAAGGGTACACAAACAGAGCAGATAGTCGATGTTCAGGATAAAATACCTGAGGGTTTGCGTAGAAAAGTAGAGGAAGTAACCCTGGATATGGCAGCTAATATGATCTCGGCAGTCAAACGTTGCTTTGCCTATGCCCATCTGGTGACAGATCGCTTCCATGTACAAAAGCTGGCCCATGATGCAGTACAGGAAATCAGGATTAAATACAGATGGGAGGCCCTTGATCAGGAAAATGAACTGACAGCTAAAGCCAAAGAAGAGAAGAAGCTCTATACACCTGAAATACTATCCAATGGAGATACATTAAAGCAATTATTAGCCAGAAGCAGGTATCTGTTATTCAAACACCACAGTAAATGGACTCCATCTCAAAAACAAAGAGCTGAACTACTGTTCCCAAGGTATCCCGAACTTAGAAAAGCCTATGATTTAGCTGTTAGTATGGGTGATATATTTAGAAAATGCAAGTCCAAAGAACATGCGTTCAAGAAACTGGCCCTATGGTATAACGAAGTGGATGACTCCGGCATAGACGCCTTTAGAACCGTCTCTAGATCGATACAAACTCATTATTTATCTATGCATGTGAGCGCAACATGGGGATCTGTTGCAAATATTGAGAGTGCAGCCCGGCAGGTTGCTATTATGCTTGCCAGTACTTTGTCTCCGTATGAAAGAAATGCCTTGTATTCTGACAGAAGCACTGGATCATTAGCCTGAACCATGAGCTTGTCAATTTTCTCCGGTGCGTAGCCAAGGGTAGATATAATAGAATATACTGTTAATAGGGAATGAAATTCTTTCGGAGTGTGCGAAATAACAAACTTTAATACTAGGGAAATAAGGCTTTCAGATGACAAATTCCAGAACGGGTCTTTGCTGCCTGTACCCAAGGCGTTTATAACAACCATCTTGCTTAGTTTCTGAATATCAGAAACATCCTTTGCCCGAAGTAATGGGTTATATCCCTCAGATAGTTCTGGCTTACCGTAATTTACCACCTGGATTTCATACCCGGATTCTATGAGTGCACCACTTGTCTTACTCAGCAATTCTCCAGAAAAATCTGTAATGATTAGACTTGAATGACCGCGCATTTTATAAATACTTGGAATCAAAATCCCCGAGGACTTGAAATTTCCTGTGCTACCTATGATGAGGGCGTTCTTTGTGGATTGCTCTAACGGTCCGTCATTATAATTGTATTCTGACTGACCGACTACTAAGATTTCTTTTGAGATGTTCAACTCTCAAAAATCTCAAAGCCGCCTAAATGCAAATATTATAAAACTAAATTCCTTTATCATATCAGAGTATCGGAAAATATATTTTTAAATTATTATTTAGCATATTCAACTCAAAACTTAACATTGAAATTAAAACCTTGATTGTAATTTTGCCGGTAACAAAGACTTAATCAAATGATAATATACACTAAGAAAATTAAGCTTAAAGAAGGGATCAACTCTTTTGATAATGAGAAAATTAAGAAAGATATACCCGAAGGATACAAGCCATTAGAAATTGATCCAATCATCACTTTAACTGCAAATCATGTTTTGATTGCATATAAATGCGAGAAGGTTGAAAAGCCGAATCCAAAATCTAAAGAAAATAAACCAAAAATAAAAAGTAAAAAGATTGTGGTTGCAGAGGTTTAGCATAGCATGTTTTTGCTGAAACTTCTTTACAAAATCAAACTTTGGATATGGTAATTTTGCGACCTGTAATGATGGAGCGAATTATTCCATTTTTGGTTAGGATTGCATTTTCACATATTAATCTATTTAAGTCGGGTCTTAGAGATATTGAATAACTTTGACAGTAATCATTATGACTCTGTCAAAAATTATAATCAGTTTATTGACGATATAATTTATGTTCATAGCTTCGCTTTATAATCTTAAAGGTGGTGTTGGCAAAACTGCTTCTTGCGTTAACTTTTCCTATATGGCAGCTAAGGATGGTTTTAAAACCCTATTATGGGATATAGATCCACAAGGTGCAGCCAGCTATTATTATAAAGCACAGGCCATAGAAAAGGGAAGCCTTAAAAAAATCGTAGAGCACGACCGTTCTATTTCAGAAATAATAATGCCTACAGAATATGAAGGACTTGATATTATTCCATCTGATCTTTCGACACGCAAACTTGATATATTGCTGGATGCGCAACATAGCTCAAAAAAGTATTTTAAAAGCTTACTCAAACATATATCTGCCTCTTATGATTTTGTTTTTATTGATTGTCCTCCGGGATTTTCAATTGTGGCTGATAATATCTTTTATGCTTCTGATGCCGTGTTAATGCCAGTTATCCCTACGACACTTTCAATGCGTACCTACGAGCAGGTTAAACATTACTTTCAAAATAAAGAAATTGACCTTGGTAAATTAATGTGCTTTTTTAATATGGTTGACATCCGCAAGAACCTGCACAATGATACTATGAGACAACTCATTATTGAAAAGTGCTTTTTTCAAACCTATATTCCAAATTTATCGGACATTGAAAAAATGGGTATTAAAAATGCACCGGTCGAAGTTTTCGCACCTTCAGGGTACGCTGCAAAATGTTATCGTGCTTTGTGGAATGAAATTAAAGAAGGAGTACTTGAATGAGCCACTTGTTGAACAAATCTTCTAATTTCATAGAATGGTTTGTAAGAAAAAAAAGAGACTGTTTCAAATGATATTGAAACAGTCTCACAATATTAGATTAAAGGCTATGCCTACAGTTATTAATTTTTTATTTCAGAATAGACTTTCCATTGAATCCAACTGACTTTAGTATTTTCTCTGACACCTTCACAGCAGCTTTTGGAAGAGGAGCATAATTCAGGTCTGCACAATATTTTTGGCCATCGTGTGTCATCCACCATAACATTTTTAGCATCGCGGTTGAATTTGCAGCAGAACGATTGTTGTAGTTCTGTTCTTTATAAACAATAATCCAGGTAAAGCCGGAAATTGGATAACCATTTTTAGCATCTGTATTTGTCAGGGAAACTTTGCCATCCTCAGGAATATCAATATTTGCTGCCGCAGTGGTTGATTCTATAGAAGGAACAATAAATTTACCAGATTTATTTTCAAGGGTAGCATAAGAAATATGGTTTTGTATAGCATAGGCTAACTCAATGTATCCTACACTTCCTGGTGTTTGTTTTACTACTCCGGCAACGCCTTCGTTACCCTTACCACCTAATCCTGCAGGCCAGTTTACTGCTGACCCTTTACCAACTTTACTATTCCATTCATCACTTACTTTAGAAAGATAAGTAGTGAAAATATTAGAAGTCCCTGAACCATCAGAACGGTGTGCTACCATGATTGGAGTAGCAGGTAGTTTAACTCCTTTGTTAACTGCCAATATTTTAGGGTCATTCCACTTGGTTATTTTACCTAAGAATATTTCAGCAACAATTCCCCCTGTTAATTTTAACGGCTCTTTTAATTCAGGGAGGTTGTAGCATATCACAACCGCTCCGGCTGTAATAGGAATATGAACAACAGGAGCTGACAGCCCCGAATCCTGTTTGCCATTTAATACTGCATCCGAAGCGCCAAAGTCAACTGTTTTAGCGGTAAGCTGCTGAATACCGCCACCAGAGCCAATGGATTGGTAGTTAACCTTTACTCCTGTAATTTTATTGTATTCAGAGAACATCTTTGAATATAATGGATAGGGGAACGTTGCCCCTGCGCCCATAATTGTATTATCGCCTTGTGCCTTAACTGAAATGTTTGTAATTAACATCAGTATTGAAGAAATGTAAATTAGTTTTTTCATTTTTTGAAGTATTTTGTTTAAGAATGAGCAAAAGTAATTTGTCAATAATTCTACTTGTGTTATCTTATGATTAACATTCTAAAAGCCAATGAATTAGTTAGCATAAATGGATGAATTGGCAAGAAGGTTAAGAATTTCATTGTTTAGTTATTCAATGCTCCCGCATCTATCCATTTCCTGAATTGTGTGATCTTACAATCAGAAAGTTTACTGCCACCAAGAGGCATTGCATGATGTCCTGTTAAATGCTGTAAATCGCCCATCAAATTCCCATTTTGAGCCTGGGCAAGTACGCTATTATAATTATCAAGAATTATCCCTCCACCAGAACTTGCAGCGGGTGCTGTTGCATGACAGGAATAACAATAGCTTTTTAGTATTGGAACTATGGCATTTGCAAACGTAAACTTAGTGGTATCACAATTAACAATACAATCAGTATCATTATGAGCACCCATATTTATCCAGCGCTTCATAAAACTAAGCTGAGTACTATCCAGTTTTGGTGTTGGAGATTGGGGCATTTTGCCGCTCACACAGTCGGTGTAAAGTTTACTGGCGCTACTATTGCCTGCTACCAGGCCTTTAGCAATTATGTGTGAATAACTGGTAAGGTTATATCCTTTTTTTTGGGTTGCCGCATCATGACAGCCGCTCTTTGCACAACTGGCAATGAAAACAGGTAATACATCACGCTGGAAACAAACGGAGGTATCCATTATGTCAACTATAGTAGTATCTGTTGTAATAATTGTAGTATCTGTTTTAATAGTAGTATCCTTCGTTACAACAGGAATTGAGATTTGAGGTTTATGAGTACAGGCATCGAAGTATAGCATTAGCATTACCGGAATAATAATCAGAAAATATTTGTTCATGTTTAATTATAATTGCTTGTGGTTAAATCAGATTTCATACTTTAATTAACTGTCTCATGAATCTCGTATAACTTTTGTCATACTCATTGCTATTATATTAATTATCCATTGCACCAAGACTAATCCAACCTTTAATTTTCTTTAAAGTGCATGTATCTAATTTGTAATTGGGCGGCATAGGCAATGCTAAAAGGCTGTGTGAAATGCAATGATAAAATTTAGAACCATAAATGCCATCGCCTCTGAATCCATATTGAAGGTATGTTTTTAAAGATGTGAAATTCTCCAGGTCAAGGCCGCCATTCACTGTTACTGATGTAGCATGGCAAGTATAACAAGTAGCCTGAATAACCGGCTGAATATCCTTTTTGTAAGTTACATTTATTGTATCGCATGTGTTACTGTCCGGAGGCGTAGCTACCGGCAGCGCCTGGGCCTTAAATGGCTTATGCTGGCAGGAGCAAAACAGGGAAATAAAAATAATCAGTAAGAAGCCTTTTTTCATAGAATTAAATTTAAAAAATGAAGCCGGCGGAAATCACCCGTCGGCCTCAATTAAACGTACACAATCATGAATGTTATTTAATCACACTTAATTTCAGTGTCTTTACTTTATTGTCAGATGATATAGAAATGATGTACAAGCCACTTGAAAGATCATTTGTTTTGAATCCAAATGTTTGCTCACCCTTTGTAGTTGCGCCATTGAATACTTCCTTTACCATTTTACCCGTCATGTCCAAAACAGAAATCTTCACATTGCCGTTCTGCTTCATATCCAAAGAAACTCTTGCTTCCATCCTTGCAGGGTTTGGAAAAACCGAAGCACTGGCAAATGAACCATTTCCAATATTCGAAACACCGGTATAATCTATTGGAGGCGCTACATAACAAGCTGTGGAATAATCAGCATTATTAGGATCAAATTCGCACCATCCTTTCATCCAGTTATCAGAAGTTTTACCGGTTCCGTTAAATGCGCCTACATAACTGGTTTTATCAAAGAATGCGTCATTTGCTTTAGAGGTAGTAAAATCAGGATATACTGCAGGAGCATTGTAGTTAACCATGCCACCGGTTGTATCTAAATTAATTGGTTTGGTAGGATCATAAACGACAGTGGCAGTACCGACTTTCCAGGTAGCATAAACAATAGGAGATATGCTGTTTGGTACCAGGTTAGGATTAGTCAAGTTCCATGGGTTCCCTAAGAACACACTGCTTTGTTCCGTTGGGTACATTTTGTTATGGAAAGAAGGTGTATATAAAAAGCTTATTGGCCCGGCAAATGTCGGAGAAAACGGAGTAATAGTATCCGTTGCCCATGAAGTGGTAGGAGTTAATGAACGGGCCCCGTCTTTTACAAACATTACATCTCTTACAAAAGGGATGTTAGAATTTCCGCAAACAATATTGTTACGGAACTGAAGCTCGCCGGAAACGGCGTTTGCAATTGTGGAACCGAATGCAGAAGATGATTCATCTAACAATAAACCACAAGGCCAGCCTGCAAATACACTGTTAAGGATGCTGATGGAACTGCCGCGGCGGATATGAGCGCCTGCTACAAAATTTGGATCAACAGTAGTAGATCCCGGATTAACAGTAGCTCCAATCATTGTACAATTTGAAAAAATAGGTTTTGTGACCATTGTAGCGTCAAAAGTTAATCCTGTATATGTGCCGGACTGGTAGCTGTCGCTTTCAAAACCTTTTGAACCGCTTTGGTCAGCAGTATTATCTCTTATCCCAACTCCATACTGAACTTTACCTTGAAACCCATTATCCGTGTCAAAATCATCGTCCCATCCTTTGAAGGCAACAATGTATTTAGCGTTTACAGTTCCGCCAAACCACTCATAGCTGTCATCACCGCTATAAGAAACCTGGATGTGGTCAATTTTTGTAGCATCGCCTACGCTGCAAAAAGTCAGCCCGTTAACTTCATTATTGGGAGAGAATGCAATACCGGCAAATTCGATACGTACATAGTGCATTTCACCGCTGTTGTCATGAGGGTCTGTTCCGCCATATTTAGAACGCGGGCCACCTTCGACGGTACTCGTTCCGCCATTCCAGTTAGTTGGTGCATTACCACATAAAATAACGCCACCCCAGTCGCCATAAGTTCTTGATCCTGCATCCTGGTTCGAAGTAAATATTATAGGACTTGTAATAGTTCCCATCGCCATGATTTTAGCATTGCGCTCTATTATCAAAGAACCTTTTGAATCCTTATCGCCTTTAATGATGCAACCGGCATCAATAGTAAGCGTAGCCCCTGCTGTAACATAAACATACCCCTGTAACTGGTATTGTTTGTCGCATGTCCAGTGCGTGTTAGTTGAAATACTGTCTTTAACTATGACAGTTGTGAATGCAGATGCGCTGTAGATTGAAGCGGCAAACATGCATGATAAAAGTAAAATCTTCTTCATAAATTTGTTTTTTATTTTGACACAAAAGTAGATTCGCGTTGTTACGCCAGCATTAAGCCGATATTATCAGGATGTTATCTTATTTAAAACTTAAGTTTAATTCCTAATGAATAATACCTGCCGGGATAATAATCCTTGTAATCCCTGTCATTTTTGGAATCAAACTTATTATCCCTGTTGGCATCCTTCATAAACAACACCCTTGAATTGAGCATATTCTGAACGCCTCCGCTGAGAATAAAATATCTGAAGAAAAGTTTTGAAAGTGTAAAGTCAAATGACTGGAATGGCATTTCGCCAATGCTTTCTCCTCCTGCATTTGTCGTCCCTACAGCATTCATACGGGGCCCGAAAACATTGTACAATAACGACCCCTGGAAACGTTTCTCAATATTTTGGTAATAAACTCCTCCATTGATAATATATGGCGACTGTCCCTGGATACCGGAATGCGGGAGCGCACCAATGACATGTGCTGTATCAATTGTCAGTTGGCTCCATGCCAGGGAAAGATTGCCTACTAATGCAAAATCTTTAAAAAAGTTAGTTCCGAATGCGTGGTCTGCCCAAGCCATGCTTTTTCTGGCATCTAATTCCACTCCATAGCAATAAGCTTTATCTGCATTAATAAAAGAAAATGCCCGGCTGTCGCTCCCGCTTCCTGGAAGTACCACTCTCTGAATCGGGTTTTTAAACGACTTATAGAATCCGCCTACCTGTATCATTTCACCTGCTGATGGATATAATTCATAACGCATATCATAGTTTTGTATCTCCGCAACCTTCAGTGTATCGCCAATATTACCCGACTGATTACGGCTTACCGTTGTTTTAAATAACGAACCCTTATTTCCTGCCAGTTCATCGAAGTCATAGTAATAAATGGGCGCCCATTCCCTGAACTCCGGCCTGTTTAATGTCTTTCCATAAGCTAATCTTACGAGGCTTTTATCAGAAAAATTATAGGCTGCGTTAACTGAAGGCAGCAGGAATTTAGTAATTATCTTTGGCGCAATACTATCCAGGTTTACGAAGGCTTGTATGGATTGTACGTTATACTCATACCTCGCACCTCCGAATACCGTAATGTGCCCCCCTACAGGGACTTTAAGGGACACGAAACTGGCTATCAGTTCGTTCTGGCCATTGTACTTATCATATTTATTAGTGGTCTCTCCGATCTTAAATTTATTGGTCCCGCCAACATTAGTATCCGTAAATATTTTGTCAATGGGTAAACGCAATAACGGCGCAGTAATGCCACCTGGATTTATGGTGTATCCCAACTGCCTGATTTTGTAACTTCTGTCTTTATATTCGAGGTAATTGCCGGCATTGACGTCGAAAGTAAAATCATCGTTTACTTTCACCTTTTGGGTAAACTGATGGTTAAAGCTATAGGTATGCTCATACAAGGATGAGTAATACCTGCCTCCTCCATTTAAAATATCCACGCTGCTTGCGACCTGTGCTTTAAAGATGGAATCGGGCTGGGATTGCTGCTTGGTGTACTTAATACGCCGGAGGTCAGGCTGGTTTTTAAACAGATCTGTATAGCCGATCCCCCAGGTATATTTACGGGTATCCTTTTTGTTTTTATGATTACCTAACAATTGGGTTGCATAGGTCGCCCTGCTTTCATACCCCATAGCATAAGACCTTTCATCCGGATTTGTTGCAGCGCCTGTATCTTTAATGGTGTTACGGACAGTCAAAGATGAAGTGCCAATCTGGTTATACAGGTTTTTAAACTCTATTTTTGAATTACCTACGGAAATACCCACATTATCCATTGCTCCTACGCTCACATTATTCACCGACTTCAGATCATTGTAATTATAATCCCTGGACACCGAATCCCAATCCTGGCGGTGTATCCGGGTATTTGTATAGGTATTGGCATATACCATGCCCAATGTATTCCCAATCTTTATTTTTTTCAGTTGCAGCA
The DNA here is from genome assembly GCA_903887005.1 of uncultured Bacteroidota bacterium. Classification (GTDB taxonomy): domain Bacteria; phylum Bacteroidota; class Bacteroidia; order Chitinophagales; family Chitinophagaceae; genus Nemorincola. Next base: position 18,429 of record CAISOH010000173.1, on the reverse strand, counting down.
CATTCGATAATGCAATGGATAACCGCATGTCAGGGGACGTCTTTGTGGTATTCACTATCCAGTCATTTCCAAAAGCTTTCGACCACGCAGCAATATTTGTTTTATAATCCGGTGCTTTGGATGATATGTAATCCGGCACACCTTTTGGGATACTCCTACTGCCATCATCATACCCAAGCCAGTCTGTTTTGGAAGCTTTATTATAATTAAAAGTTGTACCCGTAGAGAATTCCCTGCTGGATGTCTGAATGCTTATAGTTAATTGGTTTTTATCCGTCATGCAGGTGCTATATACCTTTACCATACCGCCGGCAAAATCGCCCGGCAGTTCAGGTGAAGGCGCTTTGTATATGAGTACCCTGTCTATAAGGCCAGCCGGAATAATGTCGAAGGAAAATGCTTTTTTATCTGACTCACTACTGGGAGTGCTGGCATCATTTAGCCACACAGTATTGTAACGATCAGGAAGACCGCGAATGACAATAAACCTGTCATCCTGTATCGTAACTCCCGGAATGCGTTTTACGACATCGGCTGCATTTCTATCAAGTGTTTTCGATATTTGTGCTGCGCTGATTCCGCTTACTATGGTATTGCTGTTCTTGATTTCAGTTATTACCGAATTCTCCGTATTAGTTATCTTACCTGCTTTAACGGTAAGGTCTTTTAACTCTGTATTTTCTGGCATCAGGCTTCTGTTCATTATTATCTCCTGGCCATCCGTGAACGTTACATTTTGTTTGAAGGTGACATAAGTGACGAATGAAAATACAATTTCATAATTACCTGCCGGAATACCGGATATTTCATACTTACCGTCTAAATCTGTAACAATACCCTTATCTGTACCGGTTAAAGACACTATAACCCCACTTAACGGGATATTTTTTTCAGCATCGTTTACTGTGCCTTTTATACTACCTGCAAAAACTTTTGTGGAAATGATAATGATTAAAAATAAGTAGAAATACTTTGCCATTTTTTAACGGCAAAAGTAATTTCGGCATGTTACGGCTATATTAAGATTGTCTTATCAAATTGTTTTCCAATAATTTTAATAGTGTCTGGTAACAATTTGGTAATTATTACATAATAAACAATGGGTAGTATTAAATATAAGTTTGTAAGCACAAAAAAATGGTAATTATATTATGAGAATTAAGATAAGGATAGGAGTATTTATTTGCATTTCACTTTTTTCTGTTAATTTAACTAACGCACAAAGTGGTTGCACAGACCCTGTTGCCACAAATTATAATTCCTCAGCAACATCGAATGATGGCTCCTGTGTTTATGCGGTAACTCATAGCAGCCCTGTTTTAAGAGGTGCTTTATCCACCGCGATACCCGAATCTTCAGGTCTGGTGTGGACTGCTGGCAAACTTTGGACACACAATGACAGTGGAAACCCTCCTGATATTTTTAGTATTGACACAACAAACGGGAATATGCTACAAACTGTGGTTATTGATAATTACCCAAACGTAGATTGGGAAGATATTACGGCAGATAACAACTTCATTTATGTTGGTGATCATGGGAACAACAGTGGTGACCGCAAAGATCTGAAAATATTGAAAATTGCCAAGGCTGATATTACAAGCGGCCCAATAGTTCATGTAAACGCACAGGCTATCTCTTTTTCCTATACAGATCAAACGATCTTTGCATCCAGCAGTACACATAACTTTGATTGTGAGGCGCTGATTTCTGTAAGGGACTCGCTATATATTTTCACCAAAGACAGAGGCGATCTGAAGACACGGGTGTATAAAATGCCTAAAATACCCGGTACCTATCCACTAACACCCTATACAAGTTTTAATATAAATGGTTTGATTACCGGTGCTGATTACGATTCCGTGACGAATGAAGTTATACTTATAGGATACTTTAGTGGTCATACTAATTCGTTTTTATGGATTTTAAATGATTTTCCGGGAGACTTGTTTTTTTCAGGTAATAAACGGAGGATTGAAATTGGGAATGGTATGGAATGGCAAACAGAAGGTGTTGCATATATTTCTCCAAAGCGATTTTTTGTTTCATGCGAATCCGCCGGTTCAATTAATGCATCACTATTTGTAAGCAACGAAAACTGGTTGTTAAGTGCATCGGTAATGAATCACGAGGTTTCAATAAATAATTCATGCTTCCCAAACCCAATAAATGACATCATCCACATTAATAATTTGCAGGATCATGACAATTACGCAATATTCAGTCTGACGGGTTTTGTGATACAACAAGGCGAATTAAAAAAAGGAGATAATAGCTTATCGGCAGCATTCATTAAAGCAGGTACCTATTTTTTGGAAACCAACGGGAAAGAGGGTAAAAGAACAGTACAAAAAATTGTCAAACACTAATTGAAAATCTATTTGCTTGCCTTTCTTTCGGGATATAAAATTGCTAATCAAGAGCTATTTTTCCTGAATTAGAATCTTAAATCAAATTCATAAATAAACCTTCATTACCATTTAATTTAACCACTACCTTAGCAGAGTATATTTCATAATAAAAGGCGGACTTTTGGGCCGCCTTTTATTAATGGTGATAAAGTTAATCTCTAAAGTTTTACGAACTTCATGGTGTTCAAGTTACCGGTACTGTTTTCTTTGATGGTGATGTTATAAACTCCTGAATTCAGATTTGAAGTATTAATTGTGAAATATTGCATGGCTGAAGATCCTTCAAAAACTTTCTGCCCGATTACATTAAAGACGGAGAAAGATTTTTCACCTTCAGCTGATGCAGTTATTTCAAGGATATTGCCGACAGGGTTTGGGTACAATTTATAAGAAGGCTTAACTTCTGCCTGGTTAATAACCTGGAGGCCTGCTATAATTTGCGTTAATGTGACATTATCATAACGGTCATTTCCGGAAGGATTAGTATTCCCGTTAGTGAACGCAATTGATACGGCAAAATTGGCATTATTATGAGTAGCTGCATCTGCTGAAAAATTATAAGAGTGCCTTATAAAGGTTAGATCAACGTAATAAGCGCTGCTGTCAATAGCATCAATGGTACTTGTTGGTTTAAAAGTTGTTCCATCAGTAGTATAGCTGACAACATTGTTTTGTGCCCCGCTACCTGTCCTCATTACTGAATAGGAAAATATTACGTTTCCAAAACCTGTTGTAGGCATAAAAAATACAACCGAGTCTGAAGGATTACGAAACCTGATACAACTACCTGCAGTATCTCCGGGTTGTAAATTCAGTGCATCGCCGGGTGTCACATAATCAATGTAGCTGCAATGATAATTAAAATGAGCAGTAGCAACTCCGTTGTTAGTGGATGGCTTAAATGTATCAGTAGCTGCTGGCGCCATGTTGTTGAAATTCCAATAATAAATTAGCTGTGCTTTGCTTTCACTTGTCAGCATTATTGCACCCAGGCAAAATAAGATGGTAAATACGTTTCTTTTCATAAAAGTTGTTTTTTGATTTTGAATGCAAAAGAATGCATGTAATGTTACCAGTGTATTATCCTAAGGTTAAGGATAAGTTGCGATTGTTATTAGCAACAGATGAATGACTCAATATGGGTTCCTGAGTAAAGACATTGTTACCAAAATATTAAGCGAATGTGTCTAATAAATTAAGGTTCCATTACCAATTTATTCTTTGATTTTTGATTGATGTGGAAACATACATTTGCCAAAACTTAGAAAATAATGTCATTAATTAGTAAGAGAATTTTTCTCCTGATACTCCTTATGTGTGTAAAAACTTTCTTAGTAACAGGCTATTCGGCTACAATTAAAGGCAATGTAAGTGATAAGCAAAACAGTGAGCCTCTGGCTGGCGCTATTGTAATGCTAACCGGCACAACTTATGGGGCAACAACCGGGTTAGATGGCAGTTACATTATTCGCAATATTCCTAAGGGAGAGTATGATCTGGAGGTAAAATATTTTTCTTTTGAAACCTTCAAAAAACACATTTCAGTGACAGATGTAGAGGTTATCATTATTAATTGCCAGCTATCTCAGCTTTCAAAGACACTTAATGAAGTGCAGGTAACAGCAAAGTATAATAACGGAACCGATGAGCAGGCAAGAAACATGGAAAAGAATTCCAATAACCTGCTGAACATTTTATCAGCCCGTACGATAGAATTGTTACCCGATATTACTGTGGCGAATCTGTTACAGCGTGTGTCTGGAGTGCAGGTGGAAAGAGATGCAAATGGCGAGGCAAAATATGCCACAATTCGTGGTATGGACAAGCGGTATAATTACACAACCGTCAATGGCGTTAAGATAGCCAGCCCGGATGACAAAGCCCGTTTTGTGCCACTGGATATTTTTCCCGCAGAGATATTAGACAGAGTAGAGGTAATTAAATCACTCACGCCGGATATGGAAGGCGATGCAGTAGGTGGAGTAACAAACCTGGTAATGAAAAAGGCCCCGGATCATTTAGTTGTATATGCTACCGCTGCAACCGGGTATAACCAGAACCTCTTTGATGAACATTATAATAGTTTTGACAAAGGCGCAATAGTCGCCAAGGATCCTACTGCCTTACACGGGGTTAAATATGTTGCTGCGGTTACTGACTTTCCTTTGGGTAGTTCAGTAATTAAAAGTATTCAGGCGCCACCCAATGATCTGTTTAGCTTAAGCTTAGGTAACCGTTTCTTAAAGGATAAAAAACTGGGGGTAATGTTTTCCGGAAGTTACCAGAATACATTTAAAGAGACCAATAACCTTTTCTTTAAACCTGCTTCGCAACCGGATGTAAATAATGTACCGGAGTTTGATGATCTTGATCTGCGAAAATATTCTACCCAGGAAACCCGGATTGGTTTACACACTAATATCGATTACCACATTAATGATAAAAATACAATCTCGTTATACGGCCTGTTCTTACAATTAAACCAATTAGAAGAGCGAAATGTAATAGATACTGTTATTACGGCGGTAAACCGTCCTGGGCCTGGTTTAGGAAATGTTGACTTCCAGGACCGTACCACATTAACCAAGCAAAACATTCAAAACCTGCAATTAAAGGGTGAGCACGTTGTAGCTAATGGTTTAAAAGCAGACTGGACAGGAGCCATTTCAAAAGCCACGAGCGATGTTCCAGACAGAACGGAATTCACCACTACAAACACTTTTTCAAAAGATACCAGCGGGAAAATTAAACAAGCCGGGGCTACTTTTAAAAGCAGTACTAAAAGCTGGGAAAGAACCACTGACCAGGATATGCAAGGCTTCCTCAATATTACTTATACACCTGCTGTATTAGACGAAAAAGTTGAGTTTAAAGGTGGGGGTATGTATAGAAGCAAAGACCGCGACAATTATTATAATGAATATAAAATTGATCCGAAAAGCGCTCATGCAGGCGTGGGCGTCCCTTATACAAATGTGCAGAGTTTAAATGATACAACACTTAAATTAGGTACCTCGCCAACAGGTATCGCACACCAGAATGATCTTACTTATCATGTGCATGAAAATATCTGGGCATATTACGTACAGGCTAAGTTGCATTTATTAGACAATAAGCTGGAAGTGCTGGGAGGCGTAAGAATAGAAAATACGCATGTGAGCGATAGCGTAGAATTAGACCCAAAAGTAAGGGATGCAGTCGCAGGGGTATTTGATTATATGGATGTGTTGCCCAGCCTGCACCTGAAATATAAACTCAGTAATAAGGAAAATTTACGTCTTTCCTATTTTGAGTCAATTTCCCGCCCAGGCTTTTATGAAGTAGTGACCCATACAGCTCCCGGTGAAGATTTTGATGAGATTGGAAATCCGCACCTGAATCATAGCGTTGCCCAAAACTTAGATGCAAGGTATGAATGGTTCCCCAAAGGTATTGACCAGGTGCTGATAGGAGGATTTTATAAAAATATTGACAACCCGATAGAATATCTGCTGGTGCGTCCCGGAGGACCATCTTTACAGCAAATACAACCAAATAATATTCCTAACACAGTGAATTATGGCTCTGAGTTAGTAGTTACCAAATATTTCCATTATTTCGGAGTATCTGCAAACTATACTTATACTCATTCTTCTGTTAACGTTTCAAAAGATTTAGTAGGGCTTGATTCTTTAAAACATCAAAAGATTTACACGGTTTCTGATACACGGCCATTGCAGGGACAAGCGGCCCATGTTGGTAACCTGGCACTTATTTATAAAAATCCCAAATCAGGATTTGACGCGCATCTATCATTACAATATACAGGTCGTCATATTGCATTATTATCAGAATGGGCAGGATTGAATTACTGGCAAAAAGGAACCACATTTTTTGATTTTTCTTGCGAAAAGAGAATTGTAAAACACCTGTTTACTTATGCAAAAGTGAATAACCTGCTTAATACGCCAACTATAGTTGAATTAACCTATTCCAGTGCCAGATTCACAGATGCAGGTAAGCCAGCGTTTTATCTTCCTTACCAGAATTTAGCGGATAAAAATATATTGGTAGAACGAAACCTTTATGGGCGTAATTACCTCGTTGGTATCCGGTATAAACTTGACTAATAATTTACATTAACAACAAACAAAAAACAAGCATATGAAACAACTCAATTTTTTTATCCTGGCGGTAATAGCAGGAATTTTATTATTTGCATCCTGTAAAAAGAAAAATGATGCAACGAACATAGCTGTTAAACAAACACAAATCGGCGCTTTTATTGCAAGCGATACGCTCAATGGATCTATCAAAGGAACCATGAAGACAGGTAAAACATACATTATGACCGGGCCATGTACTATTAACTTTGGCGATACCGTATTAATGCAAAGCGGCGTAACTATCAATGTGGTGAGCCCTACAGCTTATTTCCTTGTTCAGGGGGTATTTATTTCTTTAGGTACCAAAGATTCAGCAAACTGGATTACAGTAAAAAGCATTAGCAAGCAGGATAATCTGACGAATGCCCAAAATGCTTCCAATGATCCGGCATTTACAAGTCCTAATTTATGGTTAGGGTTTCAGTGCGATACCTGCTGCCCGCTTTGCGTCATGAAATGGACACACCTGGAATTTGCGGGTGGTGTATTTGGTACAACTACTCCGCTTAGTGCGATTAAATCAGGCGCTAAATCTTATTGCGTATATTTCACTAATCCCAGTGGTGTATTTGTGTTTGAAGATTCCTGGTTATACGGAGGAGTAGATGACCCAATGCGCCCTAATGGCAAATTTTGCATTATGCGCAGCACTTTTGAAAAGAGCGGTTATATTGGCGGAGATTGCCTGAACGTGAAACATGGCGGTGTAGGCATTGCTGCTTATAATCTATTTGTCGGCACGGCAACCAATGGTACAAAAGCAGCAGATAAGGGTACAAATTCGGGGCCTACATGCCAATTCGATATGTATAACAATACATACGTAAATGGAGGGTACCGGCAGGTACAAACAGGCCGTGGTGGTAATATTAATTACGAACAAGGCGCTTTCGGGCAGGCATATAATAACCTTATAGTGAATTGCAAATTTGGTTACCGTATTGTAGGCAATCCAATTGCAGATACGGCTCATATCCGTTATGGTTATAATTACCAGTATGGTGATGCTGATTCAATAGTTGGCCAATTTTACCCTGTTGGATATATTACTGTGCCACAATCAACTGACATACCTGCTATTTCCTATTTGCCTTCAGGTTACACTTTGGGCGCTACTTACAGCGCTCATTCGTTGGTGGGTGCAAATAATCCTATGTTTGTTAACTATCCGCTGCCATGCCCAACAGGTGCAGTAATAAATTATGCCAGTGGGTTTGATTTCCATTTACAATCCACTTCTCCCGCAGTAGGCAAAGGATTTAAAGGCTTTAGTCCGATGTCAAATCAGGTACCGGTTGATCCCGTATTTGGAGCCACAAAAATAAATGGCCCGGGTAAAGATATTGGTTGTTACCAAACTGATGGTACAGGGAACCAACACTAAAATTAAAATATTCTTATTGTTCACAAAAATGTCCGCTACCCGCGTTAATTTATGGTGGCGGACATTTTCATAAACTGTTTTATGATTAATAAACGAACAGGATTATTTACTGCAATACTTTTCATACTACTTGGTCTATCATTAGTTGCCAGGTCTGGCTCTGATAATAAGATAGGCTACAACAGTTATCAAAATTACAGGGTTTATACCAACCATTAATTTACATTATGCGAAGAAAATATTTCAATTTCTTTTTTGCCATTTTCCTATTTTCCTGTGGGAGAAGTTATCATGTCGTTGCACAGACTGATACTTTGCGTGTAATGGCATACAATGTGCTCGCCTATGGGGAATATCCATTATGCCAGGGCCCTAACGGCATTTATAACGCCTATCTCCAAACAATAGTTCAGTTTGCAAATCCTGACATTATAGGCCTGGAGAAGATGGGATCTATTCAAACATCTCCTGCCGACCATAATTATACAACTGCCATTGGTTTTCAGGATTCCATTCTGCAATTTGCCTTGAATGTTGCTTATCCCGGCAGGTACAATTACTGCATGAATACAAATAAATCGGCTTCAGGTACTGAATGTCTGTTATTCTACAATCAGCAAAAATTAGGATTTATAACAATTGTTTGCACTTATGTTAATACGGAAGACTTTGACACCTACAAATTTTATTATAAAGACCCCAACCTGGCAACTTCCCATGATACTACGTTTCTCTATGTAACGCTCAACCATGATATTTCCGGTGATGGTGGTGTGGCTGACAGGTGTGCGCAGATTGCAGGAGAAATGGCGCAAATTAAAAACCATTTTACCCATCTCGCAAATATGATCAACATGGGTGATTTCAACGTAAGGTCATCTTCAGAGCCAGTTTATCAGACACTGACTGCCCCTTCTGACACAAATTTCCGCTATTATGATCCTCCTTTTATTCCGGATGCGAATCTCTCTTATCCGGCCAACTGGGATGGGAACCCCGCAGCATTTGCTAAATATCTTACAACATCAACCAGGTCATCAGGAACGGTTCCCAATTCATGTGGGACAAGCGGAGGAGCTAAAAGCTGGTATGATCATATTTTCCTTTCACCATGGATTGTGAATAATGCGAACTATATTTCTTACATCCCTCATTCTTACAGGACTATAGGTAATGATGGGAGCAGGGTAGGTATTTCTGTAAATGCCTCGCCTGCCAATACTTCAGTACCTTCTTCTGTTGCAGATGCACTATTCCAAATGTCAAACAAATATCCGGTAATGGTTGATCTCCTTGTAACTCCAAATATTACAGGTACAAGCTTGCCGGACCCTGAAATAATACCATCGTCAGTAGCCGACCAGACTCTTATAAACGAATATATCACAATTGTAAACCCGTTAAACAATGAAATAATTATGAACTTTAGTAATAACCTATTAGGCCATTCACTTTCATTTGAGCTTGTGGATATCCTAGGACGTTCACAAATAAAAAGGGTTATGGAGGTGAATAACATTACAATGAAAATACCTTGTCAATTAAAACCTGGAATTTATTATGTAAGGATAGCGGGTAGCGGTAATGTCGTTTGCCAAACAATACTCATTGGGAATTGATCCTAAAATATTTTTAGATAAGCTTTTATAAAAGCAAAAAGGATTTCGGTTGCACGAAATCCTTTTTTGCTTAGTCCAATTATGGCGAAGCAATTTTATAGATGAGATTACAACTTTTCTTTTGAAGGTCTTATTATAGTATTTACAGGAGCCACATAACGGGCAATTTTGTTTTTTCCTTTTAATGAGAATACACACATAACCGGATCAATTCCACTTGCAGTTACAATTCCTTTGTGTGTGCTTTCTATACCGTAGTCATTATCAATTCCAACTACAAATGTACTGTCATTCACGATAGCCAGGTCTTCGGGTTTCGTAAGTTTAAGGTCCCAGCCACTGGCTACCAGGTCCATAAACGTCGTTTTCTCAACAGGTTTAATACCAATTGATGCGAGGCCATCTTTATCATAGTATTGTTCAATGGTTTTGCCATTAACCCATTCATTGGTAATTGGGGTAGCATTTGCAATATTGATGCTGTATATGACCTGCCTATTAATAGATTTTTTTACCTCATGCTCAATAACAAGGAACTCGCTATCGTTTATAGCTGCCGCGTCACCTATCTTCCAGTCTTTTGGTTTTATTTTATCATCCCCGGATTTAACGGTGCCTTCATTAACATATGCTAACATACGCGTCTTATTGGTGGAAGGGTCAATTTCCAATATGCGCATAATGCGGGTGGTGTCCGTTACTTCCTTATTTGGAAATAGCATTGTGCTTTGCATAAAACCATAAACCTTTCCACCCGGTGTGATAGCTATTCCTTCAAAACCCTTATTGGGCTTTCGGTAGCGCAGGACAGTGTCCACCTCTATCTGATGGTCACCGTTGCCAAATGGAGAATAACGATTAATAACTTTACCATTTGCGTCTAAGTGCCATATACTTGTTCCGAACTCCTCGCAAATCCAAAAGGTATTATCAGCGCCTATGCAAATACCTTCCGGGTCAACTCCCCATTTATCTGTTCCCAATACATTTATCTTTGAAATGTCTGCGGGTATATCCGCCCAAAGTGTTTCACCTGTATTGCCTTCCCCAACCGGCAGTGGCAAGCCTGTAGCATTACTCCCGTCAGGGCGTTTTACATTAATAGTTTCAACAACCTGGATACTATCGCCTGCCAGCTTTATGTGATGGATCTTTGGGCAATAACCAGGGTATGGGATTACCTTTTCTTTTCCTTTTGCATACTTTGTTTTATCTGCATCAATACTAAAACCCCTGTCTGAAATGGTGTAAAATTCCAACCCTGTACCGGGTATATGTATCAGGCCGGAAAAACCTGATTCCCGGATACATATACCCTGCACAGTACAAATAGTAGCTGAATAATTATTCGTATATCTCCTGACAGAGACTTGTGCATAAGTATTTTGTACTGCAAATAATGCAGTTGCAATCAGACAATATTTCTTCATTTTTTTAACAGCAAAAGAACAGGAAACGGGGCAGTTTTAATTGATTTTACCTTTATCAAATTGTTACGGTTTTATTATGGTGACAAGTTTTTATTGCTGTCGGTAATGTGCTTATTAAGTTAACAATTTCTTTATGCACAGCTAATAGTTCGGTAATGATACGATAACATGAGGTGCATTCCTTTGCATCAAAATCAACAGAAAAATGAGAAAAAAGTATTTTACTCTTTTATTGTGCCTGTGCGCAATAGTTACCTTGAGCATGGATAGTAGCGCCCAGAGCAGGCTAATCCATTATTGGAGTTTCAACAGTTTTACCAATATCGATACATTGGCATCAACGGGTTGTATTTACCCGGTTACAACGCTAAACAGGATACGCCCTGTTTCTGTTGATTATACGATCACTGACACTACTGTTTATAAAGCAAAGTTGTTTTTTACAAGGCAACCCGGCGTTACTAACGCATGGCCCCAAACAAGTCTGGAAACGGTTTGTTTTACCTGGATGGACTTTGTTGCCGGAACTACGGTTAATGCCAGGTCAGGCGCTGTCGCAGGGAATGGTTTACGGCCAAGAAACCCATTGGATAGTATGCAGATTGTGCTCTATATTCCAACTACAAATTACCAGAATATTGTAATAAAATATGCCTCAATGAATTCCAGCGCTACGTCAGGGCCTGTTTATATGCTGTACGATTATAGCCTGGATAGTGGATTGACCTGGACAAAAACAGGTTTATCAAAGTTAAAAGATTCTTGCTGGACTTCCGCATTTAACATGACCACAATATCTATCACTGATCCGCTCGCCAACAATAATCCTAAATTAGTACTCCGTATCCGTGATTCTATTCATACCACAGGCGCAAGCGGCAATATCAGGTATGATAATTTTACTGTTGAAGGGGATACACTTGTTTTGCCTTCACCTAGCAAGCTGATACATTTTTGGAGTTTTAACAATAGTCATGTATATATGCTGAACCCCAATTTCTTTCCTGTACCGGCAGACTATTCAACAATAGACACATCCAAAGCGAAAGTGCTTTTTGGAACCATACCAGGTACATCTATATACAATCCTACTTATTTTGATAGTGTTGCTACTGCGCTTGCTGACGGGGATACTATTAATTCTTTTTTTGGCGTTCCCGGAGGTAATGGTATCCGTATGCGTAATCCGAATGACAGTACCCAGCTATTTATTTATATGCCAACAACCAATTATAAAAACATTGTATTAAAGTATGCTACTGAATCATCCAGTGTTGCAAGTGGTGATAGCATACAGGTTTTTGACTATAGTGTGGATAGTGGCGCTACATGGAGAATTGACGGATTAAGCGAGATTAAAGACTCTGCTTACACCTATTTTAAATTAGTTACTGTATCATTTACGGATCCTGCAGCCAATAACAATCCTAAATTAGTATTCCGTATCAAACTTTTAGGCCATAATAAAGGTACAAGTGGTAATAACAGGTTTGATAATATTTCGGTACAGGGTGATTCGATTTATAGCACGATGCCCGCAATTAATACCACTCCGGCATCTTATGGCCCGTTCTGTAGTTCGGTTTCCACCCCGATAAGTGTAGGATACACCACTTCAGGAATTATTACCAGCCCGTATTCAGTGCAAATTACCAATGCAAATGGTACTTTTCCTACCGACGTTGTATCTAATATTATAGGCACAGGAACATCATCTCCTATTTCTGCTACGGTACCTTCCGGTACCACAGCAGGTACTCTATACCGGGTGAGGGTTGTAAATGGTTATCCTGTTACTTATGGTTCTGATAATGGTTCAAATATTACAGTTAGTTCAGCATTAGGGCCAATCAGCGGTACTACTGTTGTTTGCCAGGGACAGGCCACAACTTTAAGCAATGGTACATCTGGCGGTTCGTGGACCAGCAGTAATACGGCAATTATAACTGTGGGCAGCGGTAGTGGAACTGTTACTGGTATATCTGTAACAGGCGGCACTGCTACGATCACATATGCCGTGCCATCTGGTTGTTTTGCATCTGCTACTTATACTGTGAATCCATTACCTGCAAATATTACCGGGGCTTCCAGTGTTTGCGCTGGTTTAACTACCGCATTAAGAGATGTTACTTCCGGTGGAGCATGGAGCAGTGGAAATACGACTGTTGCCACTGTTGGAACAGGCAGTGGTACTGTTTCCGGAATTGTTGCAGGTACAACAACTCTTACTTATACTACTATAGTAACTGGTTGTTTAAAAACAGCCAGTTTAACTGTTAATATATCTCCATCGTCAATAACTGGTACAACGACTTTATGTGCTACATCTGCAACTACATTAAGCGATGCAGGGGGCGGTGCCTGGAGCAGCAATAATACATCACTTGCTACTGTTGGCTCCGGAACCGGTGTAGTTACAACTCTGGCATCCGGTAGCCCGGTTATAACTTATACATTACCTGATGGTTGTTTTACTACTACCCCGTTAACTGTTAATCCATTACCAGCGCCAATTTCCGGAGCTAACGGATGCGCAGGTGTTTCGTCCATCTTTACTGATGCAACGGCATTCGGAGCATGGTCAAGCAGTAACGGTTTAGTTGCTTCTGTTGGTTCTTCAACCGGCGTTGTAACCGGCGTAGCACTTGGTACAGCTACTATTTCTTATACATTGTCAACTGGTTGTTACATAACCTTAAAAGATACCGTAAATTCAGTGCCAGCTGCTATTACCGGATCTACAACAGTAGAATGCGCTGCAAGTTCAATTATTACTCTTAGTGATGCAACTTCTGGCGGTACATGGAGCAGCGGTAATACTTATATTGCAACAGTAAGTTCCGGTGGTGGTATTGTAACCGGTGTCGCAGGCGGCAATGTAGTTATTACTTACACTGTACCTACCGGTTGTATTGCCCAAAAGACAGTAACCATTAATCCATTACCGGCTCCTGTCAGTGGTGCGTCATCTGTTTATTGTATCGGTTCTACAACAACTTTAAGCGATGCAACTCCCGGCGGAGTATGGAGCAGCAACAACACATCAGTTGCTACGATTGGCTCAGGCACTGGTTTTGTAACCGGTGTAGCTGCAGGCATCTCTACGGTTACTTATGCATTGCCAACCGGTTGTTTTACTACAATACCGGAAAATATCAGTTCATCCCCTGCACCGATTAGTGGCTCCAACGTCTGCCAGGGCCTAACAACTAATTTTACCGATGCAACCGCATTTGGTGCATGGTCCAGCAGCGACATTACAATTGCAAATATTGGTTCCGGCACAGGGGTTGTAACAGGTGTATCTGCCGGTACAGCAACTATTACTTACCAATTATCTTCTGCCTGCGTTACTTCTACAACTATTACCGTAAGCCCGCCACCAGCATCTATCACTGGCATCAACAATGTATGTGTTGGCTCAACAACGACTTTAAGCGATGCAAATTCAGGTGGTATCTGGACAAGTAGTGTTCCATATCTTGCAACTGTAGGTTCAGCAACGGGTGTTGTTACCGGCCTCGTTCCAAGTATCCTTTCCATTTCATATACTATGCCTACTGGCTGTTTAACAACTACCTCCCTGGTGGTCAACCCACTACCCACAATTAGCGGTCTCGCTACGGTTTGTATAGGTTCAACTTCATTATTAACCGGAAACATCACCGGTGGTACCTGGAGCAGCAGCAATACAGCAGTAGCTACTGTGGGTTCTATTTCAGGTATTGTTTCAGGGGTAATATTAGGGACTTCAATGATTACTTATACCCTGCCAACTGGCTGCCAGACAACTATGAAAATATCTGTGATTTCATTGCCTGCGGCAATATCAGGTACTATGCACGTTTGTGCTGGTCTGACTACCACATTAAGTGATGCAGGTGGTGGAGGTTGGTATAGCAGTGATCTTTCTGTTGCTTATGTTGGCTTCGGAACAGGTGTAGTATCAGGCGTAAATGCAGGTACGGCTGTTATCACTTATTCACTTGGCACAAGCTGTAATAGTTATTCTACTATTACAGTTAACCCATTACCATTTCCAATAACAGGAATTACAACTGTTTGCCAAAGTTCAACGACTGCTTTAAGTGATGTTTCAACTGGTGGTTTATGGAGTAGCAGTAATACTGCAACAGCTACTATTGGCGCAGGCACCGGCATTGTCACTGGAGTTTTGCCAGGTACTTCCCGTATCACTTATACATTACCTACAGGGTGCCTGATATCCACCACTTCGTTAGTAAATCCAATATTACCAATAACGGGAGTTACTAATGTTTGTGCAGGTTTAACAGATACATTGGCAGATGCCCTTTCTGGTGGAACCTGGAGCAGCAGCAATACAACGATGGCAATAGTTGCTGCCGGTACAGGAGTTGTTACTGGCATTTCCGCTGGCTTCCCCACAATTACTTATTCTTTACCTACGGGGTGTATGGCAATGACTGCCGTTACCGTTAATTCTTTGCCTCTTGCAATTACCGGAACTATGAACGTTTGTAAGGGTTTAACAACAAACCTGATGGACGCTACCACCGGCGGTATCTGGAGCAGCAATAATACATCAGTAGCAACGATTGGAGCAGTTTCAGGCATTGTAACCGGTATATCAGCATCGACAGCATCAGTTACTTATACGCTTCCGACAGGATGTATAATGACAACTCCTGTTACTGTAAATCCATTACCTTCTTCAATTACAGGTACTACAAATGTTTGTGTGGGTCTAACAGTTGCTTTAAGTGATGCCGGAGGCGGCTCATGGAGCAGCAGTAATTCAGCTATGGCTTCGGTTGATGCAGTCACAGGTGTTGTAACTGGTGTTTCGGCAGGCACGCCGCATATTACTTATACACTATCTACAGGTTGCATTGTGGCTTCAACGATAACAGTTAATCCATTGCCTTCAGTAATTGGAGGAACTCCTATTGTTTGTGAAAACTCGAATATCACTTTGAGTGATTTTGGAGGTGGTACATGGAGCAGCAGTAACCCCGGTTTGGCTGAAATAGATACGTTTACTGGTGTTCTTAAAGGCTTGTCAGCTGGCGCCCCAACTATTACTTATAAGTTAGCTACAGGATGCATTGCAACTGCCGTGGTAACTGTTAATCCGGTTCCATATGTAATAACAGGTAGTATTTATGTTTGCATCGGACTTACAACAACTTTAAGCGATGTAACACCAGGCGGTACCTGGAGCAGTAGTACTACAACTTTAGCGACAATTGGTTCTTCTACCGGTATTGTTACCGGTATTGCTACCGGGTCTGTTAACATAACTTATATGTTAACAACAACTGGTTGTTTGATTACAGACAGTATTGCTGTCAACCCTACTATTACACCAATAATTGGGGCAAACAGGGTATGTGCAGGTTCGTCAACTACTTTGAGTGACGCTTCGGCAGGGACATGGAGCAGCAGTAATACTTCATTAGCCACTGTCGGGTCCGCTACAGGTGTTGTTACAGGAATTTCGACTGGCGCTCCTGTAATCACTTATACAATATTTTCAACCGGATGTTACACAACTTCAACATTTACGGTTAATCCAACACCTGCATTATATTCTATGACCGGTGGCGGAGATTATTGTGAGGGTGGTATTGGTTATCATGTTGGTTTAAGCGGGTCTGAGTCAAGCCTGATCAATTACCAGTTATTTAAAGGCACATTAAAAATGGGCAGCGCTTTACCCGGATCAACATTACCATTAGACTATGGACTACAGACAGGTGCAGGCACCTATAAGGTCGTAGCAACAAATACCAGCACGGGTTGTAATAGTAATATGTCAGGTAGCACCAAAATAACGGTTACTTTGTTGGTTAGTCCATTTGTAAGTGTTTCCAAAGGTATCGGAGATACATTATGTTCTGGTTTGTTGGATACTTTTACGGCATTACCAACTAA
This sequence comes from uncultured Bacteroidota bacterium, assembly GCA_903887005.1. Lineage (GTDB taxonomy): Bacteria > Bacteroidota > Bacteroidia > Chitinophagales > Chitinophagaceae > Nemorincola. The sequence goes on along the minus strand of CAISOH010000173.1, from coordinate 1,524 downwards.
TCCTGGCCCAACACCAGTTTATCAATGGAGCGTAAATGGGAAGAACGTTGGAACCAACAGTCTGTCATATAGCTATGTACCGGATAATTTAGATGTTGTTGCCGTTACAATGGTTAGTGATGCGTACTGTGTAAAATCACCAGCTATTGCAACCGGTGAAATTTCTATTGATTTTAAATCAATAAACATACCAGCTGTATCTATTATTGCAAGCCCTGGCAATATTATCTACAAAGGCGAAAATGTTACCCTGACAGCCAGTGCAACCAATGCAGGGCCGAATCCAACGTATCAATGGATAAAGAACAAATCAATTATAGCAGGCGCTACATCATCTACCTATTCAAGCGCTGCATTTGCAAATAAAGATTCTGTTTCCTGCATTGTTACGAGCGCCGGCCCATGCGGAGTCCCGTCTTTTAATTCCATAATTATGCAGGTAAGCACTGGTGTTAATGAAATAGTGGCTGAAAACGGCGATATCAGATTGGTGCCAAACCCTAATAATGGAATGTTTGCAATTAAAGGTGCCCTGAAAGTAACTACTGATCAGGAAGTGTCTTTAGAAATTACAAATATGCTCGGCCAGGTTATTTACAATCATAAGTTAATTGCTCATAATGGTAGCCTTGATGAACAGATTCAGCTAAATAATACGCTTGCAAATGGTAGTTATATCTTGAACCTTCATTCAGCAGGTATGAATAAAATGTTCCGCTTTGTGGTAGGGCAATAATTTTACTTATAATAAATTTAATATTATCAAGAGGCTGTCTTTGGAAAATAGAGATGGCCTCTTTTCATTTCCCTTCAATAATTAGGCCTAAACATTCAAAATTTAAATACTTTTTGTTTTGGTCTATAGAGAGGGAAAGGAGTATAATATCTATTATACAATAAAGCCCTAGCAAATGCCAGGGCTAATATTTGGTAAAAAAATAAGTCTTCTGATCAGGCCCGTCTATATACCAGTTTTTCAATGTTCCTCTTTACTTCCAAATCATGTTGAACCAAGTCGAAATTAGCATCAATTTTCATTGATATTTCTCTTTCGTACATGTAGACTGACATGTCATGATTATGGTCAGGGAGATATCCCATTTTGCTTGCAAACACAGCGTGCATTTTCCACCATTCAATGTTATAATGGATGCGGTATATTTGAGGATACCAAGACCAAAGTATTTCAGGGTGCTTATGCTGAATTATTCCGGCTAACAAGTAAATCTGATAGGGAGTGGACCATTTCTTAAATGATAAATCATCAACTGCTTCAGAATATATCGTATTGTCAGTTCTTTCGGTACATTCCATTAACTTTATATTTGAATAAAAAGCTTTCTCAGAAGGCCAGCTGTTATATAGTGTAACCCCGGTTGGTTCTATAAATAATCCTATTATAAACATAATTTATTTATTGGTTTTGTTGGCTTTGGTTAATTTTCAAGCATTATTATATTGTGTCGGGCCGTCCGTTTATTCTGGCTTGTAAAGCTGTTTTATACTCCCCTATTGACCTTTACT
>CAISOH010000172.1 GCA_903887005.1 uncultured Bacteroidota bacterium | reverse complement strand
TTGATAATGATTTTAAAAAATGCATAAATTTAACATGTTAACGTAAAGGAAAATCAAAGATTTTGTGGGGACGAATTATAAAGATACGACTTTCATTCTTATGGAGATTAGTTAGCACCTTCCGGGTTTAAAAACCCCATGATCACCCACCAGCGGAAGCGTTCCAGCATAATAAATTTACTCCATTGCCCTTTAATGAGAAAGCCAAGCCCATATAATACCGCATAACCCCATTTTGCGATATACTCAAACAGTTTTACAAAAAGCGCTGTAGTATCTCCTTTCAGGCGAAGCCGTTCGCCGCCGCCAATACCCATGCTGTGCCGCCTTACATAAGCCTTATCAAATTTATTTGACTCGACCTTATGCAAAACTGCCACATACGGCAAATAATAGACCTTATGATGATGCGCCAGAATGCGCATATAGATCTCTTTTTCTTCCGTCGCAAGCAGCCCTTTTCCCTTCCTGCCCAGCTCGGCGTTAAAGTACCCTATTTCTTCAAACACTTTTTTGCGAAAAGCCATGTTGGCGCCGCAAGGGTAACGGGCGCCGGTAAGCTGTTTTACATTAGGCCCCTGATCGAAATTACCCACCAGCCCGAAAAAATATTTGGAATACCAATCTGGAATACCGGTAAGAAATACCGGCGATATTTTACCTCCCGTGGACCATGTATCCGGGTGGCTGTCAAAAAACTCAGCTATGGATGATAGCCAGCCCGGCTGTGCTGTAGAATCATCGTCCAGGTAAGCTACTATTTCTCCGGTTGCTTCTTTGGCGCAGCGGGTGCGGGTATAAGAAACCCCCTGGTTATGTTCAACATAATACCTGAAATTATATCCCGGGTGTTTTGTTTTGTATTCTTCCAGCAATGCCACCGTATTATCCGTGCTGTTATTGTCCACAACAATAACTTCGTAAAGCTTTCTATCGAAATCCTGGTTAAAAATACTATCTACCGCATCAATAATAAACCTTGCCCTGTTGTAAGAGCAGATAACCGCAGAAATCTTGTAGGGATATTCCATTGAGTGACAAAATTATGAATAAAAACCCCAAACCCCTCCCGCAAACAAAAAAATGCGGGACAGGTGCCGGGGCTTCCCCTCATTGAGTAAAAAAAATGTTACTAATTTAGTTTAAATTTTTGATGGCTTGTTTCTGTTTTCTCATCCAAAATATCGCTAAAAGTAAAACTAAACTATCAGCTGAAAACTTTATTAACCATTCTGTTTTACACCCGGCATGTATTTCACTCCTGCCACGCCAGAGTTCAATATTTTTTGCATTTTCATTTTTGTATTTTTCAAGACTCTCATTCTTATACATTTCTTCACAAGAATGCATATTGTCTATTGATGATTTTAGCCAATAAGTATGTGCCTGCCATTGATACAGGCTGAAAAGCAAATTAAAAAACAAAAGAAAGACTAAGCTATATTTAATTATATCGCTTTTCATACATTATGTATAAAACTCTTTCAGCGCAATGATAACATCTCCTATGGGTAGGCCCATTACATTATAATAGTCGCCGTTAATTTTTTCTATGCCGGTAACGCCTATCCATTCCTGTATGGCATAAGCTCCCGCTTTGTCGTAAGGCTTGTAGTGAGTGATGTAATGCTCTATCTGTGCGTCTGTCAACGTGCGGAAATATACTTCTGTAGTAACGGAAAAACAGGTTTCTTTTTCACCGCTACGGATACAAACGCCAGTTACCACTTTATGTATCCTGCCGGAGAGTTGCTGCAGTATGGCTTTTGCGTCTGCTGTGTCTTTGGGTTTGCCGAGTATATGATGATCAAGCAGCACTACAGTATCTGCGGCAATCACAATGGCGTCATGAACGAGGTGATGCACCGCATCCGCCTTTTTACGGGCAAGGAATTCCGGAACTTCTTCTCCGGGCATACCGGGCGGATTTGTTTCATCCACATCTGCGATAACTACTTCAAATTCCAGTTCCGCCATTTCCATGAGTTGCTTGCGGCGGGGAGACTGTGAGGCGAGGATTATTTTATTCGACACTATTTGTAAACAATTTGAATGTGATAAATAAGCAATGAACAAATACCCAGCAGCATGATAATTTTTAGCCCGCGGCTGGCTTTACCATAATGCTGTTCTGTAAAACCTTTACCTAGGAAAACAGACCATAAAATAAGCGGCAAAATCAGTAATACCACAAGGTAGCTTGCCAGCAATGTGTAATTGTGTTTGAAAAGAGTGAAAGAAGCCACCAGCAAAGGGATAATAGCCAATAAGGATAGGACCAGTGTAAAACGGGTTGAAAATTCAAGTCCGCGTTTTATGGGCATCGTAACACAGCCCTCCGCTACATCACCTTTGAAATCTTCCATGTCTTTTACAATTTCGCGCATCCAGGTAAGCAGGAATGCAAAGTAAGCATAAACCGCCAGTACCCATACCGGTAATGAAGAATGGCTGCCCGTAAGGAGCGGCATTTGTGCTTCCAGTTGCAGTGCTGGTTCATAAATAAATAGTGTGATAATGGTAAAAGAAGTGAGTAGGGCAATAGCAATATTCCCCGTGATATACTGCCGCTTAAAATCGGTGGAATAAAACCAGAGTAATAATGTGCAGCTAACCTGTACCAAAAGCCATTCATAATGGTGCGCCTGTGCCGCAACATAACCGGCAAGCATAAGAGCTATAATATTCAGTATTGAATGTGAGAGTATAGCCTGCCTCATGGGGATTGCTTTTTCAAGAACAATTCTATCAGGCTTGTTGATGGAATCAATTTTTATGTCGAAGTAGTCATTGATTATATAACCCGCTGCGGCAATAAGCATGGTTGATACCGTAAGAAAAAGAAAATTAACCGTGTTGAGTATTTCCGGAGATTCCGGCAAAATAACGCACCACCACGCCAGCAGCTGCGTTAGAAATATAATCAGCAGGTTTTTCCATCGTATGAGGCGTAGCCAGGGCATGTTTTTGAGTTTACAGTTTGCAGTTTGCAGTTAACAATTTTTCTTGGATGATAAGCCCATGATGTGACCAGCTTATTTTAGCCAGGAGTGTATTTCGTATATCAGAAAGGTTAAATTGTGTCGACAGTGTTGACACAATTTTAACTGGTTGATTTTCAGATGATTGTAATTGTGTCACCAGTGGTGACACAATTGATGAATTGCAATATATTTCATAAAATTGCTTCATGCGGTAAAGGCCCCGGCGGTTGAAACCTTTTATTTCAGGATGGCGGTTTGAGATGTATTCCGCAAGCTCATCTACAGTTTTTTCTCCCCATGCTGCACCGGCAACCTGCTTACTTATATATTCGCCTACCTGCCAGTAAAGATTTACAAGTTCGGTATTGACCGCTTTTAAGGCATTTGCCTGCGATTGCCTGATGAGTAAAATAATATTAGCAAATTGTTCCCGGAGCATAAAGAGTGTTTTTCCTGACCACAAAGTTCAGAAAAGTTGTCACAAAGTACATAAAGCTTTTATAACAGGGATCAGGGAATAACAGGTAAGCTAAACAGATTTATTTCCTCACAACCAGCTTTAGCGTTTGTGACTGTTCACCGCTTCTTAAATTTACAAAGTACAAACCCGGAGTGAGGTTGTAATCCGTTGCTTTTAATGGAATATTATGGGTTCCTTCCTGCATCCATTTATCGTTTTCGAGGTCTGCAATTTTTCTTCCGGCAATATCTGTTATAAATACAGATACCCTGCCTGCGGATGGCAATTCATAAGATAGGGTAGTATGTTCTTTAAATGGATTGGGATAGACCAAAAAATTATTTTGAGTGGGGTTAATATTTTTTACCGATACCCCGGTAATAGTAGAATCAATAATAGCTGTCAGAATCTTTTGGTGCGCTGCTGACCCTGATCCCGTGAGGCTGCCCCAAATAGGCCGCACCACGCTGTTAAACGCGGAGATAAAGGTATAATCTCCGAAAAATTTGCTACTGGTCGGGTTGAAAGGCGCCTGGCTGATCTTATAATTCTGAAAAGTAGCAGCGCCGTCTTTGGATACAGCAAGGTAAACATCCGTAAAATTGCTGGTGGCGGCATAGTTTCGCCGGTCGTAAAAAACCACGTAAATAAAACCGGTAGCCGGGTCAACGGCCATGGAACTAAAAAACTGCTGCCTGCTTCCGGTATCATCGTTTACTTTTATGGGCAGGCCCCAGGTGTCGCCATTATCCGAGGATTTGCAAATCCATACGTCTGTATTCGTTGCACCGTTTCTCTGGTCAGTCCAGTTGATGTAAATGTTGCCATTGTAAGGGCTGTTGCTGATATCGCAGGCGGTAAAGGGCAGTCCGTTACACCTGTTGAGTCCGGGTACCATATAGTTCCAGCCGCCGGGCACATTGGTAACATGAATATCATGGTCAAGCCAGGTAATCCCGCCATCATAAGATCTGTCGAACATCAGTTCATCGTTGGAAGCCCACCCCACATAAATTTCGCCATGAGGGCCGACACATGGTACAGCGCCTTCTACAGTAGGGTCATCGTCTGTACAATCTCCCGCAATCTCATTGATACGCACCGGTGCGCTCCAGGTATCGCCCCTGTCCTGCGATTTGGAAAAATAGATGCTGCTGCTGTCATTAGGATTGGAAGTTCCGTATTGGTCAAATTTTGTCCACGTAACATAAATTGTATTGGACTGCCTGTCTATGGCCACACCGGGCTTATCGGCAATAGAAGGGGAGTCCACCTGCCCGGTATAGCCGCCGTCTGTCCAGCTGACTGATGTTGAGGTGATATCATCTGATCGCTGGCAGACTATGCGGTCTGCCCACATAGGCCATGTGTGCAAGAGCGGGTTGTTTGCGAGGTGAAAATAGCAGAAAGCGCCTGTAGTATCGGCAACAATAACCGGGTCTCCGAATACGCCCAGGGAAGACGCCAATGTATCGTTATGCCAGTGGTATCCGCCATCCGTGGAAATGTAATAGTTATAGGTATTCGACCCGGCAACCATGTGGTTAGGATTTTTCGGGTCTATGGCTATGCTCGGTTCATTAGGGCCTTTTACACTATCAATCACAATGTTCTGCATTTGCCCATAACTCCTGTAGCTGCAAACAGCCAATAGGCATAAAAAGATTATCTTCTTCATAAAAAGTTTTCAAATTTACTTGAAAATGGTTGATTTATTTTAGCAGCCTGAATGAGCAATTGAAGAACAGGAAAATAGAAATCCTTATCTATTACCATATATACTTCGTAGCTTTATGTTAACTTCCTAAAATGAAAACACTTTTCACACTCCTCTTTTCTTTTTTTACGCTCTCTGCTTTTTCACAGGTGGCAGAGCCTGCTATTATTTCTATTAAAGGATATGGTGGCAATGGTACTGAGCAAATAAGCCCATTAGTTGTTAAAACAGAAGACAATGGATTTATTATAGGGCACCTCTAAAAACTAAAGTTAGTAATATTTAATATAAATTTAACAATTTATTTTTATTTATTGTATTATATTTGTTACTGTAAATCAAGCAATT
>CAISOH010000171.1 GCA_903887005.1 uncultured Bacteroidota bacterium | reverse complement strand
ATCAGAATCGAATTAAAGGGAAACTCAAGAAGAACAAAAAATTAGTACTTTAGCCCTATCATTAAGTTCTTTCATTTATTGCCCAACTAAAGGGTGGGTCAACATGACCGGAATAGTGGGTCAACATCGCCGGAATAGACATATTATTTTCTTTAGTGAGTTTAGTCCTATTTAATGTGAGTCCGGAGGCTTAATTAGTGATGATCAATTACCTGTATCGTAATATGTTTTCTTTTGAGCACTTATTTTATATCACCCTTTCGGGGTTTTACTCATTTTATGTTATATTTTCTATAATAATATCATCCCTTCGGGATTTTCATATATAGAAAATTCTTTAAACATCTCGAGATCACAGCAAAAACCGTCGAACTCGCGTTATTTAGCTTTTTCCATTAATTTGTCCTGTTCCGTATCATGCTGGCAAGTGGCAAGTATGGGCCAGGAGATTTGTAATTGCTGAGGTAAGGAAAGGTTATGCTACAGAAATTATTTTTCCGGTTTTTTCCGGTTTTTTCCGGTTTTGGAAAGGTAGCGGAAATGCTTGTTTGCCTTTACCAGTAGGCGATCCGGGGCTTTTTTGTTTGAAATTTCTGGTTTTGAAATTTTTCCGGTTTGTCTGAATCGCGGATAAAACGGATTCTGGGATTGCGCAGATTCAAATTTTTCTAAAAAAGAACTTTGACATTTCTTTATGACGATTTTTCATTTACCTAAATTATGAGGAATGTTGGTCTAAATGCTCAATAGCATAATGGCTCCCCTTCGATAAACCCAGGATGGGTTTCAATTTCCGGAATTAGTATGCTTTGTGACTAATTATAACGTGAATTCGATGATTATTTATTTGGAAATCAATAAGTTAACTATATTTAGTGTAGGTGTTCCACACCGAAAAGGTGTGGGACACCCCCAAGACCTCAACAAGTATCATAATAACCATCAAAATATAGAAATGGCCTGGCTAATAACTGATATTTATCATCGAACCCGGGTTATTATAGAATTTGGATTGTTTCATAGTTATTTTACTTTTTTGACGCACCCGCCTTCGCCGACATGCCTTCATGAAAACTATGGCAATTGAAAGAAAAAGGCTATTGCGGGTAACAAAGGTCGGACAGGTTTTTGAAACTGGCAAAAAGAAGTTTTATGATAATACGCTTTTCGCGCTATGATATACAGCTATGTGTATATCATAGATCTTTTTTTGGTGACAATTTATTGATTTATAATGTAGTATATGTTAAATACTGCTTCGCCTGGGTTCAAATCCGAAAATGAGGTGTTTTTTGTGTTGGAATTTTTGGATTAAAGAAATTTTGTATGGCTGATAGCGGTTTCTGGATTGTTTTGAAGGTACTATCTGTCCAGGTCGAGAGACCTCTCTCGGTCTCTCCACTTCGGCTGACGCTTAGGGCAGGCTTGGAGAGATGAGGTCGAATGAGCGCTTTTTCTCCCCTTTTTTTATTTTTTATTTTTAAAATGCTAATGCGAACAAAAATGCTTGCTCAGCATCGCAAAAGATAACTATACGTTGTTTTGTTGGGGAAAGCTATTGAGGTGGCGGGGAGTCGGGCATGGATGTGGCAGTGGTAACTTTTCCAGGGGTGTATTTTCAGGGCGTGTGTTCTTTTTTCGGAAGCGGACGCTTGCGACCAGTGGGGTGCTTTTTTATTTTTTAAAACTGACTTGGACGAGCGGACAGCCTGCCGCGACTAATGGTGTTAGAAAGTAATATTTGGTGATTTTGGAAAATAGCAGTAAATTTACATTGAAAATGGTTAGGCGATACTGCGTTGGATTGCAAATCCTTCGGCGAGGGCGTTTAACCATTTTTATTTTTCTTTAAGTTTGTCAACGATGGAATAGAAGTGTTTCTTGTATTCCCATGTTTCTTTTATGACAATATAGCTTTTACTTTTAGCAATAATTATTTCCAGATAATGGTATTCTTTAACATTCCCCTTAATGTCAGCAGCGCTTCCGGCATATTTTGAGTTTTTTAAAAGTGACGGTAATTTATAAATTGCTCCATCTTTTTCATGCTTTAATTTATGAGGCTGATTTAGTGTTTCCTTAATTCCTGCCATTGTAATATGTATCATACCTACAGGCGATAAATAGCTATTGCCAACCAGGTTTATTTTTGCCCACTCTTTTATTATTGCTTTCTTAGCTTTAATATTTTCCACCATCAAAATTTTATTTTCATCTTTCTTTCAGGCCACTGCAGTCTGGAAAAATAGAAAATAATACGAAAAACAAATAGAAATGTATAAAGTTTTTATTAAAAGAGGAGGAATAACCCGAATTTTTCGGAAGCGGACGCTTCCACATTAAAGAACGAAGCGGCCGCTTGCGACCAGTGGCCAGTGGGTATAGTAACTATATTTAGCACAGGTGTTCCACACCGAAAAGGTGTGGGACACCCAAGACCTCAACAAATATCATTATTAGTTCAAAATATACAAAAGGCCTTGCGCAGCAGACCATCCTTTAGTTTTACCTTTTAATCAATATGGATCCGGTAAATATATTTTTTCCGCCGGTGGTGTTGTGCGCATTTAGTTTTATAAGATAAAAGTAGGTGCCATCGGGGAGCAGTTCTCCATTGCTGCCTTTGCCTGACCAATCATTATTGTAGCTGTTCTTTTCATACAGCATAGTGCCCCATTTATCAAAAACCTGCACGGTATTTTCAGGATAATTTTGAATTCCTTCTATTATCCATACATCATTGATTCCATCACCATTTGGTGTTATTACATCATGGATCGTGATATTCATACAGATGTCTTCGACAGTATATGCGCTGGTTTTTATGCAATTATTTATGTCGGTAACCACCAGGGTATAGGTGCCAGCTGACAGGCCTGTGATGTTATTGCCCGCTGCATTATTCGACCACAGATAATGTATTGGATCTGTACCACCTTTTACATCAATACCGATGCTGCCGAGACCTTCTTTGCAGGCGTCATTGGTAATATTGGCGGTAACCAGCAAAGAATCCGTAACTGTTATTGGGAAGGTGGCTGAATTGATACAGTTATTGGCGTTATTTGTTGTTGTATAGGTGATAATAGCGGCGCCTGTGTTCAGGGCATTTATTGCGCCAGTGATACTGTCTATTTTTGCGATGTTACTATTGCCGCTTTTCCATCTGCCATTAAGTACCGTTTCTGATAGATTGAACATTGCGCCTTCGCACACTGTTGATGCGCCGCTTATGGTTCCGGCATCGGGTAGCGGCAGAACGGTTACTGTGGTGTAGGTTGTACAGCCTAAATCCATTGTGTATGTTATAATGGCTGTGCCCGGAGATATGCCCGCAATCAAACCTAAGTCAGGGATTACTGGTTGTAAATAGACTATCCCGATTCCTGAACTACTACCATACCACATACCTCCAAATAAAGAATCACTCAGGATAGTTGTGTCTCCAACGCAAACCGCCAAATTGCCAAGGATAGGCGGCTGCAGCGGAACTACGGTGACAGGAAAAGCAGCAGTATTGGTGCCGCAGGAATTAGAAACTGAATATAAGATCGTATCTGCACCTGCGGTGACTGCGGTTAATGTGGTTCCGCTAATAGTTGCTTTCCCGTTACTCATACTCCAAATTCCACCTGTGATTGTTTCGGAGACAGTTATTGTTTGGCCAATACAAAAGGCATTCTTAAAGTTAGGTATTATTGTTCCCGCATCGGGTAAGGGATTTATGGTGATGGTATATGTTGCCAGAGAATTACCGCAGGCGTTGGTGACTGAATAACTAATTGTTACAATGCCTGGTGTTACGCCTGTGACTACTCCGCCTGAAACTGTTGCCAAACTGGTATTACTGCTGCGCCATACGCCGCCGGATGCGGTATCTGATAGTGTGATTGTAGTGCCGGCGCAAACAGACGATGTACCTATTATGATTCCTGCTTCGGGAGAAGGAGTAATAATTACATTGGTTGTATATGCAGTGCATGCACTGGTTAAATAAGTGATAACTGCAGTACCAACTGTTATGCCTGTAACGTCACCACCGGAAGTAACTGTTGCGATTGCTGTATTACTACTACTCCAAGTACCACCTGCAATTGCACTACTTAAGGTTATCATGCTACCGGCACAAATAGTTATACTGCCGGAAATAATGTATGAGCCAGAATCAATAGTAACGGTAGTAGCAAAAGAACCGCAAGATGCTGTCATATAAGTTATTGTTGCCGTACCAAAAGTAACAGCACTGACCTTACCTGTACTGGAAATAGTCGCTATTAAAGTATCGCTACTGCTCCAGCTACCGCCTGACGTGGCATCGCTTAAAATAAATGATTGACCGGGGCATGCGGGCATTACCCCAGTTATTGGCATACTAACTTTTCTAACTACATTCTCTTGCGATTCGCATATATATAGATTTTCGCACTGATCCACACTTACAAAACATGCGTAGCCTAATCCTGCCGCAGATGCCGGTCCAGCATCCCCGCTATAAGTTGCGGTGCCATTACCGGCTATAGTTGTAATAATCCCCAGAGTATTTATCATTCTTATACAGTTATTGCCGTAATCAGCAATATATATGTTTCCGGAATTGCCCATAACTGCGTTGCCCCATTGATTGATCCCAACTGCTGAATTACCTATCCGTGCTGCAGTGGCAGGACCACCGTCGCCATTAAATCCGGCAACCCCTGTCCCAACAATAGTAGTTATTACTCCGGACGAATTTACTTTACGTATGCGGAAATTGTTGCAATCTGCTATGTATATATTGCCGGAATTATCTACTGTAATAGTTTCCGGATTTCTTAATTGAGCTAACGTAGCCATTCCCCCATCACCGCTATAACCGGCAATACCTGTTCCGGCAATTGTTGTAATGATACCACCAGGATTAATTTTCCTTACACAGGCATTATAATATTCGGCAACGTATATATTCCCTGATTTATCAACAGCAACGCCAACCGGCCAATTTAGTTTTGCGACAGTAGCAGGTCCGCCATCGCCGCTGTATCCAGCTATGCCTGTCCCCGCAATAGTTGTAATAATTCCTGATAAATCTACTTTACGGACACGGTTGTTACGTTGATCAGCGATATATACATTACCCGAATTATCTAAAGTGACATTTTGTGTATATTTTAATTTTGCTGCTGTTGCGGGACCACCATCACCACTGTATCCAGCAGTGACTGTCCCTGCAATTGTTGTAATGATACCTGAAGCATAAATTTTACGGACACAATTATTGTTTTGGTCAGCAATATATACATTACCTAAATTATCTACAAATACACTTGATATCCAACTTAACTTTGCTGCTATTGCGGGACCACCATCACCACTATAACCTGTACTGCCTGTCCCTGCTATAGTAGTTATTATCTGAGCCTCTGTAAACAAGGGAATACAAAGAAGTAAAAACAATATCCTCTTCATAGGTCATTCTTATAAAAAAATAAAATTACGAAAAAATGGAATTAGTGATTGTGTTATTTTTTGAGATGCAGTATAAGTCCAAGATACCAGGTTGTGAATGCAAAACAACTGTAGAATAATATCAACCCTTCGGATTTAGAAAAATGACAAATTCCTATAGATAAATAGCCGTCAATACGTCTGTAAGTACCAGTAATAAATGATAGCCCTGGCTATAGGCATACTTCAACTGGTTTCTGAGTTTTTTGTTTATTTGATGGTGCATGTTGCTCCATGATTTTTGCAATAATATCGGAAGTAATGTCGGGATAATTCACTTTTATGGGTTCGCCTTCTGCCAGCCACCGGCGAATGACGCCGTACTCTTTTTCATTAAGGTTTTTTATTACAGTGGCGCCCATGGCCGCAGCCCCGGCAGCATTGCATTGCTGCTCATATTGTCCATGCATAGGGGTCACCAATACCTTTTTGCCGAGATACATGGCCTCAGCAGGCCCTTCAAAACCCGCACCGCACAATACACCGGTACTGGCAGCCATACTTTCTATAAACGCACGGTTATCTATCTTCTTTACAGATACATTGCCTGTTATAAACGGTTCTTTATTGTGCTTGGAAAATACTTCCCATCGCGCGTTAGGAAATTGGGACAAATGTTTCACTATTGTTGCGTCATCATAAGCGGGCAGGTAAACCGTATAATGGCCATTGTCCGTTGGTGTAAGCCTGCGTATCTCCTTGCGGATGACAGGGGTAAAAATGTTTTCTGCAAACGCCTTGAAATGAAAGCCATAAGCTGCAGTCACTGGCGCGTAATGCTGTAGTACAAATTTACCCATAGGGTCTCCTGATTCTGGTTTTGGAGCATTTTTATGCAGCACAGCGCATTGGTGGCTCAGGGATATACAGGGAAGTTTTTTGCGTTTGCACGCCCAGGCCGATACTGCTTCGAAATCATTAATAACAAGGTCGTATTTTTCAACTGGTAATTGACGGATGTCTTTAATCAGCCGGAACAACTTTGATTGCTTAACCGTTTCCCAGATATCCACCCCGCCGCTCTTCCCGAAGATAAAGCTCATGCCATACAATTTGTATTTTACAGGGAAAGGGAAATCCACATCTGCCTGTATGCCACTGATCAGCACATCTACTTCGCCATATTTTGCCAGTTCCGGATATACATCCCTTGCGCGGCTCAGGTGGCCATTACCGGTACCTTGTATTGCAAATAATATTTTCACTTTGTGGTATTTATAATTAACTATTTAACCTCCATCTCATCTTTCCATAACTAATTAATTGCTATAATAATATCGTACCGTGAGTGATTAATGTTTGTGGTCATCTTCACTTAATTATACTTTACAATTGATAAATTAGTAGGTTCAGAACTTTGTACAAGCCTATGTTCAAAATTCAGCATGTCATGGTTCGGCGCGGCTCACCATGACAAATTACCTATTTAACTATATCTACAAAAGTTACTAATTTATCCCTAGTCAATTATAACAAAATTATGTCACCCCCCTCGGGGTTAAGCTATAATGCAAATGTTTTTCTATAATAATATCATCCCTTCGGGATTTTTTTCTTATATCATGCAAGGGATAAATTATTGAATTCAGAACTTTGTAAAGCCTATGTTCAAAATTCAGCGTGTCATGGTTCGACGGGGCTGCCAATGACATGTATTGTAATGGGTTAATTTTCAGTCACTTAAAACCATCTCTTCTTCCAGCTTTGCCCTCATTATCTTACT
>CAISOH010000170.1 GCA_903887005.1 uncultured Bacteroidota bacterium | reverse complement strand
TAAAATGCTGCCGCAAGTTCCGAGTGCAACTTTATCAACTATACTATCATTGATAAGTTTTGAGATGAGGGGAGTTGTTGCATCCAACCTTGTGGTGCATGTAAGTCCATCACACGGAATTCCACTTGCAAGTGATATGAATTGTGTCCCTAATTTATTCATTTGTTTCTTTTTCAAGATATTGTTGAATAATGAAATGGAGGTTACCAATAAATTTATTCCCATGTTTGCACCAACCAGAAAATTTTCCCATACCATATCTGCCGTTTCTAAAGAAAAGTTCGTGTCGCTGTTTAAACCATATTGTGTCTAAAATTACAGAGTCAAAACAAAAATGAGAGCCTAGCTTTTCCATAATCTCCTTAATGAATTTCTTATTGCGAATTGGGCATTTCCATTAAAAACATTGTTCCTTGTTCTATCCCACCCCTTAAACTTTCCTCTACTATATTTTATCTTGCTAACTCGGTCCAAACTAATAATAATATTCAACCAAATTTCTTCTATGTTTCTAGACAATAGAAAGCTTTTCCCTGCTTTATCCATCCTATTTGAATATTTCCATCAGCCCATTGAGGTTCACATCCGCGCGAAGTCTACTGATGAGTTTCTTGAGCAGGTCAACCTTTTCATTGATTATTCCTTCACTGTCGAGAGCTGCAGATAACTCCTGCATTTTCTTTATAGGGGATTTTGATTTGATGGTTGAAACATCCTTAGGGCGAATCTTTACAACCTGAGCTCCAGTTTCTTCTTTCTTCTTGGCCACAGTTTCTTTGATGACCCTGATGGCGTCAGCTTCGATTTCATTTACGCTCTTAAAGATTTCTACAGCGGTATTTCCCGAGAGGACCCCCTCAGCCACCTGGTTCTGAATTTCCTTTGGCAGGCAAGCGACGGCTAAGCATGCACGGATGTGTGAAATAGGCTTCCCGATTTTTCTTGAGATATCAGTTTCACTGTAACCTCTGTTTATAAGTTGTTTGAAAACATTCCCTTCTTCGAGCTGTGACAGTGGAAGGCCGTCGTTTCCAATAATCTGCTCCAGGAGCGCATCGTCATCATTATAACCTTTGGGTACCATGGATACTTCAACGAAGGGGAAATCTTCTCCTCTTTCAACAAGAAAACGAATTGCACGCATTCTACGAAAGCCGTCCTTCAGGATGTATCTTTCTTCACCTGAAACTTTTTTAACGCGTACTGGACGCTGCTGACCCGAATTAAGAAGGCTTTCTGCAAGCCCCTCGATATCACCATAAATGGTTCTACTATTTCTTGACTCGTCACTGTCAATTTGGTTCACAGGAATCATGAATGTTTCTGATTTGCGCTTTGCGCGGACTCTTGTTGCTGTTGCTGTTTCCATTGTTGTTGTTTTTGATTGATAAAAAATTAAATTAACGGCGTGCTTAAAAAATCTTTGGGGTTGGCCAAGAATGTTTGTTTATAACTTTCAGCCCTAGACTCGCTAGCGCCGTCAACTATATAATATTTTTTTAGTTCTTCAGCATAACCTGCGATGAGCATCTTCGCAATTTCTTTAGATTGTTGGTTTCTACCATCGGTGCGATAGTCATCAGTGGCTACGAATGCAACTATCTGTAGAATGGTTCCAAACATTGATTGCTGCAAAGTTCTATGATGCATGGTAAACTCTTTACAAAATGTGGAATTCTTATTAGAATAACTATTTGCAATGTCAGCGAAATCGCTCATAAGCTTTTCAATTTTTTCTTCCTGTTCTTTTTCCCAGTTTTGCATAAATTAAGATTTAAGTTGTTAATGTTTTGTTATACGAAAAATTCAGAAAAAGGGGAAAAACCAGAATAAAAGTTCCCAATGGCGGATGCTAGCATAAACATCAAATGTATGAGCTTTAACAGCCACGTTTGTTTTTTCATTAACCCATACACGCAGAGGATAATAAATGCAACCATCTATTTTTTGGTATATTCCCCCTTCGTTTTTTGTATCCCAAAGACCAAATTTAGAAGCTATTTGGAATGGTATTTCTGTTAAATAGCTGTTTCCTAATTTATTTTCCATTTATTTTCTAGTGCTAGAGATATATTTAAATATACATCAACAGTTAAATGTTCACAACGAATTGACGGTGTTAAATTATCTGCATTATTAAATTGAGAGTAGGTTATCTTTCCAAAACTATAAAGGATGACATCTTCATCGATAAATATATTTCCAGAAGTAGGAAAGTAAAACGGTTTGCCTAACCTTTCCATTTTATAAATGTTTATATCCGATTTGCTCAAGGATTTCAGGAGTACAATTGGTTTTAAATCTTCCCATTTCCCATCTGTGATAGTCTCCTATGTAAACTTGATTTGCTATTTCTTGAATGGTTTCAATGAATACACCATTAAACACTTCTGATTGTTTTTTGCCATAACACATAGCTATACTTTTTTGGGCTGCAGCTTTTTTCTCTTCAAGTGAAGAGAATTTTTCAGCAGCATCAAGGGGGTCAAATGTGCAATTATTATATTCTATTATACTTCTGCAATACCAAACTAGAACTTGTATCCTGTTTTCTAAAGAATAAGAAATGCCGATGTTGTTTGAAAGTTTTACTTTTTTCCATTCATGATTGCATTCATTACATACATTTACTTCATTAGTGTCCATTTCTCCGTGAATACTTCCTGAGCTAAACCCGCTTCCACCAAATAGCCCCCCACTAAAACTCCCACTTGACAAGCCATTTATTTCACCTTGGATTCTTTTTATTCTATCATTTACTTTGGTGCTTTTGCATTTGGGACAAATGGAGTTCGCATCATTAACTTCCTTTCTATGTTGTTCTGATGTAATTGTATATTCTTTATTTAACTTATCCTCTACGTGTTTAATCTCACTTTTAATTATACACACCTGTTCAGCTGTAAGAATTGGAGTAATGGGGGTTGGGATTTTCTTGGCAAAAACTTCTTTAAGACCTTTAAGGTGCTTTTTATCTGAGAGAAGAAATAAAATTAAAATTAGGCAGATGCCTATGATAACGGTTAAAAGATACATGATTTTATTATTTTATATTATTATATAATAGGTTGATAAATAATGGCAATTAACATTAAAAAAGATTTTGTAAGTGCAAGAAGCCGTAAACCCGACCTAACCACACTCGTATATGGTAAAGTGCCTCCGCAGGCGCCTGAATTGGAGGAAGCCGTACTTGGCGCCTCCATGTTGGAAAAAGATACTTTCGCCCAGGTTTTAGAGATCATACAGAGCGAAGAATGTTTTTACCTGGATGCCCACCAGAAAATTTATTCTGCTATGCGGCGTCTTTTTGACAAAGGCACCCCGGTTGACTTGCTGACAATAACGGAAGAACTCAGAAAAACCAACGAATTAGAGATCATTGGCGGCGCATACTACCTCACCCGCCTGACGATGAGCGTATTATCAAGCGCTCACGTAGAAGCCCACGCCCGTATAGTGATGGAAAAATTCATCCAGCGCGAACTGATTCGCATAAGCGGGGCGGTAATAGGCGATGCTTACGAAGACAGCACGGATGTATTTGACCTCCTTGATAAAGCGGAATCAAGCCTTTATGAGATAACCGACAAGCACCTGCGCAAAAACTTTAAAAGCCTGCAGGATGTGTTGGTCAAAACCATGAATGAAATTGATGAGAACAGGAACAAAACCGATGACATAACCGGAGTTCCGTCAGGCTTTACCGGCCTCGACCGGCTAACCGCAGGCTGGCAAAAAACCGATCTTATCATCCTTGCGGCCCGTCCGTCTGTGGGTAAAACAGCTTTCGCGCTTAACCTGGCGATGAATGCCTCCATGAATGCGGCCAAGCAGTTCCCGGTAGCTGTTTTCTCATTGGAAATGGGGGCAGGGCAAATTGTAAAAAGAATGCTAAGCGCGGTGAGTGAAGTTCACATGGAAGCCATTACTCGCGGAAAAATGGCTGAACATGAGTTCATACAAATGTCTCAGCGAATGACGAAACTGGCGCAGGCCAAAATATTTATTGACGACCAGGCAGCGCTGAACATCTTTGAACTTCGAGCAAAAGCCCGCAGGCTGAAGCAGAAACATGATATTCAACTCATCATCATTGATTATCTGCAGCTCATGCAGGCAAGCGTGGAAAAGGGCGGCAACCGCGAGCAGGAGATCAGTAAAATATCACGCGATCTGAAGGCGCTGGCAAAAGAACTGGAAGTGCCGATAATAGCACTATCCCAGTTAAACCGTTCGGTGGAAACAAGAAAAGAATCTAAAATACCCCAATTGAGTGACCTTCGCGAATCGGGAGCTATAGAGCAGGATGCCGATCTCGTTATGTTCTTATACCGCCCGGAATATCATGGCATTACCAATGATGCAATGGGTGAAACTATTGAAGGAGAGACGCATATACACATAGCCAAACACAGAAACGGCAGCACCGGAATGGAAAAAGTGCGCTTCATAAAAGAGTACCAGAAGTTTGTGGATATGGAAGACAACCGCTTTGATTCAGGTGGCGGCAGTGGTGGTAATTTTAGCGGTGGAGCTCCTTCCAAAGACAATCCGCAGGCAGGCATACGCCGTGACCCGAGTGAATTTGGCGGATCTAAAATGTTCATTCCCGGCGGCTTCCAGACACGTTCTTCAAAAATGAATGATACCAATTGGGATGATGACGATATGAGCCCCGGTAAGCCATTTAAAAAGAATCTTCCACCGGATGAGGATGTGCCTTTTTAGGGATTTAACGATAATGGGAATTAGAATTACATGTTGTTTAACCGTGATTTTTTTCATTGATAGTTCAATATAAAATCAAATTTGCCAAAAGAAATCTCAGATGAAGAACTCTATGAATTGTACATTGATACCCTTGAAAAATGCGGTACATATTTACTAACAGAAGATGATGAAATAATAGGATATAATATTTTTGAAGAATTTGATGTTGATGCAACTTCCTTTCTTTATATTGACAGTTTAGAACGCCTTTTTAAAGCAGGTCTGATAAACAAGGAGGAAATGGAAAAAAGTTCTTTACTAAGAGATATGACATTTGCTTTGCGGGCTAATAATGAGTGGAGCCTGGAAGCCATTAGGACCTCGCCAAAATGGAAGAAACTATTAGAATTAGCTGATGAAATAAAACAAATCAGAAAACGTTGAAATGTAGTTTCATGCAACAATAAAACAAAATATCATACCTTTGCAATATGAAAGCAGCAGATATAAATAATACACTTATTGAAGGCTATTTACGCTTATTGGAGAATTTAAGCCCAAGCAATAAGCTTGACCTTATCTCAAAGCTTACCATGTCAATGAAAACAGAGATTACAGACAAAAAAAAATCTTTTAAAAAATCATTTGGAGCATTTGAATCCTCAAAAAGTGCCGATGAAATAATTAAAGAAATCAGGGATAGCAGAACATTTAACCGGCAAATTGAACCGCTTTGAGAAAGTATCTTATTGATACCAATATCTGCATTTTCTACATGAAAGGAATGTATGAACTTGACAAGCAATTTGATAAGATTGATCCTGAAAACTGGTTTATTTCGGAAATTACATTGGCTGAATTAAAATTTGGTGTAGAGAATAGTGATAAGAAAATTAAGAATCAAAAAACGCTTGATAATTTTCTTACCGGCATAAAAATTGTTCCCATTTTTCATTCACTTGATTTATACGCAATAGAAAAAGCAAGGCTACGAAAATCGGGAATACGTATAGATGATTTTGACCTTTTAATTGGAGTGACTGCCGTTAGTAATAACCTCATAATGGTAACAAATAATACTAACCATTTTCAACGAATCAGTGACATTACTCTGGAAGACTGGACGATTAGTTATAAATAATTAGAAAAACACTTTCTTTTCGCAGATCCAACATCGATATAAATTCCTCAGAAATCACGTTATTTAATGTTAAAAAATTTAGTATTCTAAAAATACTTCGTAAATTACATTAACTAAAACTGCAATTATGATCACGATTATTTTATCCGGAGTAGGTGGCAGTACAAACTGGCTGCCTTTGATACTTCCGCTCGTTGGTATTTTGCTTATTCTGAAATTCGGAGAAACAATCATTCAGTTTATTAAAAGAAAACGAATGGATCATGTAGAACATTCAGTTCACTCCATTGAAGATGCGAATGGCCAAAACATAGAGCATGAATCCTGATTAATAGTTCATAACGTTCAAAATCATGATAACTATGGCTACAATTATATTGGGCGGGGCTCCCGGCGCTAACTGGACTCCGTTGCTTTTACCCGTTCTTGCTGTTTTAATGCTCCTCGTTTCCGTTGAATATCTTGTTAAGCTCATTAAGAGAAAGCTGTATCATAAAAGCCATACTGGCATTGGCAGTAATGAAGGTATTGATGGTGCAGGGGCTCAGGCAAACAATAAAGGATAATGCTTTTAATAATTATTCTTTTTGCGTCTTGCGGCAATAGGATTGGCCATTTTACAATAGTTGAAGCGTAATGTTCATCCTATATCGTAACTTTGTTTGACCAAATTTGATTCAAAAATGAAACTTTCAGTTCCACAATACATTACCGATAATACAGGAAAAAAACTTTCTGTTGTAATGCCGCTAAATGAATATCAGCGAATTCTTGATGAATTGGAAGAGTTGGAAGATATTCGTTTGTATGATGAAGTAAAAGCTAAAAACGAAAAAGGTATTCCGTTTGAAGAATACTTAGAGAAACGCAAAAAGAACAAGCATGCCTGATTATCTCGTGATTTTATCAAAGACTGCGCAAAAACAATTAGATAAACTTGACGATTATATTGCATCCCCAATTATTGAAACCATACATAATTTAGCAGCAAATCCTCGTTTACATGGTTATGAAAAGTTGAAGGGCCGGTCTGGATATAGAATCCGTAAAGGAAATTTCAGGATCATTTATGATATTTCTGATAATATACTTACAGTAAATGTTATAGCTATAGGTGATAGAAAAGATATTTATGATTAATTTTTCTGAAATATTTGCCTGATAAAGTTTAAATTTGCCATGCCTTTACAATTATTCAATAATGAGCCGTATTTACTTCGACAATGCAGCCACCACTGCACTTGATCCCGTTGTGCTGGATGCCATGATGCCTTTTCTCACCGAAAAGTTCGGCAATCCATCTTCAATTTATTCTTATGGCCGGGAAACCAAGATGGCCATTGAGAGTGCACGAAAAACGGTAGCGCGCATACTCAATGCGAATCCTGGCGAAATATTCTTTACATCCGGTGGCACAGAGAGTACTAATACTGCTATTACCGCAGCCATCCGCGACCTTGGATGTAAGCACATTATCACATCCCGTATTGAGCATCATGCTACCCTGCATACCGTTGATCATCTGGCGCATTCTGCGCAGGTTTCCCTGAGTTTTGTGAACCTCACCAAACTTGGGCACATAGACCTGACGCACCTGGAAGAATTGCTCAAAGAAAGCAAGGTACGTTCATTGGTTACTTTGATGCATGCCAATAATGAAATTGGCAATCTGCTTAAGATCAAAGCGGTTGGTGAACTTTGTAACAAATATGATGCACTCTTCCACAGCGATACCGTGCAGACGGTGGGCCATTATCCTTTTGACCTTAAAAAACTGCCTGTGCATTTCATTAATGGGGCGGCGCATAAATTCAACGGTCCCAAAGGAGTAGGTATATTGTATGTGAATGAAAATATACGCATCAAACCCTACATAAATGGCGGGGCGCAGGAGCGCAATATGCGTGCAGGAACCGAAAACCTTTATGGCATTGTTGGATTTGCAAAAGCGCTGGAAATTGCCACCCTGCGCCATGAGCAGGACAGCGCATATATTAAGGGGCTGAAAACATACATGGCGGAACAATTACAGCAAACTTTCCCGGATATTTTATTCAATGGAGATGCTATGGGCAGCAGCCTTTATACGGTACTGAACGTATCTTTCCCAATGACAGAGAAATCAGATATGCTGTTGTTTAACCTTGACATGGCAGGCATTTGTGTGAGCGGCGGCAGTGCATGTACCAGCGGTGCTAATTCAGTTAGCCATGTCATAAAAGCTATTTACAACGGACAAGCCGCAAACCTGGTCCCTATCCGTTTTTCTTTCTCCAGGCATAATACAAAAAAAGAAGTGGATGTAGTAATAGAAAAGCTGAAAGAACTTGTATAAACCGGTTTTTTATTAAAGCTAAAGGTTATGCTTAAGGCAGGTTTTATTTTACTGACAATAACACTTGCACTTGTATTATTTGCATGTGTTTCATTTATTGCAGGCAGAGTATTTACACGCGTGAGCGAACAAAAAAGGTTCAAAATAAAATTCACGGTATTATTGGTTGTGTGGCTTGCATATATAAGCATTCTCTCGCTTGAAGGAGTTTTTTCCAATGCATCTATGCCGCCACGAATCCCGCTGTTCCTGATTATCCCTGCTTTTTTATTTTTTATTTACTTCTTCACAAACTCAAAATTTAAAAAAATAATAGATGCCACTCCGGCAGCTTTACCGGTATATTTTCAGAGTTTCAGAATAATTGTGGAGCTATTGCTGTTTTGGTCTTTTACCGAAGGCCTGTTACCAAAGGCTGCAACATTTGAAGGCTATAATTTTGATATTATCATAGGCATTACAGCCCCGCTGCTTGCATTCTATAAGCTTAACAAACGGAAGGAACACAAAGGAATTATTCTTGCATGGAACATTACAGGCCTCCTTACTTTATTAGTCGTCGTCTTTATCCTCATTAGTCATGCTTATTTCAATACGTTCCGGAATGAAAAAGAAAGTATTCTGAATAAGGGATTTGGTATATTTCCCTTTACTTTCCTCGCAGGTTTTTTTATGCCACTGGCTGTGTTCATGCATGTCTTTTCTATTATTAAGACAAGAAACCTATAAGATGACCACACTCATTATTTTACCGCTTACCTGTCTTTACCTTCGCATTTCTCATTTTGGGCTTGCGGTAATACAGGTAAACAATAAATAGTGGCACAGTTATTTTCTTTTATCAACTGTCATAGCTTATCTGTATTTTCAGATAAAAGTGCCGAAATTTGCGATGTCCATAAAAGAAAAGCAACATGCTGCATAAAACCAAAATAATAGCCACCGTAGGTCCTGCCTGCAATACTTATGAAAAGTTGCTGACCCTTGTAGAAGAAGGGGTAAATGTATTCCGTCTTAATTTTTCTCATGGAACCCAGGAGCAGCATCTCCAGGTGATACAGCATATAAAGGCCATCAACCTTACTTTTCCTTTCAATGTTGCTATTCTTGCCGACCTGCAAGGGCCAAAACTTCGTGTTGGAGAGATATTGAATAATGCGCTTGATCTGAAAATAGGAGATGAGTTTTATTTTACCAATGAAAAATGTATCGGTACGCTGGAACACATTTATATGTCTTATCCCGACTTTCATAAAGATGTTAGGATTGGTGAAAAAATATTGCTGGATGATGGTAAAATAGAAGTGCTGGTAAAGGAAATAGGAAGCGATAACAGAGTAAAGGTAGAGGTGATTTCACCGGGCATTCTATCGTCAAAAAAAGGGGTAAACCTACCCGATACACGTATATCATTACCTTCTTTATCTAAAAAAGATCTGAACGACCTGGATTTTATTATCAGCCAGGATATAGATTGGATCGCGCTTTCATTTGTTCGTAGGCCAGAGGACGTAACAGGCTTACGTGAAATACTGAAAAGTAAGAACAGCAATGCCAAGATCATTTCAAAAATAGAAAAGCCGGAAGCTTTGGAACAGTTGCGTGACATCATTCTCGCATCGGATGCGGTAATGGTTGCCCGCGGCGACCTTGGTGTAGAGCTGCCTTTGGAACAGGTGCCCATGATACAAAAAAGCATTGTCAGCAAGTGTATCCACCGTGCAAAACCTGTGATCATTGCCACGCAAATGATGGAAAGCATGATAGACCGCACACGTCCGAACCGCAGTGAAATAACTGACGTGGCCAATGCCGTACTGGAAGGTGCCGATGCTTTGATGCTTAGTGGAGAAACAGCGATGGGGCAATATCCTGCGCTTGTCATCCGCACCATGGTGAGTATCATTAAAGAAGTCGAGAAAGAAAAAACGGTTTATAACCGCAACCTGACACCGCAACCGCATTCCCCAAAATTTCTCAGCGACGCCCTCTGTTACAACGCCTGTGAAATAGCCAAAGATGTTCAGGCCAATGCGCTCATTGGAATGACACAATCGGGCTATACCGGTTTTATGTTATCCAGTTACCGCCCCCATTCGCCACTGTATGTATTTACAAAAACGCAAACACTTGTGAACCAGTTAAGCCTTAGCTGGGGCGTTCAGGCATTTTTCTATAATAAAGAAGACAGCATGGATAACACTATTGCAGACCAGATAAATTTCCTGAAAGAAAAAGGGCTTGTAAAATCAGGGGATGTAGTAGTTAATACAGGCAGCACTCCTGTGCAGGAACATTTGCCTACCAATATGCTGAAGATAACAAAGGTGGAGTAGTGGTTCTTTATTTACTAATCTGCTATTTGGCTTTAAATCAGATTATTTTCTGCGGTATTTCTTTCTGGGATTGCGACTGGTATGGAATATAGAAGTAACAACAATTTTTTTCTGTTTTTTGTAGATTAAATAAACAATTATAAAGGGGAAAGGTTTGCCTAAATGAGTTTCGTGAAAACGCCCTTTCTTTTTACTGTACAATTCAGGGTTCGCTAAAATATATTGAAGCTTTTTCCTTACTGATTAGCAAATCTTTCACCTAGCCCATCTTTTTGTTCTTCATACCAGATAAATGATTCCCGGTATTGCTTTTCAGCATAAAGAGATAAACTATAAGAAAACAGGGCTGCCATTAGTTATTTTTTTTTGACTTTAGTTTTCGAACTGCCTCCCTTGCATTTTTCTCCGCATCATCAAGAGAAACCAATTCCAGCTTGCCGTTTTTATAATCATTGTATTGCTGATTCATTTCTGCTACAAAGCTTTCATCTTTCCAATGATCATATTCCTGCTCTTCTTCGTCCACAAAAGCTTTTGCGATGCCAAGAACCGCTTTTTTCTGCTTATTGTTCAGCTTATCTATTGCAACCTGCAATTGTTTGTCTATTGTCTGCGCCATACTCATATCTTATACCCAAATTTACCATTTTATGAGATATTGGTAAAATATTTTTAAAGAACAGTTCATTAAACCGAATCATATTTTCGTATAGCTTTGTTCTATGATGAAATATTTATTTATCCCTCTGGTGCTTATTTGTTTTTCTTCTTTTGCCCAACAGGAAGAACTGATAAAATATGTAAAGCCCATTATAGGTACAGACAGGATGGGGCATACTTATCCCGGCGCTACGGTGCCCTTTGGTGCTGTTCAGTTAAGCCCGGAGACAGATACTATTCCGTATGAAGTAAATGGCAAGTACAATAAAGAAGTATATAAATACTGTGCGGGATACCAGTACCAGGATAAAACAATTGTAGGGTTCAGCCATACGCATTTCAGCGGAACAGGGCATTCTGATCTGGGCGATTTCCTCATCATGCCAACAACAGGAACACTGCAAACAAACCCCGGCACCGCCGCGAATCCGGAAAGTGGTTTCCGATCAGGATTTTCACATGCTAACGAGGTTGCCGAGCCTGATTATTACAAGGTAAAGCTGGACAAATACAATATCCTCGCAGAGCTCACCGCTACAACACGTGTTGGCTTCCATCAATACACTTTTCCCGCGTCGGATCATGCGCATATTATATTGGACGCTGTATATGGCATTTACAATTACCCTGATAAAAATGTATGGACTTTTATCCGGGTAGAGAATGATACCCTTGTCACCGGCTACCGCCAGACCACAGGCTGGGCCCGTACCCGCACAGTATATTTTGCTATGGCTTTTTCCCGAAGGATAGAGGATTATGGCTTTCAGAATAATTCTAAAAAGGAAGTATATAAAGGTTTCTGGGGGAAATTTGACCAGAATAGAAACTTTCCTGAAATAGCAGGTACACAAATAAAGGCATGGTTTGATTTTAGTACTGCAGAAGGGGATAAAATAAAAATAAAATTCGCATTGTCACCCGTAAGCACTGCAAATGCGATTGAAAATTTACTGGCAGAAACGCCCGGATGGGATTTTAACGAGGTAAAGAAAAATGGCCAGGCGCTTTGGGAAAAAGAACTGCAAAAGATAGTGGTTTCCGCGGATACTGCAACCAAAGAGAATTTTTATACTTCCATGTACCATGCATTTATCAACCCTACAGTTTATATGGATGTAAATGGCGAATACCGCGGGCTGGACCAGAATACGCATCATGCTGCAGGCTTTACTAATTATACTACCTTCTCTCTATGGGATACGCACAGGGCGTTACACCCGCTGTTCAATATCATACAGCCTAAACGCAACTCGGATATGATCAATTCTATGCTCGCACATTATGACCAAAGCGCACAAAAAATGCTGCCGGTATGGTCTAATTCCGCCAATGAGAACTGGTGTATGATAGGTTATCACAGCGTTTCGGTAATTGCAGATGCTGTAGTAAAGGGAATAACCGGTTTTGACGCAGAAAGAGCGCTTATGGCATCTACCCTGACTGCGGAACATTCAAATTATGGAGGACTTGAGTATTATATACGGTTGGGTTATGTGCCGGAGGATAAAAGCAGTTCTTCTGTTTCAAAGACATTAGAATATGCTTATGATGACTGGTGCATTCTTCAAATGGCTGATAAATTGCACAGGGAAGGGATTGCACATCATTTTACGCAACGCTCAGAAAACTTCTGGAGTGTACATGATGCATCATCAGGGTTTATGCGCCCAAGGATGAGTGACGGTACTTTCAAAAAAGATTTTGATGTACTGAATACGGATGAACCCGGCTTTATAGAGGGTAATGCCTGGAATTACAGCTTTTATATTCCGCACCGCCCTACAGAACTGATACAAATGATGGGCGGGCAAAAGAGGTTTGTTGCACATCTTGATTCCTTATTTACCATGCAGTTGCCGGACAGCTTTTTTGCGCAAACAGAAGACATAACGCGCGATGGCATTATTGGTAATTATGTGCATGGCAATGAGCCGTCGCATCATATTCCCTATCTCTACAACTGGGCGGATGCCGCATGGAAGACACAGGAACATGTGCGCATGATACTGAAGAAAATGTACCGCCCCACACCAGATGGACTGAGCGGCAATGACGATTGCGGGCAAATGAGCGCATGGTATATTTTCAGCGCTATGGGATTTTATCCTGTTTGTCCCGGCTCCGATCAGTATGCATTGGGAAGCCCCGCGATAAATGGCGCTGTTCTTCATTTAGAGAATGGAAATAACTTCACCATAAAAGTGCAAAACCAGGGTGACAAAAATGTGTATGTTCAAAAGGTAACATTGAACGGACAAACACTTGACCGCAATTACATAACTCACACTGAAATTACTAATAGCGGGGAACTTGTATTCTACATGAGCAACAAACCCCATAAAGACAAATAATTTTCGTCATGCTACACGACAACCAAATAAAGAATAAATTATTTTCGGTGTTTTTATTTGTTATTTTATTTTCTGTATCATATACGAAAGGCCAGATTCCCAAGACCAAAGATTTTTATGCGATTATTAAAAAATATGACGTTAATAAACTTTGGATATCCGATAGTTTATTAGTTATGGATCATGATTTTGACAGTAATGGAAAATCAATTTCTTTTGAACCCAGGAAGATAGGGTTTCCTGAACCCTTTGGGTTTATTGGTAGCAATTATCAGCGATTCTATATCCATTTTTTATCAGTGAGTAAAAGCAAAAATGACCCTTATAAATATATAGTTTCCGGGAAGACAAAAGTGAAGAACAATATTTGCAGTTTTAAAGGAACCATTGCAATTAATAAGTCAATACTATATGAAGAACAGGACGATAAGAGGTTTATACAAGGCTCTGTTTATGGGGTGTATAAATTCTACGAAGACAGTTCGCAACCTTCAAGTGGATATATAACCGGCGTGTTAAAAACCGATTTTTACTTAGATAACAAACAGCAAATCTTTTATGATGACCTAAACTTAATTGCAGATGATTATTGTAATAATCAATTTACCGGTACCTGGAAAAGCTACAAAATTAAAAGTATGACTAAGAAATGTCATTGGGGTGATTTCAGAATTCCCGGTTGCGGTGATTTAGATAATGGCGCTGGTGATTTTGGTGTAAATAATAAATACCGAAACAATGGTTGGCAAAGTTATATGCAGAGTACTGGAGGAGTGGATTCAACTACGGAAAACAAAGCTCGCGATGCAGAAAATGAAAAATGGTGGAAATAATCAGCATAAATGTTGAGGCAATAATTGTGGCTTTAAAGATTTACTGATTTCTAATAGATATTAAATGATGATATTTAAAATGGAGACGCTCTGAAAAAAGATTCCGCATTTTATCGTGAATGGTTTGGGGTTTTTTACCTCGCCCAACTGTTAGGGCCATTATTCACCTTAGGTATAGCCTTGCGTGGCAATTTCTCATCCCTCATTGCTGTATGATACACAAATGACGCCATGATAATGGACGCCTGCATCAAATCGTTGCTGCTGGCGCGGTCATAAGAATCCATATTGGTATGGTGATCACGGGTACCATAATCAAGTCCGTCCTGTATAAACTGGAAGCCGGGTATGCCTATCTCATCAAATGATATATGGTCGGTCGAACCGGTATTCCTTATGGTCAGCGTACTTGCACCGAGATCGGCAAAAGGTGCCAGCCATTCTGAAAAGATGGGCCTTAGTTCATCATTGCCCTGAAGGAAGATCCCGCGAATTTTACCGCCCCCATTATCTAAATTGTAATAGGCGGAAACTTTAGCCTGTTCCGGTTTTAGCTCCATAGTAAGACGGTTGCCGAAATGGTTTTGCACATAACCCCTTGAACCCAGTAAACCCTGCTCCTCGCCGCTCCATAATGCGATACGTATCGTACGCCGTGGTTTGACGCCTGTGGCCTTCAATATCCTTATGGCTTCCATTGCAATGGCAGTGCCTGCTCCGTTATCCATGGCGCCGGTAGCGGCATGCCAGCTATCCATATGCCCGCCAAGCATTACCAGTTCATCTTTGAGGCCGGGATCGGTGCCCGGAATTTCCGCCACCACATTATACTCCATCGAGTCTGCCATTTCGAAGGTTGTCTTTGTGTCCATTTCCAAGGTCACTTCTTTGCCGGTTTCCAGTAATCGTACAATCCTGCCTATATGCTCACTGCACATTTCCACTTCGGGCAATAAAGGCGGAGCATCCCATGCACGTGAAGCTCCGTTAGTGGTGGAAATGGTGCCCATAGTTCCACCCCGGCCGGGACTAATTATTGCCAGCGCACCTTCAGCTATCAGGAAAGCGTCTATTTGCGGCTTGATGTTTGGAGAAAGCTTTGCCGAAACTGCGGCTTTCTGGCTAAGGTTTGTTGCCGCTTCATCAACATGGGGGTCCATTGCAAGTTTCTTCAGGTCTTCATCAGAAACCCTGCTGGCATCGGGCGTAAAATTAGGTTTTGTAGTGAGGTTCACAGGAAGCATTACAACTATTTTATCCTTTAATTTGCCTGCATACTGCCCCATGTCCTGCACATTGTCAATCTTAACCAGTACGGCGTTTGCCTTCACCAAACCATTGGTGCCCGGCGTCCATGCTT
Source organism: uncultured Bacteroidota bacterium (assembly GCA_903887005.1). Classification (GTDB taxonomy): domain Bacteria; phylum Bacteroidota; class Bacteroidia; order Chitinophagales; family Chitinophagaceae; genus Nemorincola. Next base: position 13,489 of record CAISOH010000170.1, on the reverse strand, counting down.
TAGGCACAGTTATGAGCGCCTGGTAATATGGCGCAGTCATGGCCACATAACATTTATTGACTTCCCAGCCCTTTCCAAAACCGCCCCAGGGCTCAATATTAGCATGTTCCAGGCCCCAGTCTTCCAGTTGCTGCCGAATATATTTTTCGGCATTCCTCATCCCCTTAGATCCTGTAAGCCTTGGCCCGTTCACGTCCGTAAGATTGAACAAGGTCTCCATGACTTTTGAATTATTAAAGCCTTCGTTCTTTATAAGTTCTATGGTATGTAAGTCCGCTTTCTCTGTCTTACAGGTTTTCTCTGTCTTATCCGTTTTATCTCCTTTAAAGGACATGCAGAAAAAAGCAATTGCAGTCAGCAAAATGCCGGCAGTGTGTTTCATGATTGAAGTATTTGACAGGAAAAGTAATCAAAAAGCTACACAACAGGTAACGAAGGAAGCCTGACCAGGTAAATTCACCCCTTCTGAGGTATCATGCTTCAATTATCCAATATCTCTTCTTTAATAAAGCCCGTTTATCTGCGCTTTAAAGTCATCCGGCTTTACTTCCGTTAGGGAAATAGAATAATTACTTCCTGTTTTTGGAGTCGCTCCTAGCACGCCACCATAAAAATGCCCGTTAATCAGGCAAAATGAAACAAAATGGACGGGGATATTCGGAACATGATGTTCTGAATATACATTGGTGCTGGCATTTTGTAACGGCCATAAACCTTTGTAGTTATCATAAAGGGCATAAGTATAGAGCGTATTGGAATTGATTGTAGTACCGGATGCATTTACAGTAACATTAAAAGACTGGTAATCGGGATTAGTCAAAAAACGATCCGCATTTGTATAATTAAGACTATCCGGCAGAATACCTAATGAATCTTTAGTGTAATAGACTTCTCTGTTTTTACCGCTATCAGGTATTTTCCAATTAACTTTATTTGCAATGGAGCCCCCGGTTGTATTTCCTCTGAAATAGGACATTACAGTATCCTTTGATCCGGATTGGGGTATATTTACAGAGTATGTCATTCCCGGCTTAATAAATATTTCCTGTCCGCCTTTTGTTGCTGTTACATTAATCTCACCGCCTGAAATTAATGGCTCACCATCACTTACAGGCAATACCCCTGAAAATATCATATCCCCTTTTTTCAGGTATTCAGTTACGGAAATTTGCACGTTACCGGTAACAGTTGCCCCGCTTGCATCTACGAAACAGCTTTTCTTAAAAATATACCGTGTACCACTATTCCCATAAAACGAACCACCGCTATCAGAAAGCAGCGATACCACTTTCGGCTGCAAACTGAGCATAGTGAAAATGGTATCTATAGATGAATAAGTGCTATAAATAGTAGTGGGTGGAATGCTAACCGTATCATCTTTCTTTTTGCAGGAAATAATTGCAAGCATAAGGAGTGCCACGGTAATGAATGTGTTTTTCATAAATATTGGTTTAGCGCCTGATGTAATAAAGACACCTAAATATATATAATAGTTGGGGTTGGCAATTATCTTTTTTTACAGAGGTGTGCCACATCTTCAAGATGTGGCACACATGATACCCCGGGGGATATTTATTTCCCCAGCCATTTCTTAAAATCCCCGGCCCTTGCGCGGCTTACAAATATTTCCTGGTCATCCGCATTCTTCAGATTGATTTTTAGCCGGCCGTTAAAGTGGTTGTGTATTTTTTCAATAGAGGATAAAGGTGCAATGTAAGTTCTGTTGATCCGGAAAAATACATTCGGATCAAGGGCCGTTTCCAGTTCATCGAGCGAATCATCTATAATGTGTTTGTTTCCCTTCGTGGTATGCAGGAATACTACTTTATCATCTGCTCTGATAAACGCCACCTCTTCAATGGGCACGGTTATCAGTCTATCGCCTTGCCTGACCAGGAACCTTGATTTATAAGTTACTTTCCCGCTTGCTATGTTCTGAAAAATGTCCAGCATTTTTTTGTTCAGGTTTTCCTGCCGGGCATGAAGAGAATGATATTTAGCAAATGCCGCCCTGAGCTCCTCTTTGTCTATCGGCTTTAGTAAATAATCAATACTGTTGAGCTTAAAGGCTTTCAGTGTATAAGCGTCATAAGCTGTAGTAAAAATAACTGGCGCGTTTGATTTTACCTGCGTAAACACATCTAAGCTTAACCCGTCTGCAAGCTGTATGTCCGACAAAATAATATCTGGAGATTCATTATTATTAAACCATACGACAGATTCCTTCACCGTTTCCAGAATACCGGTAACTACCGCAGAAGGCACTACTTCTTTCAGTAATTGCTGCAGTCTTGTTGCCGCAGCCTTTTCGTCTTCAAGGATCAGGATGTTCATTAATTTAACAATGGAATTTTAACTATGAACAGGTTATTTCCTTCCTCAACAACTACAGGAATGTCTGAAGCAAGCGAATATCTTTTCTTTATATTGTCAAGCCCCACATTGGTAGATTGCTCCACTAATGACTTCCTCTGCAAAGTATTTTTCACCACAAGGTAATTTTCCTCATTATAAATGCTCACTGATAATGGATTTTCATGTGAGATCTCATTATGTTTTATAGCATTTTCTATCAGCATCAGCAATGATTGGGTAATGATCTTTTGCTGCAATACAGATTCACCAACTTTTATGTCCACTATAAGCTTCCCATCATACCGCTGTTCATTCAGGAACAGGTAGGCCTGCACCACTTTAAGCTCGGTTCCCAAATCTATAGTATTCTCGCCGCTATGCTGTAATGAATACCGGAACACTTTCGACATTTGTTCTACAAATTGCACCGCTACTTCAGGTTGCCTTGGTATCATTACAGTTAGTGTATTTAGCGAGTTAAAGAGGAAATGCGGGTTCACCTGGCTTTTAAGTGTTTCGTACTGGCTTTGTATCATTTCCTGCTTCATTCGCTCATTATCTTCGATGCTTTTCTTCAGATGTATCAATGACTGATGTCCTACGACCATGAGGCCAACGATCATACTGAAAAGAGCGGCATAAGTGCAATTTAAAAAGATATCCCCTAATGACGCCTCTGTATGCGTGACCCAATCCTGCACACAGACTCCAATCAGCATCATAATAACTCCAACTGCAGCGAAAACAAATGCCCCTGATACAATTTTCAGTGTTGGCCGGTCGCTCCATACCATTTTTTTAAAGAACAAATGGTATAATAGCAAAAAGCCGATCCAACAAAAAGTTGTAATAGCGATTGATAATAACATCCCGAATGTATAGAGATGAAAACCAGTAAATCGAAAGTTTATCCCCATATCAACCCCGGATACTATGATTAAGGATGCTAAATAAATTAAGAGTAACTTTTTAGGCTGTTTCATAAATGTGAATTTAATCAACAAAACTCACCAATACATTCTATAAAGAAAATGCATTTCCGACGAACTAACCAAAATTATGGATGAACCGACTATCTCAAATATTGCCCGCGGTATGATTTTTTTAGTTGTAGTTTTTGTTAAGAATCAAATTACTCAAAACTCACATTTTATTTATAATAATTAAAACTAAACTATGAAAAAATACATGATTGCATTGCTGATAATGACAACAATATTCAACAGCAATACCGGATTTGCCCAAACCAAGGCAAAACACCACAAAAAAGCCGTCCCTGCAGGATGCCCGGTGGTAACCACCACACACCACAAACACCATGTTGGGAAAAAAACACCCATGGTAATGCGCGAAGAAACAATTACCATTAACGATTATTTCCCTACTTCAGTTGTTCAAATCAATAAAGGAAAAATTTATGTTAATGACAGCCTGGTTTCTAAAGTGATAAACCCTAAATATGAAAACCATAAAATAATCATTAATTATATCGCGCCTTCCCGCACTCCTTCGACAGAGAGCGTGGCCCTTTCCACTGAAAATACTTTTACCGGTAAAAAGTCAGAAAATCCGATTCTTGGCGTACATACCTGCAATTCCTGCGGTGATGGAGCGATGGTGAAGAGCATTTTACTTTGCGGCCCGGCCGATAAGGCCGGATTATTTCCTGGTGATGTCATCACTAAGGTCAATGATCACACCATTAATAATTCCGAAGAACTGGCTGAAGCCATTGGCAACCACAATGCCGGGGATAATGTTACTATTACTTATAAGCATTTTGACAAAACGGAGACTACAGAAGCTATACTTGCGGATAGAGAAAAAGAGGTGAGCTGTGGATCCTGCGAAAAGGAAAGGCCATCTGAGTGTTATTCATGTCCTCCACGCAGGCACCGGAGGTGGTAAAATAATATATTCAAATAATTGACAAAGCCTTTGATACAAAAAGTATCAAAGGCTTTGCTGTAAAATATACACAATACTATCTCAATTCTTAATTCCAATCAAACTATATCAACTCAATACTCCTGTTCACAAACTCCGTCAGATCCGCGCCCGTAAGCATTCCCTGCGATATCATTGCCAGGTCGAATGCCTGCTTTGCAAGCTGTGTTTGCTGCGCTTCATCACCAGCTTTCAGGATACGGCTTACCAGCTTGTGGTTACCGTTTATCGCCACTTTGTAACTGTCGGGAATGGCGCCATAAAAGCCCATATTACCACCGCCTAATTGCGCCATGTCCTTCATCCTGCGCATAAACTCATCCATAGTCACGGTCACAGGCAGTTCATCCGGGCTGAGCCCTTCTATCTCCACCTTCATATTTGGACGGTGTATCGCTTTCTCAAATATTTCTTTCAGCTTTTTTGTCTCATCTTCTGTAAGAACTGATGGTATGTTGTCATCCTTGGTGATAAGCTTATCCACCACATCCGCGTCCACGCGCTTCAGTGAAGTCTTTTCCAGCTTGCGTTCCAGTGTATGTACAAAATGACTGTCAATAGGTGAGTTCATCAGCAGCACATCATATCCCTTCCTGTTTGCCGACTGTATGAATGAATCATGCTTATCGGGGTCGTTGGTATAGATATAAACAGCAGTACCGTCTTTATCAGTTTGCAGGGCAGCTACTTTTTCTTTGTACTCGCCCAGCGTATAATGTTCTTTCTTTGTGTTCGTCAGCAGTGCGAAGTCCTTGGCCTTATCATAAAATTTGTCTTCGCTGATCATGCCGTACTTTACAAACAAGCCTATGTCCTGCCATTTTTCTTCATAAGCCTTGCGGTCCTGTTTGTAGAGGTCTGCCAGCTTATCAGCCACCTTGCGGCTGATGTAGCTGTTTATTTTCTTCACATTGCTATCCGCCTGCAGGAAGCTGCGCGATACGTTCAGCGGAATATCCGGCGAATCAATAACGCCATGCAGCAACATCAGGAATTCAGGTACAATATCTTTTACCTCATCTGTGATAAATACCTGGCGTGAAAACAGTTTGATTTTATTGCGCTGTAATTCAAATTCATTTTTCACTTTTGGGAAATACAATACCCCGGTAAGGTTAAACGGATAGTCCACATTCAGATGAATCCAGAACAGAGGGTCTTCGCTCATTGGGTACAGTTCCCTGTAGAAAGCAAGATAATCCTCATCCTTCAATTCAGTAGGTGTCTTTGTCCAGATGGGATTTGTTTCATTGATGATATTGTCAACCTCTACGGTCTTGCCTTTTGGCTTTTTGTCATCGTGAGCATCGTCGAACGATTCGCCGTTGTCATCCTGAGCCTCATCGAAGGATTCATAATGGGGTTTGGTGCCAAATCTTATCGGAACCGGCAGGAACTTACAATATTTATCCAGTATGCCCTGCAACTTGTATTTGTCGAGGAACTCTTCTGAATCTTTATTGATATGCAGTATTATTTCGGTACCTCTTTCAGTACGGCTGCCTTCCCTTATTTCGAACTCAGTGCTGCCATCGCAAACCCAGTGAGCGGGCTCTGCCCCTTCCTGGTAAGAAAGTGTTTGTATCTCTACCTGGTCTGCCACCATAAAGGCAGAATAAAACCCAAGTCCGAACTTACCGATAAGTTCATTGGCATCCTTGGCGTCCTTAAATTTCTCTACAAACTCTTCAGCACCTGAAAACGCTATCTGGTTGATATACTTCTTGATTTCCTCAGCTGTCATACCGAGACCATTATCAGAAATGGTGATAGTTTTCTTATCAGCGTCAAAAGATATATTTACCTGCGGCTCTCCAACACTGCCACTGTATTGGCCCATAGCCGCCAGGCGCTGTATTTTTTTCACCGCATCCACGGCATTAGAAACCAATTCCCTAAGGAATATTTCATTGTCAGAGTATAAAAATTTCTTGATAATCGGGAAGATGTTCTCCGTATGAATGGAAATCGAGCCTTTTTCCTGCATAGTATATTATTTTGTAATTTATTATTTAAAAATCGGATTGTTTCTTTACCCCCAGCAATCTATATTCCAAACTATTTTATTTGCCAAAATGACAGATTATTTGATTGAAAAGTCAAAGAAATTAATTGTATAAAGGCGATACTGCCGAAACCCCTAACCCAAAAGGGAGCCAATAGTTTAGCTTTAAGTCAAAGTATATACAAAATTGACGTATAGCTCCTATGGCCTGTCGGTTTTTAGTGGTAATAAATTAAGTGGCAAAAATACGAAGCGATGAACTACAGAATGCCATTACCTCCGAAACCCCTAACCCTAAAGGGAGCCAATATTTTAGCTTTAAGTCAAGGACATTTAACATTGTACTTTAGTATTAATAAAAATTATTTTGCCTTGATTTAAGATAATCTTCTATTGTCTTTATTACTGTTTCTAAATGATTTTCAACTTCATGATTTGTAAATCTTAAAAAGAATATTCCAAAACTTTCAAGGTGATTTTGCCGGTCTATGTCTTTTTGTTGAATTTCTTTGTTTTCATGAATTGCCCCATCTACCTCAATTATTAACTTCAAAGAATGACAATAAAAATCTGCAATGTATTTATCAATCGGATGTTGCCTTCTGAATTTATGTCCCATAGGACTTTGTTGTAAATAACTCCATAAAATTAGTTCTGCAGGAGTCATGTTACCCCTTAATGCCTTAGCCTGCTCAAATATTAAATAGTAAGCGCCTAAAAACATTTGTTTCTTCATAAGAACTTGTTTAAATTCTTTTACCACGCCGAATTAACGGTTCTCTGCCAGTTATAATTTTCATTATGATTTTTACAACCAAAACTTTGATACTTTTCAGGAACACTAATATGCCTGAATTTTTAGACCAAGTCGAATTGATGGCTCCCTTTAGGGTTAGGGGTTTTTTACACCACCACATTTATCATCTTCCCCTTCACATAAATGAATTTTTTTAGCGGTTTGCCTTCCATCCATCTCTGTATCGTTTCTTCTGCCAGCACTTCCTGCTCCACAATGGCTTGTTCCGCATCCAGCGGGAATTCCATTTCTATTCGTGTTTTGCCATTTACCGCAACCGGGTATTTTTTGGAATTCTCCGTTACATAGCGTTCTTCATACTTTGGGAAAGAGGCATCTATGACACTTTCAGTGTGCCCAAACTGATGCCACAACTCCTCAGCAATATGTGGTGCAAAGGGGCATATAGCAATTGCCAAGGGTTCCAGTATTTCCCGCTTATGACAGCCAAGTGTTGCCAGCTCATTTACGCAAATCATAAACTGGCTTACAGAGGTATTGAAAGAAAAACGCTCTATGTCTTCTGCTATTTTCTTTATGGTTTTATGCAGTATGCGCAGCTCGGCATCTGTTGCTTTTTCATCAGTTACTATCCATCCTTTCTGTTCATCAGCATACAACCGCCACATTTTTTTCAGGAAGCGGTGTACGCCCTCTATGCCCTTTGTATCCCACGGCTTGCTCACATCTATCGGCCCGAGGAACATTTCATACATGCGGAAAGTATCGGCGCCATAATCTCGCACAACATTATCTGGATTAACAACATTATGCTTTGACTTCGACATTTTTTCAACTACAGGAGTAGTATAGAAAAAACTTTTCTCGTTATTATTCGCAGGATATGAATAATATTCCCCATTCAGGTAGAACCCATTCTTACAAGCAAAAATTGCATCTCTTAAATCAATTTTATTTTGTAAGTAATTTTTAAAATCCAATTTATTATCGTCAACAAATTCGATTGGTACAATAACTTTTACTGGTTCTTGAAGGGGATTCAAATCAGAACTATAGTAAATTACTTTAGGTTCGTCAAAAATTACTGGGGTGTTGATACATCCTTCACCCCAAAATGATATTTCCGTTGTACGACTTTCTGATACATTACTGAAATTAATGCCAAATCTCTTTGTGTATTGTGATACCCCCTGTATCATCCCTTGGTTCAACAACTTTTTAAATGGTTCATCAAAGCCTATTTGCCCCAAATCATACAAAGCCTTTGTCCACATGCGGCTGTATAGGAGATGTCCTACAGCATGTTCTGTGCCACCTACGTATAAGTCCACCTGGTTCCAGTAATCGGTGGCTTTGCGGCCGGCAAATTCATTATCATTATGCGGGTCCATGTAACGGAGAAAATACCAGCTACTGCCAGCATAGCCGGGCATGGTGTTGGTTTCTCTTTGTCCTGCTTCTGTGGTTACCCAATCTTCTATATTGGCAAGCGGCCCCTGGCCTTCAGGCCCGGGTTTGTAGTGCTCCACCATCGGGAGCTCCACAGGCAAATGTCCGAGGTGCCAGTCGTTATGAATGATAGGCTCGTCAATACCATAAGGGATATCATCTACATACATGACAGGGAATGGTTCCCCCCAATAGCGCTGGCGGCTGAAACCTGCATCGCGTAGTTTGTAGTTTATTTTTCTCTTACCAGCACCTATATCTTCCAACTCATTAATAGCTGCTTCCGTAGCCTCAGCAATGCTCATTCCGGTAAGAAAATCACTGTTTTCAATTATCCCTGTTTTAGCGCTATAAGCTTCTTCACCTGTATATCTGTCACCAAAAATATTAGTGATGGGAATGCCAAAGTGTTTTGCAAAAGCATGGTCGCGCTCATCACCGCTGGGCACACCCATTATAGTGCCTGTGCCATAGCCTGCCAGCACATACTCAGATATCCAGATTGGCACCTGCTTTTCCGTAAGCGGATGAATGGCATAAGCGCCGGTAAAGCATCCTGTAACCTGCTTTACTTCGCTCATGCGCTCCCGCTCAGATCGGCTTTTTACGTAAGTCTTATATTCTTCAATAGCTTTTTTCTGTTCTGGAGTAGTAATATCATCTACCAATTCATGTTCCGGCGCCAGCACCATAAAATCAACACCAAAAATAGTATCGGGGCGGGTGGTAAAAACAGTGATAGAGACCTCTCCCCGACCCTCTCCGGAGGAGAGGGAGATGTTACGTGCTAATTTGTTATCTCCCTTTTCTTGAGAAATGAGTGCATTAGCAAGATCCCTTTCGTTTGCCTTACTAAGAATTTTTTTTATTCTTCCAACAACAGAGTTAACGTCGGTCAACACCTCCTCATTTGTAAACCGTATTACCCTGAATCCTCTTTCTTCTAAATATTCTGTTCTTGCTGCATCTTCTTCTTTTTGCCGTTCATGTATTTTACCATCAACTTCGACAATAAGATTATATGGTAGGCAAATAAAATCTGCTATATACTTTCCAACTATATGCTGTCTTCTAAACTTAACCCCAAGGTTATTTCTTCTTAATTCTTGCCACAACTTGTCTTCGGCCTTGGTAAGATTATTTTTCAAATCTTGTCTAAATCCGGCAATTGAATTATAAACAGTAGCATCAGCAGTATTCCATCCATCCTTCTCGCGTCCCGGAACTCCTTCATTTTCCTTAGGGAATGACGTAGTCTCGTGTTCGATAACATCTCCCTCTCCTTCGGAGAGGGTCGGGGAGAGGTAAAACATCACCTCCGCTCCATTACTCTTACCTATCCAGTTGCGCTGCATTTCTTTCATGGCTTCGCTCCATTCTAGCGTATCAAGGCTGGTAAGCAGGCGCTCCGCATATTCTGTAATGCGCAAAAACCATTGGCGCATATTCTTTCTTTCCACAGGATGGCCACCACGTTCTGAAACCCCGTTTACAACTTCATCATTTGCAAGTACGGTTCCCAATGCGTCACACCACCATACCTGTGCATAGCCCTGGTAGGCGATACGGTACTGCATCAGGCTGTCGCGCTTTTCTTTTTCAGAATAATTTTTCCAGGTTTCACTATCAAACTGCAGCGTCTCATCTCCAGGGCAGGCAGTATTGATATTACCTTCTTTTTCAAAAATGGCAATAAGATCTTTTACCGGCCTTGCCTTATTTTCTTTCCTGTCGTACCAGCTATGGAATAACTGCAGGAAAATCCACTGAGTCCATTTATAATACTTAGGGTCGCTGGTGCGAACTTCGCGGCTCCAGTCGTAGCAAAAGCCTATGTTGTCTAACTGTTCCCGGTAGCGGGCTATGTTTTTTTCTGTTGTTACAGCCGGGTGTTGCCCTGTTTCTATTGCATACTGCTCGGCAGGCAATCCAAAGGCGTCGAAGCCCATAGGGTGCAATACATTATAACCATTCAGCCGTTTGTATCGTGCATAAATATCAGATGCGATATAGCCAAGCGGATGCCCTACATGCAGCCCTGCCCCGCTCGGGTAAGGAAACATATCCAGTACATAGCATTTAGGTTTGGATGTGTCATTGCTTACTTTATAAACCTGTTGGTCAATCCAGTATTTCTTCCAGTTTGCTTCAATTTTCCTAAAATCGTATTCCATAATAAATTCAAAAATCATTTAAGGATTTGAAGACTTTTGAAAGTTATCAAATCAAACAAAAAAAGTAAGGCAAAAACATGTAGCTATTGATGAAAAACTTTGTGCATTCACTATAATCAAAGATGCATCAATGGAAAGCAAAAATACAAAACTATATTACTCATCCTCATAACCAGAAAACAGTTCTGAAAGATCGAGAGAAAAACCAGGTAAAACTGAGGAAGTAACTAAATCCCCGCTTGCCAGAAGGCGGGATGGAGAAAATTTACCGTTTATAAGGGTATATATGATCATAGTTTTTTCATAAGGCAAAACAACCCAATATTCTTTTACTCCCGCTTCTTCATACACCTCGTATTTATTTTTCAGTTCCTTTTTATTATTCGATGGAGAGAGGACTTCCACGACAATATCCGGAGCTCCTATGCAGCCCCGTTTATCCAATTTTGACAGGTCGCAAATAACGCATAAATCCGGTTGCAGTACTGTAAAAATGTCTTTGTCTTTTTTTGATTTTCGGGGGAGCCTTACATCAAACGGCGCTACATATACTTTGCATGGATTGTTATTTAGGAAATTCCTAAGTCGAAGATATATCTCGCCGGTCAGTTCCTGGTGCAGGCGGTTAGGCGCCGGACTCATTTTGAATATACGTCCTTTTATCAATTCTACCCTTTCTTCAAATTTCCATTTGTAATAGTCCGCGTAGGTATATATTTGATCTATATCGATGTCTGCTAATTCCATAGTATTTATTTTATCAAAGATAAATAACTCTGTCTAATTAAAACTCCAGCACCAGCCCGTCATATGCCAGGTGCATACCCTCCGGCAAACCGCTTTCCACAACATCATGCAGGCCAAGCTGGTGGCTGATGTGAGTGAAATAAGTATCTTCAGCAGCTATATCCGTGGCTACTTCAATTGCCTCGGAAAGTGTATAGTGCGAGATATGCGGCTCATGGCGTAGCGCGTTCAGCGTTATTGCCTTGCTGCCTTTTATCTTTTCAATTTCCTCAGGTGCTATATAATTCGCATCGGTAATATAGGTAAACGGCCCGATACGAAAGCCCAATACTTCCAGTTTATAATGGAGCATTTTTATAGGTGTTATCGTTAACCCGTTTATGGTAAATGGCTCGTCAGGGTTAATAGTATTCATCTCTATCTGGGGTATTCCGGGATAGGTGGGCAGCGAAAATATATAACTGAATTCCCTTTTTAGGGTCTCCTGGGTTTCGGCTGTAGCATAGACCTCTACCGGCTTTTTTTCGAAAAAGTTGTATGGGCGGATATCATCGAGCCCTGCAATATGGTCTTTATGGCCATGAGTAAAAATGATGGCATCCAGCTTGCGCACATTGGCGCGCAGCATCTGGTAACGGAAATCGGGGCCGCTGTCTATTACTATACTGGCATTTGCAGTTTCTATCCATACCGCGCAGCGCAGCCGGGTATCCTTTTTATTTGCTGAGGTGCATACAGGGCAATCGCAGCCAATAAATGGAATGCCTTGTGATGTACCCGTGCCAAGAAAAGTTATTTTCATTGTTGCAGGTCCATTTGTGTTTGTACAGATTCGTCATTTCCCTGCGTAGGGTCTGCCAGTAATTGTTTATACCATTTAAGCATTTCCCCGCTCAGTTCAGCTTCATTCAGTTTAATAGTAGGCAAAATTTCCAGCAGGGCGTTGATTCGGCCTTCCACACTGAAAAATTTATTAATCACCACTACCCTCCTTTCCTCAAGGATGCAGTAACCACTATTGAAATTTCCTTTTTCATAACGTATGATGTAGCGGGCCTCTTCGTAAAGCCCTTCTAATTTTTTTAACGTGTTTGGCGTATATTTGAAGCTCATTAGCTATAGCTGTTTCGATGAATAAAAGTAGAAAATTCGCAGCACTTATAACCATTACATTTATTTTATTAACTTTTTGTAGTGTTGCCCGTGCCCAGAACGAGGAAGATGACGAACCTCATGGCTTGTATATTGAACATGCCCGTTTGTTTTATGCAGGCTTAATTGGCGGCGCCAATTTCGCCCAGGTGGATGGGGATAATTTCGCGGGGTATCACAAAGTTGGCCTGAATGTAGGTGGCATCGGATATGTAAAATTACAAAAACATGTAGCGGTCAGCTGGGAGATACTTTACAGTCAGAAAGGGGCTAAAAGTGATTTCCCCCGGCAATCGGGTATAGACACCATATGGATATTAAAATATGGCATTAATGCCAACTACGCTGAAATACCTTTAATGTTTAATTATTTTGACAAGCGTAAAAGTCATGTTGGAATTGGTGTGTCTTTCAGCCGCCTTGTAAGCAGTTCCGAAACATTAACAACCAGTCATCCCGGCTATCCGGTTGATCTTAATAAATACCCTTTCGTAAAAAGTAATTATGATTTTCTTGCAGGCGCACAGTTACACTTAGTGAAAGGATTATTTTTAAATATCCGTTTCCAATACTCTATTATCCCCATCCGCAATGATTCGCCGCCCAACTTTTCCCGGGCACCGCAACAATACAGTAATCTCTGGACGGTCAGGCTGATGTATCTGTTTATGTAGAATTAAGAATCTGATAAGAAATAAATTATACATTCTTAATTATTCTTTTCCATTTTTTCTGCGCCACCAAATCTTTAATCAGGCTTGCTTATCGCTGCTTTCACTTCTTGAAAAAAATAGTTTCATCCAAAAGCTACATTTTTTAAAAAAAAAAGTAACTTTGTTATATAATAAAATTTATTTTGAAAAATGCTTGAAGCCTTGATAATGCTATTTTTAATGGTGGTTT
>CAISOH010000169.1 GCA_903887005.1 uncultured Bacteroidota bacterium | reverse complement strand
GCCATTTGCATTGGTAAAATAATGCTTCACGCCGCTTTGCAGGCATTGGTAATTCTGGGCTTTACAGAAATAAGCGCAGAACAGGATAAGAACTAAAAAAAGCTTTTTCATATTGAAGGCTTTATATAGTAAAGGTATTAATTTATTTCAAACTTATTTATCACTCCTTCACAAACCTCCTCACCTCCCAACCATTGATTTTAATAAAATACACACCAGCAGGTAAATTGGTTACATCCACCTGCACTTTTTCGGTGTTATATTCATGGTTGTATATAGTTTGTCCTATAAGATTGCTTATTACAACACTACTTATTTTATCATTGGAGGTGATGTTTAACTCATCTGTGGCGGGGTTGGGGAAAATGTTAATAGAGTTTCTATTATTCTTTATATCCTGTACTGAATTAGATGGTATTTTTATTGAGCCACACGGGATACCTCCTCTATTATAATATAAAAGCTCTTGTGAATAGACATTATACCCATTGTTTGCCGATGCTGTTGAAGAACTTAACAAACCTAATGGTGATTTATAAAACGTAGGTCTGACAAACACTTCAAATATTGGTTTGTAGATAGCACCAGCAATTTCTATATTCCATAGAACCGTATATAATGTGTTTGTCAGGCAATACCCCGAATCATTAGGCTGATAACCATAAATATTCTTTTGGTGAAATTCTTCAGGCATTAACGTAGTATCAATTAAAGCAGTCGAACTGCAATTTAAAGCTCCGCTATCCTGTGATATAGAATAATTAAAAGAACCGTAGGAAGGCACTCCAATAACTGAATAATAATCATTGGTATATATCAATGCATTGTAATTGTAGTTAGTATTACCTGAAGTTATGTTCACTGCCGTGATTGTATCAAATTTATATTTCTCCGGGAAATAACAACCTCCTCCCGGGTGTTCGTACTTACCATTGCATGAACTATACTCATAAACATCTCCTACGTTCCATTGATATAGCTGCGCATAAGTCGGATTGATAAGTTGGATTATGGAGAAAGATGAACTTGCCTGCGTAGGAATAATTGGCCCTGTAACAGGTATTATGTAATCTAAATAATAATCACGGCCTTGCCAATAAGCTGAATCTGGTGCATGATATGGGAAAGTGTATAAATCAAACACCTGGGCAAACCCATTGTTTTTGCTAAGAATAATCTGAAAATTATTTGCTGGATCTGTTGTAACAATTCCTGTCTTATTGTGAGCAGTAATCAATATCCTCTTTATAGAGTCAACAGCGCCAAGTATAGTCATCGTGTCACTACCAATAAGGTCTGCCTTGTAATAAAGAGAAGTAGTATCGTTATAAAATACCCATGAGTCCCCAACATGAGCTTGTGTTTTTATTACAACTGTATCATTCCATAAATTATCAAATAAAAAAGTGCCATCATTTAGCTGCATTACTTTTTTACCTAACCAACTGCCACCCGAAGAATCTAAATTCGGATTAGCCCTGTAATATCCCCTTGGCGTATGATATGGATAATAAATAGTAGAATCAGCAAATGACTTGATGGAATCAATCCTAATTCCCCGCAGATAGCCATTTGCATTGGTAAAATAATGCTTCACGCCGCTTTGCAGGCATTGGTAATTCTGG
>CAISOH010000168.1 GCA_903887005.1 uncultured Bacteroidota bacterium | reverse complement strand
TGTTTAGCCATTGTAATACGTATTTACGTATTACAAACGTACAACAAAAAAACCGTCAAACCAAAGATTGACGGCACTTTTTTTGAACTAATACGTATTTTTATTCCAAGTTACGGATTAATCTTACAAACATTTAAAGTATTTTTTGTCCAGACTATTTGCAGCTATCACACTTCAGTGGCGGTGGCACCATTCAGCAGCATGATTTCTATTGATCAAACAAGGAATCATTTTTACAAATGACGCAATTAGCCAAATAGATGGTTCCCGGCACCTGTCCCGATTTTTCATCGGGAGGGTCAGGGTTTTTCATATCGCCCTGGTTTAAGTCTAAGCAAAGCGGGACTTAAATCCAGTAATAAAAAGAAGGCCTCCGTCCGGCAAAATCCTTGATAAAAGCATAATAGCTCTTCCCCGCACCCAACTCTCCGCCCTGGTTTAAGTCTAAGCGAAGCGGGACTTAAATCCAGCAATGAAAAGCAGGACTGCGTCCGGCAAAATCCTGGATAAAGCATAATAGATCTTCTCCAGCACCCACTGGCCCAAGGTTGTTTTTAAAAAAAATTATAACACTGGTCGTAAGCGTCCCGCTTCGTCCATTTATCTGGAAGCGTCCCGCTTCCGTAAAATTCGCGTCACTCAAAAAAGCTGCCCGGTTTAAGTTCTAATTAAACCCAGCAATAAAAAGAATTACTCCGTCCGGAAAAATCCTGGGTATGGCCGCCGCCAGCACACCCCCAAGGGTGTCAGACCGCTGTAGCGTGGGCTGCCGGGGCAACGATAAAAAGTTCAATTTCCTTCCACCGCATAAAAAGTAAACGCATGTTGTCATTTTTCATTCGGTAGATTTGACAACTTTTCAAAAGTTGTCAAATCTTGCACTGGCAATATATTCTCCTGTCCCGCTCTTTCAGTGGGACAGGGTTTTCAGGGGTATTACCGTTTAATTAACAGCGCTCCTGAAAACACATTTTTCCCGCCCGAAGCATTTATAGCATTTAATTTTACGAGGTAAAAATAAGTACCGTCAGGCAATGCAGTTCCTGTATTGCTTATACCATTCCAGTCATTATGATAACTCCCTTTCTCAAATACCTTATCTCCCAGTTTATCATACAACTGTACGGTATTGGAGGGATAGTTTTCTATTCCCTCTATTACCCAAACATCATTAATTCCATCGCCGTTAGGAGTGATTACATCGTGAATATTAACATCGTTGCAGGTGCTATCCTCTACAGTGATAGAAACACTTTTTTCACAAATATTGGCATCTGTAACGATAAACGAATAAGCGCCTGCTGGTAAAGCTGTTATCCCGCTGCCTGTTGTATTGTTAGACCATAAGTAGCGATAGGGAGGAGTACCGCCGGTTACTACAACGCTGACACTTCCGTTACCCGCTTTGCACACATCGCCTTTTACATCGGCAGTAACATGGAGAGAATCAGGTATTGCGATATAGAAACTATCCGGTTTTGTGCATCCCGTTGAAATTTCCGTTACCTGTAGCCTGTAGGTGCCGGAAGCAAGATTATTTATAACCGGAGAACTATCCCCATTCGACCAGCTATAACGATAAGGGCCACTACCGCCGCTAATGGTGATCTCAATGCTGCTATTGTATCCATAGCACTTACCCGGTGTAACATTACTATTTATGGTAAACAGAGGCATTGAAATGATGGTAATGATATAGATCGCAGAGTTAATGCAGCCATCCGGATTGGGCGTTGTGGTATAAGTAATCGTAGCAGTGCCGGGTGAAAGCGCATTTACAATCCCCGTTGTACTCCCAATTGTGGCGATACCAGTATCATTGCTGCTCCATGTGCCGCCGCTGACAGTTTCCGACAAAGTAAATTGGACATCTGCACACGAAGAAGCCTGTCCAGATATAGCACCGGCATCAGGTAGTGGCGCAATGGTGACAGTTGTAACGGCAATGCAACCTGATGTCAAAGCGTAGGTAATTAAAGCCGTGCCTGCAGATACACCGGTTACGAGGCCTGATCCGGGATCAACGGTTGCGATACCTGTATTACTGCTGCTCCAGGTACCACCATTAATAGTTTCTGACAGAGTACCGGTATTGCCAGCGCAAATAGGTACGATACCATTAATTGCAGGAGAAGGATTCACAGTTTCTATAACAGTAATAAAACATCCGGTAGGCAATAAGTAAGTTATGGTTGTTGTACCTGCGGAAACTCCGGTGACGATACCCGTTACCGCATCAATAGCGGATATTGCTGTATTACTGCTGTTCCAGTCCCCGCCCGTTATAGCATCGCTTAAAGCGGTGGTTGAACCTGTACATACAAAATCATTTCCGGTAATTGCAGGAGGCAAAGGATTTACGGTTAAAGTTAATGTAGCTGCGCAACCTGTCAGAACTGTATAAGTTATAGTCGCCGTGCCAGCGGAAATACCGGTAGCAATACCTGAAACGGAATCAATAATTGCAACCACAGTATTATTACTGCTCCATGTTCCTCCTGCTGTGATATCACTCAAAGTTGTTGTGAAGCCCTCACAGACATTTGCAATTACTGAAATGGGCTTTGGCGCCGGATTTACTATAACGCTTGTAGTAGTAATACAACCCGTTAAAGTATAAGTAATAGTAGCTGTTCCAGCCAATATACCTGTCACAATTCCTGAACTTGTTCCGATGGTCGCTATAGCAGTATTACTGCTGCTCCAGGTTCCGCCTCCTGCATCACTTAGTGTAATTGTTTGTCCAGTGCAAACAGTAGTAATCCCCTTTATGAGACCAGGTGAATTTACTGCTACTGTAGTTGTAACGGAATTACCGGAAACACTGTAAGTAATAGTTGCCGTACCTCCGGAAATGCCGGTAACTATGCCGGTTCCCAAGCCAATCGTTGCGATTGCAGTATTGCTGCTGCTCCATGTGCCGCCTGCTGTAGTATCTCTAAGGGTAGTTGTTCCTCCTAAACATATAATAGTAGTCCCGGTTATTGGCGCAATAAAATGGAATTTCGCCAAAAAAACATCGGTTCCACCACTAAAAGCAGGCTGAAAGGCGCCAGGAGAAGCTATATCTGATGCGCTGCCTGTTTCTCCAGTAATAAATACATTCCCTATGCCATCTGTAGCTACTCCGTATCCCAATTCACCGCTTGCTCCGCCATAATAAGTTGCCCATTGAATTCCGCCCAAGCTGTTAAATTTTACTAAAAAAGCATCCCAGCCCCCTCCATAGATTGTGTCGTAAGCTCCGATAGTCGCAATTGCGGATAAGCCTGCTGTACTACCGGTCATATATATATTCCCTAAGCCATCTGTTGTTACACAATAGGCAATGTCAAAGCCGACACCGCCAAAATAAGTGGCCCACTGAATCGCCCCTGTACTATTGAATTTCACTAAAAAAGCATCAGTGCCTCCTCCTCCGTAAGTAGGTTGGTAAGCCCCGGATGTCGCAATGACTGATAAGCTGTCAGTACTTCCAGCAATATATACCCCCCCCGATCCATCTGTTGTTATTCCATATCCATAATCATCACCGCTGCCACCAAAATAAGTAGCCCACTGAATGTTGCCCGTACAATCGAATTTTGCAATAAAAGCATCAGTTTTGCCTCCGCCATAAAAAGGCTGGTATCCGCCTGATGTAACAAGTCCTGATGTACTGGTTGTATATCCTGCAATATAAACGTTCCCTGAGCGATCTGTCGCTACTCTTTGTCCAATGTCGTTACCGTTACCACCAAAATAAGTAGCCCATTGTCTGATGCCCGAATCATTGAATTTTACTAAAAAGGCGTCCCCCCCTCCATTCAGGGTATCTTGATAAGCACCGGGAGTGGCGATTGATGATGAACTGGTTGTTTGTCCGGTTACATATATATTCCCAGAGCCATCTATTGCCACCCCGAGTGCCAAATCAGTATGGACTCCGCCATAATAAGTAGCCCATTGGATGGCGCCCGAACTATTAAATTTTACTAAAAAGGCATCTGCATCTCCACCTAAAGTTCTCTGGTAAGCTCCGGAAGTGGCTATTAATGATACACTCATGGTATATCCAGTCATATAGACGTTATCGTAAATATCTGTGCTAATATCATATCCAACGTCATCTGCACTGCCACCATAATAAGTAGCCCATTGTAGCGAGCCTGCGCCATTAAATTTCGCTAAAAAGGCATCCCTGCCACCACCATAAATAATCTGATATGCCCCAGATGTTGCAATTGCAGATATGCTGATTGTATATCCGGTAATAAATACATTTCCAGAATTATCTGTCGCTACCCCCAATCCGTGGTCCAGATCACTGCCTCCATAATAAGTAGCCCATTCAAGCGTAGGGTCTATTATTAGTTCCCCGGCATAGGCACCGGTATTAAAGCTAAGTATATCCCCATTCAATGCAAAACTGCTTTTTATTGTTTTACTATCTTTCTGCAACGTATTTGGCGCCTGCTCCGTAATAGCACCCTGTGGAGTTGTAGCTGTCAGGGTTCCATCTGCATTTAGTTTCAGATCTGTAACCCCTCCATACTTCAATTTTATATCGCTCACCTTCCCGCCCTGCCTTACCACAAACTCATGTTTCAGTTGTCCGTTACTGGTATAAAGCACCCAGTCTATGTTCGGGTATATGTCTTTATAAGTTATCCGGTTATAGGCATGTGCAGTAATGCCTTTGGGGCCATCTCCCTCTCCACCCGTGGAGAGGGTCGGGGTGAGGTTATAATTTTCATAATATTCCTGCTTTTCCTCACTGATTACCCGCGCGTTTTTATTTACCCCCACCAGTTCCACATCCATCCGGTACATGTCAATAGTAGTAGCCTTCGGTGTTTCCCTTAGTCCTCCCCTTTTTTCCAGAAAACGAGCCTTAGTTTCGGTGAGATCATCTCCCTCTCCCTTGGAGAGGGCCGGGGTGAGGCTAAACTGATAATGTATCGCTCCATTCCCAATAAAAATATTCAGCCCGTTTGCAGCCCTCAAACTGTATTGTATATCCGTGCGTGTATTATTATCCTGGTCGTGTACCTGCCCTTTATTCTCAATAAATGATAACTTTTTACCGGCGTTTAGCCATTCATTTTCCTTCCCTGCAATATTGGTGTTCCCGGTTTTTGCCAATAATACAACAGGTAAACAAAGCATCAATAAAATCTGATAGAATTTGTTTTTCATGTGGATGTGTATTGGTATTCGTAAAAATAAATATTTTCGCACATATAAACAATCAGAAATAGTAGTGACAAACAAATATAAATTATTCGCTTTCAATTATCATTATTTTCGTTCCCCACTGGCCCAAGGTTGTTCTATTAAAATTAAAAAAGTATAACACTGGTCGTAAACGTCCCGCTTCGTCCATGTATGTGGAAGCGTCCCGCTTCCGTCCCAACCGTGTCTCCGTTTTCAGGGACACGGCGTCAAACAGGGTGCAAAAGCTGAATATACGCTCCGAAAACCCCCATTTCCCATTCAAAAACACAATAATATCTCCCGTTTTATCCATAACGGAATATTATATTCCAAAGTTGGCCAATTCAAAGCCAAAATTCAACTCAAACCCTTACTGGTGGCTCAAAGAAATTTACATGATATACGCATAGGCGTATATGATAGTGCGAAAAGTGCTCTATCATAAAACTTCAGTTTGCCAAATTCAAAATCTTACCTGAACTTTGTTCCCAAAAGCTAAAAATACAGGAATAATGCTGGGAAAACTCCCCTCGGTCATTGCGAGGTACGAAGCAATCTAAAGAGGGGATGCTAAATCCGCCGACTGGCTGATTTAGCTGGGGTGATAAGGCAAGGTCTGATTTGGTGTATTAATTGACAAACATAAAAATGCATGAGCAAGAAAAGCGCAGCGGTGAGCAAGGAAAGCGCAAGAATTTGAGCACAAAATTTAACTAACTAATTGATTTTCAATATAAAACTGCGCAAGAATCACAAAAATAAAAAAATCAAACTAGAATTGCGCAGCTGGACTCGAATAGGCCAATCAAAATTTTGTTGCAATAAGGAATTTGAGGATAGTGATGCTGCAATAATAATTATGATTTTCAATTATACAATCCGTAACACAATACAATAAAAATATTAAAATTTATTTCAAATCGTCTGATATTTCTAAAATTATATTTGTATATAATGTA
>CAISOH010000167.1 GCA_903887005.1 uncultured Bacteroidota bacterium | reverse complement strand
GTCGTAAAAAAAATGGGGTTGGCTTTAGCCCAAATTACTCTTTAGGAAAAAAAACTTGTGTTGTGTAGATTCGGCTAAAGCCAACAATAAAATATTCTTACCCCGGCCTGAAGTCCGGGGCTAATAAACGCCTGTTTGGTTCTGGCTGGTCCAGGTTAGGATTTATAACACCATTTTCCACTAAAACGTCAAACATTTTTTTAACTGCATTATTACTCCAATGTGTATCTCCATCTAAATAATAATATAAAGGATTTTTAGATAATTCAGAATAAATGTCAATAATATTTATTCCTTGCGCACTAAACTTATTTTGCATTTCTAATATCTGTGATTTTCCAAAAATGGATGGGTACATACTTTCTTTATCTGGTACAATTAAAAAATATATATTGCAATTTTTATTATGAAAGTATTCCTGAGCAAATTTCATGTTTGTAGCTATATTATCAATCTCGTCAAAACGCAAATGTGTGATTTTATTTTTGAGGAAATAAATTGACTTGCCACTGATAAGATGTTTACTTCCCATAAAAACGACATGTTTGCTGGTGTTAAAAAATTTAAAATTGTTAACAACATTGGAATACCCAATTTTTCTAAAATTGTTACCCAAAATAAAATCAAACCCAAAATTTGATATTTTTTTTTCAATAGTTAGATTAAAAAGAAGTTGACTTTTAAATTCTGACCACCGATTAAGATCCCGTTCAACAATTTCACAAATTATTATTCTTGGTGTAAAGAGATATTGCTTTTTTATGAGTTCATTATAAACCTTAAAACCGCTATAGCCAACCCCAGCAATATTATAAGACAAACCACAACCTAGAATTCTATCGCACGTTGCTTGTATGCCAGAATCATATGTAATACGCGCGTCTGCAAAAAAACTATCTCCAATAAAAATTATTTTTGGTTTCTTATTAGGTCTAGAATTGCTGAACCCGAATTGGTCTCTGATTTCTTTAATTCCATTTATTGTATCCGGTGCCAAATCTGTAATTGTAGTAATATAATAGGGCACATATGGTTTTTGGGGGCCTGTTTCTATTAATGTTGATTGCTTTTTATTTATTTCAAATGGTATGTTTTTATCCCCATAAGAGATTCGAATAATTCCAATAATTAAATTAGGCATTAATGATAAAATAAGAATAATAGCAAGTTTTAAAATAAATTTTTTCATTAAAATTGAAAATAAATAAAATCAATGTTAGTAAAATCCTGGAAAAATCCAATATAACCAATAATAAAAGTAAAAATTACAATATAAAAAATTATTCTTAAGGTTTGATTAGTATGTAAATTCATTTTTCTCTCGTCTCTTCTTAACCACCAATCAACTAATAGTAATGGAGCAATATATAAAAATGCGTGCTTCCCCTGTGGTAAATGAAAAAATTGCCTTGGCTGTTTTATAGTGCTTAAGCCAATTTGTTTAATATAGTCTAATGCAGAATTCATGCTATGAGCCCTAAAGAAAATCCAGGCAATTGTAACAAAAACAAAAGTAGTACCCATTTGCCATAGTTCTTTGAGATTAGGTAGTTTTCTGTCTTGCGCAACCACATTTGAAACATGCTTGCGGTTTCGGTTTAGTAATAACAAAGGTATGAACCCACAAGCGTGGATGAAACCCCAGGTGATGAAATTCCAATTGGCGCCATGCCAAAAACCACTTACAAGGAAAATAATAAATGTATTGCGTACAGCTCTAAATTTTCCCTCTTTTGATCCACCCAACGGAATGTATAGGTAATCCTTAAACCAAGACGACAAAGAAATATGCCAGCGTCTCCAAAACTCGGCAATATCCCGGGAAAAATAGGGGAATTTAAAGTTGCTGAGTAATTCAATACCAAAGAGTTTTGCAGTACCTATGGCTATATCAGAATATCCACTAAAATCTCCATAAATCTGAAAACTAAATGCTATAGCTCCTACAATCAGAGAAAAACCATTGAAATTTTTATAGTTTTCAAAGATGCGATCAACAATAACCGCTAAACTATCTGCAATAACAACTTTTTTAAACATACCCCAAAGAATCAACCGGCAGCCTTCTACCGCTTGGGTATAGTTAAAGATTCTTTTGCGTTGAACTTGTGGTAATAAGTGATGGGCACGTTCAATTGGGCCTGCTACCAGCAGCGGAAAGAAACTAACAAAAACAGCATATTCAATAAAATTTGTAACAGGTTTTTGCTTACCATGATAGATATCAAAAACATAAGACATTCCATGGAAAGTATAGAATGATATTCCAATTGGTAAAACAATATTAAGCAATAGCGGATTCGTATGAAAACCCAATAATTCAAAGCCGTGTTGAAACTGGATGGCAAAGAAATTGTAATATTTAAATACCCATAAAATTCCTAGGTTGTTAATAATGCTGAGCCATAGGAATATTTTTGCTTTTTTTCGGTTGGGGCACGCAACCCCAAATCCATAAGTATAATCTAATAATGTGCTGAGTATAAGCAAGCTCATGAACTTCCAGCTCCACCAACCATAAAAAAAGTAACTGGCAACCAAAACCAATCCATTTTGCCAGCTTAATTTTTTATTGAAAACAAACCAGTATAGTATAAATATTATTGGCAAAAATATTAAAAACTCAAATGAATTGAATAACATCTATTATATATAAATATTTTTTTTAACAATTATAATCT
>CAISOH010000166.1 GCA_903887005.1 uncultured Bacteroidota bacterium | reverse complement strand
GGAATGGGAAAAACTTGTCACTATGTCCAATAAAGAAAAAGAATTATTGAAAATCCTAAATTGTAGTGTATAAAACAGGGGGTAAATTCAGGTAATTAAAATAGCATTCCATAAACGTTACAAATTTGAGAATGCTGATAGATGTTTTCATGATTGTATGCAATGTATTGAGGGTCTTTATAATGTGCAAAAAAAAATTCTGCTAATAGTTGGAAATCCGGATTAGGTAATTTATATTTGAAACATAAAAATGAAGACAGGAATATCTTTATGACAAGATTAAAGCAATCAAGGCAATTATTACCCAAAAAGCAATTAATGATCATGTTAATTACAACACTGTTTGCTGTTGTACTATACGTTATCTTTTGCAACTTTCTATGGAGTGATTAGGTATAAACAGCTGTGCAAACAATAATCAGCGGGCTTGTAGTTTGGCAGTTGTGATTGTTTTGTATGTAGTACTACTTTGAAATTACCCGTTTTATTCTAAAAAATGTTACTCCCTTCTCTCTACCTGGATTCCAAATTATGTTATTTCCCCCTGTGTATCTGGATAGTATTGGTAAATTCTGAAAACAAAAAGAAGTAACAAAAAATAGATAACTAATCATCATTATGTCGTATAGAAATTATTACAACATTTTGCGGAATTGTTATTTAACAAAATATTTCATTGTCATTTTCAATAAATAACATTTCAGTCAAAATCAAGTATTGCAAATGCCATTATTGCGTTGTAGGTTTGGTTAAAATATTTTTATGTCTAGGTTTAGTATTAGACGTTTTTATAAAAAAAACAGGTTATTTACCATATTTATTACAATCATTCTTAGCATAATATTTTACAAGGCCTTTTGTTACTTTTTATGGAAGGATTAGAATATTCTGTTTTTTAAGGGATGCACGTGTTAGGTATTGTTAATTTGAACAGGACATACTATATTTGGGTGAAATTATTATTATAATGGCAGAATCAATAAGTTTACATAAAAGATCAAAAAGTTCATATAAAAGATCCAGACCTAAACGTAAAAAATCAAAACCATTAATTGATAATTATCGTCGGTTGCTCATTCCTGTTATTTCAACTTTGATTGCATTTATTCTTTATTTTCTTTTGTGCCGTTTTTTAGAAGAAAACCCTTTCGGCTGATGTTTTAATGGGTAATAGGTGAGGCTGCTAAATGCAGCTTTTTTTATGCAGGTATGATATTTTCTAAAGTGCTGATTCTTAATCCGAAATTTTCGGGATGATAATAACCGCCCATTCCTTTATCAGCAAATTTTACTCTTATATTTAAGTATGGATGGCCTTCTATTGCTTTTTCTATTTCCTCTGTTGGTATTCCTATTATTACGCAATGAACATACCTTTCAAATCCGGATGGGTCCCGAACCTCATCTGGTATGATGACAAATTCTTTAACAGAAAAATTTGTAGTAGGTAATAATTTACCAGCAAATTTCGCATTCAACCTATTGCAGATTGGTTTTAGTGTCTGATAGCTCAAATCTTATCTATTTAGTTAGGTGGTGCAAATGTCGGAATATAAATCAATATAAAATACCGTTGTTTAACGGTTTTTTTGTCACCATTTAATTGTATTTTGTTTCTTTTTGCCTTATCAAAGTGAGTTTTGTCTGTAATAGCCTGACAAACATTATATTATTTGACTTTTATCAAATGTTTTTGATTTGAGAGTTTGTTTATTTGCATCATCGAATAATTATTGACAGAAACAACATTACAGGAAAAATATTCATAAAGTTAATGATGAGTTGACCAATAAGATTTTAATGGAGGAAACTTTAAATTACCTTTAAGGTGTATGTAATGCCAAAGCATTTTGCAAATATCCAAAATATCAGTTTGTAATTTAATAATAAATAACACATGGCTTCAGCAAATGATAAAACCAAAACAGCGCTTGAGATAATAAGCGCCTTGCAGAATATAGAAATACTAATCAGTAAGATCAAAAATAAATCTTCAAACCCGGGTATGGGTGCTAACCTGCCCTTTGAACCGTCAATTACCGAAGAGGGAGTAAATAAAAGGATTGAATTCCTTTTACAAGAAACAGGGAAAGAAATGCAATTCGTAACAGGAAGAAAATCATTTTCAGATCTTAAGCAACTGGAAGGGAACATAGAAAATTATATAGGGATGTCTATGATGCCCATTGGTGTGATTGGCCCTTTACGGGTGGTGGGCACCGCGGCAGATGGGGATTTTTATGTGCCTCTTGCCACAAGTGAGGGTGCATTGGTGGCATCTTATCACCGTGGAGCAAGGGCTTGTTGCCTGGCAGGCGGGGCAACCTCTATTTGCCTGGTGGAAGGTGTGCAAAGAAGCCCATTATTTAAATTCAATGATATAACAGAACTGGGCCAGTTCCTTATCTGGTTGCTGCCGCAAATGGACAAGTTCAAACAGATAACTGAACAAACAAGCAGGTTTGCTAAATTAACTGACATAAAGACCAATATTGAAGGGAATCATCTTATCCTTACTTTCGAGTATCACACCGGCGATGCCTCCGGGCAAAATATGGTTACGCTATGCACGGATGCCATCTGCCATTACCTGGTTGAAAATGCTCCTGTAAAACCTTTATTCTGGTTTATTGAAAGTAATTATTCCGGCGACAAGAAAGCTACCGCGCTTTCATTCACAACCGTGCGGGGCAAAAAAGTAACTACAGAAATTACATTGCCTGAAAAAATTGTAAATGATGTATTAAAAACCACACCGGAGGCAATGTGGGAATATGCCAGGTCTTCCACCATCGGTTCTATTCAAAGCGGGGCCATTGGTGCACAGGGGCATTATGCAAACGGTCTTGCGGCAATGTTTCTCGCTACCGGCCAGGATGTGGCTTGTGTTTCGGAAGCCTCAGTTGGCATTACAAGAATGGAAGTTACTTCAACCGGGGACTTATATGCCAGCGTGACACTACCAAATTTAATAGTTGGCACAGTAGGAGGGGGGACTGGGCTTCCGACACAAAAGGAATGTCTTGAATTAATGGAGTGTTACGGCGCAGGCAAAGCAAGGAAATATGCGGAAATATGCGGGGCAATGGTCCTTGCGGGAGAGCTTTCCATTGTAGCGGCTCTTTCCGCCGGACATTTTTCATCGGCTCACAAAAAATTCGGCAGAAAAAAATGAAACTTGCAACACAATATAATGAATTCAGCATAGCAGGTGAGATCAATGCTTCTTTCCTGAAGCGGTTTTATTTATACCAGAAGGAACGGTTCCCGGTGCTGGGCCACGGGTTGCTCGTAGCGTCTTTTAGTTTTTCCGCTATTTCTTATTCAAGGATTTGCAGGGGTGCTGAGGGTTTTGTTGCCTGGGAAACCTTCTTTGTAGGGATTCTTACAACAATAACACTTTTTTTACTTGTGAGAATTTTTGATGAGTTCAAAGATGCCGAAGACGATGCCCGTTACAGAAAAGAGCTGCCCGTACCCAGAGGATTGGTTTCGTTACGCGAACTTGGCGTGATTGGCATTATCCTTGTTGTATTACAGGTCGTAGTGAATTTCTGGTTTTTTCCAAAAATGCTTGTTCTATATTTTGTTGTCATTGGCTATTTGTCATTAATGGGAAAAGAATTTTTTGTATCAGAATGGCTGAAGAAACACCAATTCTGGTATGTAACTTCCCACATGTTCATCATACCATTGGTGGATATTTATGCCAGTGGCCTTGATTGGTTATTAGAAGGAGTCAGCGCGCCAAAAGGGTTGATGTTTTTCTTCGCTGTTTCTTATATGAATGGCATAGTAGTTGAAATTGGAAGAAAAATACGAACTCCGCAAAAGGAAGCAGAAGGTGTCCTTTCTTATACTGCTATGCTTGGCACGAACCGGGCTGTGATCCTTTGGATTTTCATTTTACTGATCACCCTTTCCCTGAGCATTGCAGCAAGTTTTTTTGCCGGGTACGGAATAGCCGCGTTCATTGTGTTGGGTTGTGTTTTTATGTTGTGTGTATCCCCGGCTGTTTTGTTTCTTTATAATAAGACTACCAGGCTTTCAAAAATGATTGAATATGCTTCTGCACTTTGGACAATTGCCATGTATTTAACCCTTGGCGGAGGGCCAATGATTTCAAAACTTTTATTTCATTTATGAACTACCTGCGTCCATCAAAAAAGCCTTTACCAAAAGACTCCGTTATCGGAGGCAAAGCTGAAAATCTCTTTAAGCTTGTGGAAAGAGGTATGCCTGTACCTAAGTTCATAGTAATTCCGCAAGACATATTGGTATCACTTGTACCTGAGGATGTCCAGTCTGCAGAATCTGAAAAAATAACAGCGTATATCAGCCAGGTAATCATTCCGCAAAACGAGATTGATGAAATTATTGCCGAGTTCCCGGGTACAAAATATTTTGCGGTCCGGTCTTCTGCTATTGATGAAGATGGGGTGGAATTTTCATTTGCAGGACAGTTTGAAAGCCATTTGTTTGTGGTGAAAGAACAATTTGAGGAAAAGATAAAACGTGTCTGGTGTTCCGCATTTTCTGAAAGAGTTATTGAGTACAGGAAAAATAATAGCATTGCGCAGAAATTTGGTATTGCAGTCATTATCCAGGAAATGGTGGATGCTGATGTTGCAGGGGTTGGTTTTGGGATGAACCCGGTAACAGGAAACAGGGATGAGAAGCTTATCAGTGCGGTATATGGTTTGGGTGAGGGGCTTGTTTCGGGTGAATTGAATTCTGACAACTTTATGTTAAGTAATGGAATAGTTACTTCCCAGGTTGCTGTGAAAACGCACAAAGTAGTTCTTGACATTGCAAATTCTAAAGGAACAAGAATGGTTGAAGTTTCAAATGCGCTCCAAAACCAAACTTCGTTAAATAATGCACAGGTTGCAGAAATTGGTAAAATACTCGATGACTTATTTGCTGAAACTAATCAGCCACAGGACATAGAGTTTGCTTATAAAAACGGGCAATTGTATTTGTTGCAGGCGCGTCCAATAACCACAGTCAATAAGATCAATACACAAAAAGGAGAATATATACTTTGGGATAACAGCAATATTATTGAGTCTTATCCCGGAATTACAACACCACTTACCTTTTCTTTTATCAGTAAATCCTATGAAACCGCCTATAAACTATTCTGTGGGTTTATGGGTGTAAGCGAAGATGTTATAAAAACAAATGAAAGAGTTTTCGCTAATACTTTAGGATTAATAAATGGCAGGGTTTATTATAATCTCAAGACATGGTACCATATTCTTGCCATGCTTCCGGGTTATAGTATTAATGCCCGCTTCATGGAGAAAATGATGGGGGTTAAGGAGCGTTTCGATATTCCGGAATCTTACCGTTTATCTAAAGGCAAGGCCTGGTGGAGCATTATTAAAATGGCTTTGCAGATGTATGCCCGGTTTTTGTCACTTCCCCGTAAGAGAAAGGAATTTATGGCGCTGCTGGAGAAAACAATTGCACAATACAATGCGATAAATTATAAGGAGAAGAACGCTAATGAACTGATGCAATTGTACCTTGATATTGAGCGGAAGCTGCTGAATGAATGGAAGGTGCCGCTGCTGAATGATTTCTTCGCAATGATATGGTTCGGCACGTTGCAAAAAAGATGTGAAAAATATGCTTTCAGTTCAAATCCTAATATTCACAACGATTTACTTTGCGGCAGCAGTGATATTATCTCTACCCAACCTATTCACCGAAGCATAGCAATTGCAACAGCAATATCCGCGGATAAGGAATTGAAAAATATTTTTGATTCAGAAAATGAATCATCAATCTGGAAAATATTGTCCGGTAGTAAGAACGAAAAAATTATTGGCTTAAATAAAGAAATTGACCGGTACATTACTGATTTTGGTGAGCGGTGTATTGGTGAACTAAAATTAGAGACAATTTCTTATACCCAGGACCCTGTAAAATTCATTAAAATATTAAAATCTTATGTGGAGACAGGAATTACTGAAAGCGCTACATCGGGCAAAATAGAAGAAGAATTGCGGACAGGGGCGGAACAGGAAATGAACAACGGGTTGAAATACCATATTTTCAAAAAATGGAGACTTACAAAAGCGCTTAATAACGCGCGCGAATTGGTAAGTTCGAGAGAAAACCTTCGTTATGAACGTTCTAGGGCATTCGGAATAGTAAGGGAAATATTTTCAAACATTGGCAGGGAGTTTTGCGCATATGGAATCATTGATGATCAACGCGATATTTTTTATCTGACCAAGGAGGAGATATTTTGTTATATAGAGGGTACGTCAGTTACTCAAAATATCAAAGGACTTATACATTTCAGGAAGGAAGAGTTTCAGGCATACAGGCAACAGGAAGCCCCATCAGAAAGGTTTGCCACTTATGGCGCTGTTTATTGTAACAATGATTTTTTCAGTACAGACAGAGTTGAAAAAACAGAAGGGGATTTGAAAGGAATTGGTTGCTGTCCGGGCAGGGTAAGGGCAAAAGTAAGGGTGATACTTGATCCCGGAGAGGTATCTTCTTTGGATGGTGATATATTAGTTACATCAAGCACTGATCCGGGTTGGGTTACCTTATTTCCCAGCGCATCAGGGATAATAGTGGAACGTGGCAGTTTACTCAGTCATTCTGCAATCGTATCTCGCGAAATGGGAAAGCCCTGTATCGTTAGTGTTACAGGATTATTGAAAACTTTAAAAACAGGGGATGTCGTTGAAATGGATGGGAGTACCGGTGAAATAAAAATAATTCAGATTATATGAGCGAAGATCTTACAGAAAGAGTAAATTTTGAAATCATAAGGTATGCCAATTGCTGGGAGGATGCGGATATCTTATTGGAAGGTCTTGCACCACAAACAGACAGTAAAATTCTTTCCATAGGCTCAGCAGGAGATAATAGTTTTTCCCTGCTTACTTCCAGCCCGGCCTTGGTGGTAGCTGTTGATTTGAGTAAACCCCAATTGTATTTGATAGAGTTGAAAAAAGTCTGTTTTAAAAAACTGGATTATGAGGAATTGCTTTCATTTCTTGGTTTCTTACCATCTTCAAACCGGGAACAAGTTTTTCAGGCTTTAAAAAATGAAATGACCAGGGATGCTAAAAATTACTGGGAGCGCAACCTGCAGATTATAAAAGACGGAGTAATTTATTCAGGTAAATTTGAGAATTACTTTAAAATATTTAGCGGGAAAATATTACCCTTTATTCATTCCCAAAGAACAGTTCGTGAATTATTCAATCATAAAACAGCAGCAGAACAGGCCGTATTTTACAATACAAAATGGAATACGTGGCGATGGAGGTTATTATTTAAAATATTCTTCAGTAAATACATATTGGGAAAATATGGAAGAGACCCTGAATTTTTAAAAGAAGTAACAGTATCCGTTTCTGAATTTACATTTAACAAGGCCGGGAAACATTTGCAAAGTGCTGAAGCATTGGATAATTTTATTTTGCATTTCAACCTTACCGGAAATTTTGGCAATCTATTACCTAACTACCTTCAAAAGAACAATTACGAAAAAATAAAAACAGGCATTGACAGGCTGGAAATATTTGAAGGTTATGCACAGGATTCAATCAGGAAATTCGGGAAATTCAACTGCATGAACCTTTCTAATATTTTCGAGTATATGAATAATACTGTTTTCATGGAAACGGCTAAAGAACTTGTGAATGGATTAGAAACAGGCGGAAGGTTGGGATATTGGAACCTAATGGTGCCACGTAAAATATCGGGAATACTTCCCGGTAAAGTAAGATATGAAAAAGAGTTGTCTTTGGCTTTAACTGAAAAAGACAAAGGCTTTTTTTACAACCAGTTCATTATTGACCAAAAGGTATAAAGTTATGGTTCACCTTAAAGGTTTAGCACAACCTATAGGCAAAGAATATGAATAGAGACATTATAAATACCGGGATTCTGGCACTTTCTTTTCTTAGCCTTTTTGTGGTGTCGGAATTCCTTTATTATAAAATGAAAGTCAATGTTGAATTGACCCGAAAGCTGGTGCATATCGGGACTGGTTTAATTACCTTGCTATTCCCGGTAATGTTAGGTAATCAATGGCTGGTTTTGTTACTATGTTTTACTTTTGCAGTGATTAGTATTACAAGTTTAAAATTCAATTTCCTGAGGTCTATAAATGAAATAGACCGTAAATCTCACGGCACCATTTCTTATATTATTTCTGTTTACGGCTGCTACCTGGTTTATAACTATTTTATTGGAAAGAATATTGGGAATTCTGATCCCTACATTTATTTTTATATTCCTATTATAACACTGGCTATTTGTGATCCTGTGGCCGCACTTACCGGAAAAAATTTCCCCATTGGAAAATACACTATCGGAAAGGATACAAAAACTATTGCCGGGTCATTAGCTTTTTTTGTATCATCATTTATACTTTCAATAAGTTTATTTTTTGCACTATCGCACGGTGCTCCCGGTTTACGGGCTATATTGCCAATTTCTTTTACAATAGCCATCATGTCCACAATAGTAGAAGGATTGAGTGGTAAAGGAATGGATAATATCACCATTCCTGCAACGGTTACACTTATTTTAATTTTATTTTCATGAGGCATGTTATAAAACTTAAACCAGGCGATCCGGACTTCTATTTGTTTGAAAATTTTCCTGAGAAAATTTATCCTGCTGATAGTACCCGTTTCAAACTTCCGGACCAACTCAATACCGACTTATTAGCGTCGTGTTATGTACTTATGGATGATGGAGAAGTAAAATCCCGTGCTGCTTTATACAACAACCCTTATTTAAGTTACAATGATAAGAAGACTTTTTGCGTAGGCAATTATGAGTCTGTTGATGATCTAAATGCTTCGTTTGAATTATTGCAACATATTTCATTGGAAGCTAAAAATGCCGGAGGTGAGTTTTTAATAGGCCCAATGAATGGAAGTACATGGGACAGTTATCGATTCAGCACGCATCATGAGCATCCCAATTTTTTTCTTGAGCCTTACCATCATTTATATTATAACCATCATTTTTTAAATGCCGGGTTTCATGTTATTGGTAAATACTTTTCAAACAAAGGAAATATCATTCATAACCAACCGGAATTGATTGAAAGGGAAAATGAGCTAAAAAATGCGGGTGTTAATTTCAGGAATATTGATCTTGCTGATTTTGAAAATGATCTTGAAAAGCTATATGAATTAAGCTCCATTGCATTTAAAAAAAATTTTCTTT
Source organism: uncultured Bacteroidota bacterium (assembly GCA_903887005.1). Taxonomy (GTDB): domain Bacteria; phylum Bacteroidota; class Bacteroidia; order Chitinophagales; family Chitinophagaceae; genus Nemorincola. The sequence continues at coordinate 12,355 of CAISOH010000166.1, read as the reverse complement.
ATACGCCGATCAGTAAAGCTGCATTTCTAAAAAAATATAATGAAACAAGGAAGGTAGTAAACCCGGAATTTGTGGTCTTTGCTGAAGATAAAAATAAACAGCTTATCGGTTTCTTATTTTGCGTGAACGACTTTTTCAATACTAGAGAAAAATCACTCATTATAAAAACAGCTGCCCGGCACCCTGACAATAAATGGAGGGGCCTAGCTCATGTGCTGTTCAATATTGTTTGCGTCAGGGCATTGGAACAAAATTACACATCACTCATTCACGCATTCATGTATGACGGGGGCACTTCAGTTGGAATCACTAAGGATTTTAGCGGGAACGAGTATAAAAACTATGCACTTTATGGGAAACCTCTCTGAATCGTTCAATATTGTTGATCTGTTGTATGAATCAGTAAGAAAGCATCCTGGTAAAACGGCTATTATATACAAGGATAAACAAATCTCATTTGGCGAATTTGATAAACAGGTATCGGAGACTGCCAGCTATTTTCTGAATAAAGGGATAGTTAAGGGCGACCGTGTGATGGTTTTTGTTCCGATGAGTATTGATTTATATCGCACAGTGCTGGCTATTTTCAGGATTGGGGCTACCGCGGTTTTTCTTGATGAGTGGGTTGGTAAAAAAAGGATGGAGGAGTGCTGTAAAGTAGCTCAGTGTAAAGCTATCATAGGGAATTACAAAGTAACCATATTGTCATTGATTTCATCTGAGCTAAGAAAGATCCCTGTTAAGCATGGGGTTTCATGGTCGTTCTCTGGCACTATGCAGGCAATGCCGGTTACAACCAATGAGGATACTGCGCTTATCACTTTTACAACGGGCAGCACGGGCACCCCCAAGGCGGCAAAACGTACCCATGGATTCTTAAAGGCGCAATTTGAGGCCCTTATTCAAAAAATCGGGGTGGGGGAGGACGAAGTTGATATGCCAGTCTTACCAATCGTGTTATTAATGAATCTTGCAACCGGTGCAACTTCTGTTATTGCTGATTATAAAGCCAGTAAACCAAACTCGCTAAAACCTGCAAGGATTATTGAGCAGCTAGAAAAATATCATGTAACCCGGATAATCGCCTCCCCTTATTTTATAAAGCAAATTGCAAAGTATGTAATTGAAAGTAATTCACATTTGCCTGGGGTAAAAAACATATTCACAGGTGGGGCCCCGGTATTTCCTGCAGAAGCGGAAATTTATTATAAAGCATTTCCAGCTGTAAATATAGAAGTAGTTTATGGTTCAACGGAGTCGGAACCGATCAGCTCCATTAATGTTCAGACGCTCATAAAAGAAAAGGAAAATATCCTTAGTCATGGATTGAATGTTGGTAAAATTGATAAGAGTGCTGAGGTTATGATCATAAAGATCATTGACGACAATATCAATATCTCTGCAAATGAGGATTTAATAAGGCTGCAACAACCAGCAGGCACTATCGGCGAAATTATTGTAGCCGGGAAACATGTATTGCGGGAATATTTTAATAATGTTGAAGCTTTAAAGAGGAATAAAATATTTGTTGAGGGGAAATGCTGGCATCGTACAGGAGATAGTGGATATTTTGATGCTTACGGTACCTTGTTTTTAACAGGGCGGTGCAATACGCTGATTAATAATAATGGTATTACCATTGCTCCGTTTATTTTTGAAAATTATTTTCAAACTATTGATGGTGTGGAAATGGGTACAATACTCATGGTTAATAACAAACTCACAGCAATTATCGAATTAACAGCTGACGGAAAAAAAGAACCAGTAAAGCAAAGAATTAATATCCTCCCAATAGAATTCGGACAAATTATTTTCTTTAAACAGTTACCACGTGACCCAAGGCATAATTCGAAAATTGATTATCAGAAATTAATCTCCATATTAAAATGAGATTTTAACCAGGAAGTTTATGAAATTATTTTTTCAAAATTTTGATCTTTTTTATGAATAATTAATAATCATGCTTCTGCAGAATGCTGGCTAATGCTACCTTTGTTATTCCGGGAGAAATCAGAAAGGCTTCCTGTGGTAATTGTAAAGTCGGATTATTATGTGTGCAGAACATTCAGATTCAAAGCCAAACCGTTTATGGAGCATTTTGACGAATAAATGCCCCCGTTGCAGGCGTGGAAATTTATTTACAAATCCAAACCCCTACAATTTCAAAACAACCATGCGGATGCCGGAACATTGCCCTGTTTGCGGTGCGCCTTTTGAGCTCCAGACCGGCTTTTATTTTGGGACCGGGTATGTGAGTTATGGTTTATCTATCGGATTACTCGCACTGATTTTTATTGCGTGGGCGCTTACGCTCGGTTTGTCTTACAGGGATAACAGTATTTTCTGGTGCCTTGGCATAGGTAGCGGGTTATTGCTGGTCCTTCAGCCTGTTTTACAACGATTGGCAAGATCTGTATGGATAGCGCTCTTTGTAAAGTATGATAAAAATTGGCGTGGATTTAAGGTTTCTTAAGAGAAGAGGATAGGTAATGACGTAAAGTGGCGGCGGCGTAAATTGAATTTATTTGTCTGTTTATGATATAGGTATTTCAATCCCTGTTCTTAATATTTCTTCTACAAATGGATCTTTTGCCGGGCTAAAATCTTTAGTGTTGTAAGTGCGGGGCTGAACGCTGTTTAATTTTGGAAATTTGGATAACTGTCGTGAAAATAAAAGCACATCATCAAAGCCTGTTCCTTTAAATTCATCCGCTACAATGGCTACGTCTATATCGCTCCATTTATGCTGCTGATTCCTGGAATAGGAGCCATAAAGCACCATTTTTTTAAGATGGAAGCCAGATTCCTGCATTTCATTCGCAAACTGCTTTAAATAGGCAATTACAGATTTTTGAGTAAACATTTTCTAAAGATATTAACCTTGTTAAGAATATTGTTTGTTTTCGTGGCTTTATAGAGTCTATAAAGTGTATTTTTATAATCAGGATATCTGCCTTCTAACTGAAATTGATTCATGGCTCTTAAAAAATCCTTATCATCATCAGTAATTTGGTATTTTGTATTATCAATGAGAACAATAAGGTTATGAATTTTAGGTGGAGTATTTGAAGCATTATCCTTCACCCAATGACCCTTAACCAATTTTTCTAAAACCAAATGTGAGAAAAACAAAGCCGGAAGATAGTTCTTCGATTTGTATAAATCTTGCACAGTACGCCAATCCCTGTTTGCAGTACGAACCCAATAGGCAATATGTTCTTCCTTTGTCAAAAAAAGCCTGTTTTGATGTAAAGTTAAATAGAACATCTAAAATGAGGAAATCTATATTGTAAAGATGGCGAATACTTATTCCCGCTTACATTTAACCACAACCACCGAAATATTATCCTTGCCTTCATTATTTTTTGCCGCATTAACTAATAATACAGGATCAATAGAATCAGATAATAATGACTCAATATCAGGGTCTGTTAATTCAGTCGTTAAACCATCACTACAAAGAAGGAGGACGTCATTATCAATAATCCTGTTTGAAATATCCTCAAAGTCGAAAAATATTTCTGCTCCCGCTCCAAACGAATTAACAAGGACATGCCTTGGAGCATCGGGATTATTAGTCATAGCAGCGAGCGAATGGTCACGAGAAAATTGAGATAGGATGCCATCCCTGAACCTGTATAACCTGCTATCTCCGATATTAATAAAGAAAATTGACTGCTCATAAAACAACAATCCGATGAAAGTAGAACCCATTCCGGCTTTTGCAGTGTCAGTTAGCCCCCCTTCATTCAGCTGGGAATGGATGGAAAAAATTATTTTCCTGAGTTCGATTTTCAATTCTGCCACCGGCATATTTTGCTTCAAGGACCTGGTAGCCTTACTCATTTCAACTAAAACAGTTTCACTGGCAACTGCGCCTCCTTTATGCCCCCCAAGTCCATCAGCAACAGCAATAAGGGTAGGGCATTCAGAATCCGCAAGGTTAAACTCATATTGCTTAGCCCCATCACGCAAAAGTTCATCTCCCGCCAATATCATATCCTCATTAATAGTCCTGGTACAACCAACATCAGACATGGCGATTACATTAATTATCATAATCTGTTAGTGCCGGGATCAGGAGATTGAGGAGGAATAATTTTTATCTGGAATTCAATATTTGCAATAAGCAAAAAGGTATTATCTTTTATAGCTACTGGCATATCCGGGCTGAGCTTAATAGCCTGTTTCCAATTTGCTCCATTACTTATAGAAACACCATTGGTTGATCCCAGGTCTAATATTGTCCAGCCATTATTTTTATCGAAAATAAACTGTACATGTTTTCCTGAAATCTGGGAGAACTTGCTAAAAATGGATAAATAATCTCCTGCTGATCTCCCGATGATAGCTCCGTCTTTTACATCAATATCAATCTTTAAATGACTGTTTATCAGTTTTAATCCCGGTATCATTGTGGAATCAGGAGGAAGTGGTTTCTGGGTAGTATGTTTCCGGACAGCTTGAGGCTTCACCACTTGCTGATTGAATATGGAAACGTTTTGGGGACTGCCTGCCGGGGGCTGCATCCCGTTTTGCCCGCTTAAGGATTTTTGCAAGGGAGAAAATAAAGGGTTGCCATCCTCCACACAGTTTTTTCCTTTGCCCGGCTTTCCGCATTCCGGGCAAATAAACACTTCCTTATTGCATTGGTCGCAATAAAAACTGTCATTATCTATATCGCTTTTGCAATATGCACAGATCATTGTTGCTATTTGAAGTCTTCTTTTGTAATAATATTAATTATAGTACTTACATTAATTCCTTTCTTATGTTCAGCTGAAATCCGCATAGCCTGGTTTTGCAATACTGATTCAAATAAATTACGAACGGTCCTTCCGTTTGCAAAATTTCTGTCCCGCTTATTGAATATTCCGGTAAATAAATTTACTATAAAATTATCCAGGCCATCCGTAAGTGTCATTCCCTTTGTCTGCACCATCGATTTGAAAATTTCGGTCATTTCTGCTGGGGTATAATCATCAAAAACTATATGTTTGGTAAAGCGTGATGAAAGCCCCGGATTTGACTGCAGGAACCTGTCCATATCGTTATTATACCCGGCTGCAATTACAATTAATTTTCCACGCTCGTCTTCCATTCTTTTCAGCAGCGTATCAATAGCTTCTTTACCAAAATCATTGACTCCGCCGGAAGTTAACGTATATGCTTCATCAATAAACAGCACCCCGCCTATGGCGCTTTCAATCACCTTATTGGTTTTCAATGCAGTCTGTCCAACATATTCTGCTACGAGGTCTTTACGTCCGGCTTCCACAAGATGCCCCTTTTGGAGCAATCCCATAGCCTTGAAGATATTCGCTAATATTCTTGCTACAGTGGTTTTACCGGTCCCTGGATTGCCCTTAAAAATAAAATGAATATTCAGCGCCGTTTTTTTATTGCCAATCTTTGTCCTTAGTTTTTCTACCTCCAGATAGTCAATCAGCCTTGTTATTTCATTCTTTACAGATTGCAGGCCCACCAGGTTATTTAATTCTTTCATGGCCTCATCCAGTGATATTTCCTTATCGCCATCATCAGCAGATGGAATATCCTGTGCGTATAGGTTCAGGTCGTAAATGTATCCGCTGTTCAACCTGGCCGCCCTTAGCGACAGGCATCTTTCATACAGGTTCCTGACATCGCGCCCGTTACCAAAATTCTTATCCCTTTTATCATAAATATCCTGCAATACCTTTTTCAGTTTCAAGCTTGCCTCATCTACCAACCGGAAATTATCTTCCGCCACAAACACCATGAATATTTTAAACAATTCATCCGGCGTATAATCTTTAAGATTAAAGATATTTTCTTCTTTGAACCGTGATTTCAAACCCGGATTTGAGTTGATGAAGGCCAGCATTTCTTTTTGGTATCCCGCGGCTATTACCATCATTTTCCCCCTGTCGTCTTCCATTCTTTTTAGCAGCGTATCAATAGCTTCCTGTCCGAAGTTGTCATTATCGTGCTGTTTAAGCATATATGCTTCGTCTATAAACAAAATGCCGCCTTGAGCCTCATCACATTTTTGTTGCACGAGCTTAGCTGTTTCGCCGGTAAACTGGCCTACCAGTTTGCTTCTGTCCACCTCCACCACATGGCCTCTTGTAAGCAAGCCTATGGAAGCGAATATTTCACCTAATTTCCTGGCCAGCGTTGTTTTGCCGGTCCCGGGATTCCCGGTCAATATCAGATGTTCACCAAACGAATATTTCTTTTTAGTTTTTTCTGCATCTTGCTTAGAAATTTCAATCCGCTCTATCATATTCCTGATGTAACCTTTTACATCATTCATACCAATGAACCGGTCCAGTTCTTCAAAGATTTGTTCGGAGGTCTTTTCTTCAGAAATTTCACCTTTTATATCCTGAACAATAATTGTGTTGGGAAATTTATCGTATTGCGGATTTACAAAATGCTCCTCGATGATTTCTTTCACTATCCTGTTTACCATATGTCCGTTTCCAAAACTACTGTCCTTGAATTTTATCAGGTGTTTGAACACTTTATTCAGCTTTATTTCCGCTTCCGGTGAAAGCGTAAAATTCTGTTTGTGGAATTGGTGCAGCGCTATCTCAAACATCTCCATTGCGGTAAGGTCTGCAAGGTTAAAGACGAGGTTAAACCTGTTCATTACTTCCGGGTTTTTTTCAAGGTATTCCTTAAATCCTTCCGGCCTCGAGGCCAGTATGATTATCGGATCGCCATTCATTTTATCCATCTCCACATAAAGCTTGTCTATCTGTGTCGTCTGGCCCGGAATATATTCTGCAGGCACCAGTTTGTGTACTTCATCTATGAATACAATTCCTCCTTTCGCCGCGCTTAAATTGGAAGCAAGGTCTTTTGAAAAAGTACCGAAGTCAACCGCATTGACGGTTTTTGAATCAGGTTTGGCAATGATGCCGTTTTTGAAATACAACTTAGCGAGCACATCAGCCAGTTTCGACTTTGCAGTACCCGTTTTCCCGATAAGAATGGTATGTAATGCTTTTTTGTCTAATTGCCTGCCGCTTTTCTGCATCCGCCGGGCAACAGTTATCTTGGTATTGATTTCATCTTTGAGCTCAGCCAGCCCCACAAGCTCGTCAAGGTCAGACCCTGGGGTGCTGATAGCAGCATTCATTAATTCCTTACCGCAAAATTTACAATATTTTGCGATATCCCTGTTTGATTGATTACATTGTTTACAAACTACTGCCATTAATTATTCTATTGGTTTTTTCTTTAATAATTTCGGTTGTAACATAAGGCAATCCGTTCTAAGTATATTTTTTTAATTTCCTGCTCGCTTTTTTCAGGGAATGTTTTTCTTAAACCCTGCAAAAACAACTCTTTTGACCTGTTTGAAAGTTCAAAAGCTTTGGCCAATCGCTGTTCCGAAGTCATTTTTTGCAACACTTGTATATACAAATGATGGTTCGGATCTTGTTTAATATCCATTTTCAATTAATTTAATTCGTGCACCTATTTCAGTTTCGCAAATTCCATATCAAATTGCCTGTCATTCAACGTTATAATCCTTGCCGTTTCCTGGAAATTTTCAAAAGTTTCCTTCTCTTTATAATAACGGTCTATTTCCTTCTGGTTTTCATCCAGCGCTTCCTGTTCTCTGGCAGGGAGCTGTATAGCGTTGACTGCTTTATTATTTTTTCGGATAAAGAAATAAGCCCTTCCACCAAAAATAGCTAATATCAGGAATACCAGCAGCATTAATATTTCAATGGGTAAAGTCCAGTCAACCCTAAATCCAGCAAGCTCATGTATAGCAGGTATATAACCCCTGAAATAAATTCCGGCTATCATTCCTGCATACATACCAGCGATAGCGCCCCCTATGTTCTCGTCATACCTCGACCTCGTTAGCGAGACCGCTAAATTATTTCCAATGCGGTGTCCCAAAAAGCCGGTTAATGCAATAGCTGCAAGGGAAATGATAGTTACCGGCCTGTTTGCATTAATGAAAAATAAAGCCAACAAAAAGACAATCCCGGTTAGTGAAAATGCAATATTCAAATAAAATGATTGCTTGAATTTGTCCGTAGTTGTCTGGCTCTTATATATGTCTCTTTGCTTTTTTACAATTTTATCAAACTCACTTTTTGTAAAAGCTAGTTTTTCCTGTTTTTCCTTTTCATTCTTTTGCCTGATAGCTTGTTTTTGTTTGTTAACAAAAATCTGTTCATTGTTATACCGGCCAATGTATGGCAAATCAAGATTCATTTGTTGGGCTTTATCAACCAACTTTCCTAAATCAGCGCGGTATGATTCGGTTTGGGCCTCGTCGGCTGTTATCTTTTCCAGGTCTTTCCTTATGTTAGTTCTAATGCTGCTATCTAACCGGGAAGTGAGCTGAGTAAATAATTCAGGATAGGAATTTAAGTTCCGTACTACAAATGACAGATATTCCTTCAAACATTCCGGAAACAAAACAGCCGTTGTGCCTCGTGTTTTTGTCCAGTAATTTTCAATACTTAACTGATGAATTTCGGCAATGGCATTCAATAATCCTTTTCTATTCTGTATGTATGGCAGGAGTTTTTCAACCAGCTCATAAATACCCGTTCCGGTTTCATCATACCTGCCGAGAACATAGCCCAGCATTTCAATAAATTCTTTATCAGAATAGCTTTCGGACTGTAAATAATCCATTACTGCCTGGCCGAGTGAAGAGCTCAGGTAATTTTTTAACCAGTAATTTGCCTCATCCCGGTTGTGTACGGCATTATCATCAAAAAAGAAATAATGAAAATAATTTTTCAACAGCCATTGAAACTCTGCTGTATTATAAGCCGCATAGCCATTGCATACAAATCCCTGCTGCAAGGCATACCTGAGCGTTGTTTCATCAAATCTTTTCAGCGAATGCCATTTTACCAAAGTTGGCTGTAGTTTTTTAAAACAGTTGATCCAGATAGAAAGTTTTGAATTGATATTAGAAAGCTCCCCGATAATTTTTGATAAGGTGCTGTCATCAACTTTCAGCAATTCTTCTGGCTGGTAAATGGTATAATTGCCAATAATGTAATTATCAGTGCCCTGCAATTTAAGGATCAGTGTATTTAAGGCCGCTTCAGGACTGGCGATCTTAAAGTAATTCCTGTATTCATTTGCATTTGCTTTATAATTTCTTGATTCGAGGAACATGTAAAAAGCGGCATTAGGGTTTTGAAGGTCATTTTTGTAGTATTCGGAATTTTGTTCAAAATGAGCGGCAATTTCTTCCTGCGTCCTTAATTTGCTCTTGTCAACACCCCTGAAAGACCGCTCCGGGTCAAGAATGTAGATTGCTTTCGTCAGTCCGGCTGTTTTGTCCTTCGGATAATCTTTTTCAACAATATCCATCAGGTCGTTGTACAAACCCGGATCAATCGTTTCCACCCATTTTGCTATAGTATTCCTGTAAACATGCCCTTCTCCTTTGTCCGGGTATTTGTCAAGATAAACCGCAAGGTCTTTTGGATTATTGACTACCACCTGTTCTCCGTCAATAAAACCGAAAGGATAAGGCTTGTAATCTAGTTGGATTGTGCGGTAAAATACCTTTACTTCATCGCCGCTGAGCCACCTTCTAACTTCATCATATCCCCACCTTTCGCGCGGATTTACAGTAATCAAACCTTTTATGAGCTTTTCAACATCTTCATTTATAAGATCAGGGAACAAAATCCTTCCTTCGCTTTTAAGCCGCATGATACCAAACTCATCAATATCTTCGAATGGGTTTCTGCCAAACCATAATTGCAGCAACGTCATCCCTAGCGCATAATAATCAACGCTTTTTTCAATAGTTGTTTTTCCCTGTATATTGGTAAATAATTCCGGCGCCGCATACAAACTTGTTCGTGCCATGGAAGTTCGTACAAGTTCTTCTCCTTCTTTTACATTGGATGCAATCCCGAAATCACCCAGGGCTATTTCATTTTTGGCCGCACTCCGATAAAAAATATTCTCAGGTTTTATGTCCCTGTGGATGATGCCGTGATTATGGCAATAATTAAGCCCTTCAATCGTTTGTTCTATTATTTCTTTTGTGCCCTTCAGTGAGGTTAACGGCATACTGTCCATCAAAGTTCCACCGGCTGCATATTCCGAAATTTCAAAGAAACGGTCCTGGTGGTATCCATAATCATATAGTGCTACTATGTAAGGATGACGTAACCCTTTCAGCTTAACAAGTACCTCATCTTTTGGTTTAAATTGCGAATAGTAATACTTGAAAACCAGGTGATTGCCATTAACTGCAACTAAAAACACTTCCGCTTCGCCGGAACGAGCAATCTGGTTTAGGATATTATACTTATTTCCATTGAGTGTAACTTCATCACCCAAAGATGAAGGAATCATTTGCCGGGTTTGAGCAATGGGAAATACCGCCGATGGAATAATATTACCTGAATTCCTAACAGTAATACCAGAGACGTCAGAATTGATAATATTATTTCCATCAACCCTTTGGGTGCTCATATCACCGTATAATTAAGTTCGGTTTCTGCTTGAGACTCATAAATCCATATTCCTCCTGAGCAGGTTGCAGAGCATTCCTGCGGCCCGCCGGCATGTAAATTAAAGAAGGCATTACATCTCCAGCCCTTGGGGATCTTTTTCTGGATAACCTGTGGTAATAAAACTTTTAATGCTCCAAAAAATTTTCTTGCTTCCTGGTTGTTTGGAAAAGTTTTGCTTCGTGTATCTTCAAGAAGTTTCAAAGCAAGTATCTCTTTATAATGCGTGTCAACTTCCTTTTGTTCTTCGGCTGTCAAATTTTGTTTTACCTGCTCCGCCGAATTTAAGTTGTCCTGAACATTTATTTTCGCTGTATCATCAAGAGAAAAAGTACCCTTCTTTTTTATTTTTTTCTCTGTAAACTTTGCAAGGTAGTTTTTCAATGCATCAATTTCAGGGTTCTTATTGTCATCGGTATAGGAATCAACATTTAGTTCAGGGTTTACAATGGCATTGACTACTTTCTGAAACTCTGCAGAGTTTGCGATCGTGTGAATAGTTTCGTTCGCCTGTTTTGTAAGGGCGGCGCTGCACTTAGGGCAAAAATCAAAATGGCTGAATGTGCCGCACGAACCGCACTTGATACCTGTTGGCGGATTGCCGCACTCAGAACAGAACCTTTGCCCTTCTTCTACTTCGGAATAACAAAAGTTACACTTTCCTTTTAGTTGCCATTCGCCGCAATTTTCACAAATATCTGCTGTGTCAGAGATTCCATGCCCGCAATTGCGGCATTTGTGCTGCACCTGAACATCATTAGCCCCCTGCTGGTTGGCTGCCTGCGCGTCAAGATTTTTCCGCTTGGTAATAATTTTGTTATAATCCGGATTTGCCATTGTAATTTCAAAAGTAAATAAAATAGTTTAATTGCAGTAATAAGATTGTAATTGTTTTCAAAGACGCCTGCACTCAGAAATAAAGGCCAAATAAAATAAATATTCATCATAAACTAATCCCTATATTTGTTCTATAAAATGTACCTATGAAAAAGTTTTTTCTTCTTTTATTGGTGTTATTTCCATTTTTAGTACAGGCGCAGATTATTACCCCATTTGCTGGCGGAGGGTCTAGTTTGGGAGATGGTGGGCCTGCTACAGCTGCTAAGGTAGTAGCGCCAATTGGGGCGATATTCGATGAGCAAGGCAATTATTATGTCGCTTGTTTTGATCGTGTAAGAATGATTGCTCCATCAAATATTATTTCCACCATTGTCGGAACAGGTTCTTTAGGTTTTGGTGGAGATGGAGGACTTGCTACTGCCGCATTGGTCAATAATGCTACGGATGTAGCAGTTGATACCGCAGGCAATTTGTATATAGCAGATGGTGGTAATAATCGTATTCGTAGAGTAGAAAAAAAAACAGGTGTCATCACTACGATTGCAGGGACAGGAATAGCCGGTTTTTCTGGAGATGGGTTTCCTGCCACAAATGCTAATTTGAACCGTCCATGGTATATATGTGTTGATAAATATAATAATATTTATATATCAGATCTTAATAATCAACGAATCAGAAAAGTTAATTCCTCTGGAATCATTTCTACAATAGTTGGAACCGGTACTGCTGGTTTCAATGGCGATAACGGACTTGCAGATACAAGTGAATTAAACTATCCCTATGGAATAACTACTGATACTGCTGGGAATTTATATATTGCTGATGGCGGAAATCATCGGATTCGTAAAGTGGATATGAAAACAGGAATTAATAACTCACCTTACGCAGAGAAAATGCCAATTAAGCAGCAATTTGATACATAGTTGTGGATAACTTTTTCAATTCGCCATATGCAGCCTTCACTGCAGCCTGATACATTTTAGCCTTCATTGCGAAATGGTTTGTTC
>CAISOH010000165.1 GCA_903887005.1 uncultured Bacteroidota bacterium | reverse complement strand
TATAATGAAAAAATAATGAAAAATCTGAAACAAAAATCAATTTGAAATGAAAATTTTAGAAATGTAAAGGACCCAAACATAAAATAAAATCACTCATATAATTTGTTTAGGAAAAATATGTAGTTTTTAGAGATGCCCTTATGTTTAGAATTACCGCATAATCAGTTAACAGGAGGTAGTTCCAAGGTTATATGGATTATTATCTAAATTTATGCCTTTGCTATTCGCTCATTGTGTTATGCCCAAGTATCGCTATTTTTCCCTGCTTATACAATGGTAATAGGAATTTGGTATGCATTGTGTTTGCTCAAAATTGCATAAATGTTTGGTGATGCCAGGGTTCAATCTGCGAATGCTGTTATACAGAGTGTATTACAAATGAAGTATCAAGGACTTCTAATTGGAAGCTTTTCATGTACCTTGTTTTGCCCCAATTCTGCGGATGCATTGCAACAGACCCAAGAGTAGTTCTGAATTAATTAAGAGTTTTGTATTTGCCGGTTTTATACAGGCTTAGTTACTATTTTCAAAAATCGAAATGGTAGTGGAAAGGAGAATATGAATTGATGGCTAGGTACAATCAAGGAATGTTAAATCCTATTCCAATGTCTATCCCTATTGTTTTGTCTGTGCTGCCAGGTATGAAATGGAATGATTGATTGAGTTGAATTTTTGTATTTATTTCAAATGTAATTCCCTGTGTAAACAAGATGCTGATGTATTTTGTTCCTCCGTTTTGTACTACATCATCAGAATGTATTTCACTTTTGAATGGAGAAATGTTGCCATTACCATTAATGTTGTATTGCAATCCTGCACCACAATAGGGATGGATTCGGGAATTCTCAGGTAGGAAGTAATATTGAATGGTTACAGGAATAGATAAGCTCCTGTTTGTTTTTGGAATAATAAAGCTTTCCTTGCCAATACCATTTATTTTAACTGGTATGTTTTGAATTGCACTATATTTAATTCCTGTTTCGATTTTAAAATGGGTATTGACAGGTTTCCTGAGAAATAAAGTATTGCTTATTGAGTAATGTACCTTGCTTTGCCTGCTGTGTATCAGCGGAGAAGAATGAAATAATAGCTCCCGCCCACTTTGAAAGCCTAAAGAAACGCTCTGTTTTTGCTTTAATTTTGGGCGTAGCAATTTGTTTTGTCCATAAACACAAACCGAAGCAAGCGCCATATAGGATATGGCTAATGTTGCAAGGAATATTTTATATAGAGTGGACATTATACAAAGTAACGGAAAAATTTATAGAATATTGTTAAATCTTAAAAAATTATTTTTTTTGTTCCACGTGGAACAATTTTGCTAGCCGCATTTTGACAGCGAATGTGGCGGCTTTCTCTAATCAATTTTATTTATACTTCCTATCAAGGCTATCCTATGGTTTATTTCCTTTGATTCCGCAATTACTATATAGACGTTATCTATTATTCATCGCGCATATTGCATTCCTCTTGTCAATCATTAATCGTATCTTTGCATCTATATGTTTCCTGAATATGATGTTATAGTTGTTGGGGCCGGCCATGCTGGGTGTGAGGCTGCTGCTGCCGCTGCTAATATGGGTTCAAAAGTCTTATTGATTACCATGAATATGCAGACTATTGCTCAAATGAGCTGTAATCCTGCAATGGGAGGTATTGCCAAGGGACAAATTGTAAGAGAGATTGATGCACTGGGTGGTTATAGCGGAATTGTCAGTGATAAGAGCATGATACAATTCCGCATGCTCAATAAATCCAAAGGACCCGGAATGTGGAGCCCTCGATCACAGAATGACAGGATGCTTTTTGCAACAACATGGCGCGAAATGCTGGAAAACACGCCGAATGTTGATTTTTGGCAGGATATGGTTAAGGGTTTACTTGTTTCACGTGGAACAATTCAAGGGGTTGTGACAGGTATGGGACAGGAAATTCGAGGTAAATGCGTTGTTTTGACTAACGGAACCTTCTTAAATGGGGTCATTCATATAGGTGAGAAGCAATTCGGAGGAGGTAGAATGGGGGAAAAAGGAGCTACGGGACTCACAGAACAGTTAGTAGAAGCGGGATTTGAAAGTGCACGCCTCAAAACCGGAACCCCACCCCGAATTGATGGTAGAAGCCTTGATTATACCAAGATGGAGGTGCAAGATGGAGATGATGAAGTAGTTGGATTCTCATATTTACCAATAGAAAGAATAAAAGCAAAGGAACAGCGCTGTTGCTGGATAACCTACACAAGCCAGGAGGTGCACGATATCCTAAAGACGGGTTTTGAGCAATCACCTATGTACCAGGGGCGAATAAAAGGAAGCGGGCCAAGATATTGCCCGAGTATTGAAGATAAAATAACCCGTTTTGCTGAAAGAGAACGCCATCAGCTATTTGTAGAGCCGGAAGGGTGGAATACTGTGGAAATTTATGTAAATGGTTTTAGTACCTCCTTACCTGAAGATGTTCAGTATAAAGCTTTGAAAAAGGTGCCTGGTTTTGAGAATTGTAAGTTCTTTCGCCCTGGATATGCCATAGAATATGATTATTTCCCGCCCACTCAGCTAAAATTTACCCTGGAAACGAAATTAATCAGGAATCTTTTCTTTGCGGGACAGATAAATGGAACTACAGGATATGAAGAGGCAGCCTGCCAGGGATTGATGGCGGGTATTAATGCGAGCCGCTCTGCAAATGAGGAAGAGCCTGTTGTTTTGCTGCGAAGTGACGCCTATATTGGGGTACTTATAGATGACCTCATAAATAAAGGTACAGATGAACCTTACAGGATGTTTACCAGCCGGGCTGAGTACCGAACTTTGCTGAGGCAGGATAATGCGGACCTGCGGCTTACAGGTTTAGGACATAAAATAGGTCTGGCTTCTGACCAAAGATTGGCATTAATGCAGGAAAAGCTGCAAAAGGTGGCTGAAATCAAGAGTATTTTGACGGATTTCTCCATAGATAAGGAAATGGTCAACCAGCTTTTAGAAAGCAATGGATCTTCTTTACTTACGGAAAAGACCAGGGCGGCAAAATTATTACTTCGCCCCGGCATTGGGTTGAAAGACCTGATGGCAGCAATTCCTGGCTTGAATGATTTGATTGGTAATGCGGATCCATTAGTATTGGAGCAGGTGGAAATACAGGTGAAATATGATATTTATATAGAAAAAGAGCAGGAATTAGTTACAAAAATGGCCTCTTTGGAAGGATTATTAATTCCGGAATCCTTTAATTATGATAAACTGACGGCTATTTCGAATGAGGCAAGACAGAAATTCAACAAAATAAGGCCGCGTACTCTTGGCCAGGCAAGCCGGATAAGTGGGGTAAATCCAAGTGATGTGCAAATATTAATGGTGTATATGGGCCGGTAAAATTTGCTGTCTATGGAGTGTGAAAACAAGGCATTAAAAAATTTTATTAATAGTTGTTGAAAAGCCCCTTTAGCGGGGGTGGGGGTTTATGATAGATGCTGCTATCCTTCATTATTGCAAATACCAGGAGCGCTGCCACTCTGAAGTGCGGAACAAACTGTATGAGTTAGGGTGTTCAGCAAATGAAGTGGAGCAGCAAATAGTGATGCTCATAGAAAACAATGCACTGAATGAAGAGCGCTTTGCAAGGGCTTTTGCCGGGGGTAAGTTCCGGATGAAACGGTGGGGAAAAGAAAAGATTAAGCAACAGCTGAAACTGCGGAAAGTATCGGATTATTGTATCAACAAAGCAATCACTGAAATAGATGCTTTGGACTACACGAACACTATAAATAAACTGGCAAATAAAAAATTGGCTGAGATTCGTACTGATAGAAGTATATTATCCCGTAAATCAAAGCTATACCGCTACTTAGTTCAAAAAGGATACGAAAGAGACATTGTTATGGATCTCGTAAAAGATTTAATATAAAAAGTATATAAGTAATTAGTTTTTTCATACCTTTGCAAAGGCAAATCCAAACAATATATGGTTCAACAGGTAACAGAAGGAGTATGTATTATGGTGGAAACTTTCTACCAACCTGCCCAATCTAATCCATTAAGTTCGGAATATTTATTCGCTTACCGAATCACGATAGAAAACCTTGCTGCGCATCCTGTAAGGCTGCTAAGCCGCCACTGGCATATATTGGACAGCAATGGAACACATAGGGAAGTAGAAGGAGATGGCGTAGTAGGCCAGCAGCCGGTAATAATACCCGGCAGCAGCTATCAATACACCTCAGCAGTAAACCTCCACAGTGATATCGGTAAGATGTACGGTACTTACCTTGTTGAAAATCTCTTTAATAAGAAGAAACTGACTGTAGCTATTCCTGAGTTTCAGCTGATAGTACCGGCTAAGATGAATTAAAGGATCCATTCCAGGTAATTCTCTTTTGAAATGATCTTAAAAGTGCTTTCGGGATAGCTTTTTCTGAAAAATTCGGGCAGCTTTGCCTTTGCACCGGCAGACCATTTAAACTCATATGCATGGAGCAGACCGTTGCCAACCTCTGCAAGATCTATTTCCTGCTGGTCGTAAGTACGCCAGAAATAGTATTGCATTTCTTTTCCCGAATAATTATTCTTTTTTATCCGCTCTGACAGCAGGTAATTTTCCCATAGTATGCCGATGTGATTGCGAAACAGAGCGAGAAAGCTTAAATAATTGAACAAGAGGCGATTTCATCAACGATATTTCCGTAATTTCGTATTTGTAATGAACAGCCATTTTATCAGGTATTTTCTGTCTTTGGTGATTGTGTTTTGTATCATAAATAGCCGACATGCTATTTGCCAAAGATACCCTTCCCACATCCCTTATTACGATAATGGGAAATGGGGGTATTGCGACAGCAATAAGAAAGTACTGATAGCTCCGCAATGGGATGATGTGGAGTTTTTCCGCAATGGCCGGGCAAAAGTAGGTTTTAGAGAACATGCGTTTGACGGCAATCGGCATAGTTGCATTATTGACACTAAGGGAAACTACATAATACCGCCTGAAAGATACTGGACAGGAGTTGAGATTTGGGAACAGCTTGATGCAAAACGCACTACCTTTAAAAGTCCGAGCCAGACATCATATGAACACATTTTGCAGTCGCGTTTCCTGCGTAATGCCATAGACACCTCGTTGAAAACATTCGGCATAATAGATGCCAATAATAATATCATTATACCACTAGTTTATGATAACGAATCTAATAGCGAGTTTTTCTATGATAAGCAGACAAATAAAAGGTACTTCCTAGGTGCGAGAAACCGGAAATATGGGTTAATAGACCTTGACTTGAAAACGGTAATTCCTTTTGAATATGACCAGATGACGATGGAAAATGTTTTAGTCAGTGGGGATACAATAGTATTTTTCATAACCGTAGCCGACAATAAATATGGGGCCTAAGTTCAAGTACCAAATGCAACACGCTTAGTCAATTTACGTCCGGGGGTACCCCCGGACGTAAATTGACTAAGAATCCTAAACTTCGTGCTGCTTATGACTCCAAAATTTATTCATCTTAGTCAAGACCAAAGGTA
>CAISOH010000164.1 GCA_903887005.1 uncultured Bacteroidota bacterium | reverse complement strand
GATAAAAATGTGCAAAAGAGGTTTCTCGCAAAGGCGCAAAGCCGCAAAGGATAATGAATTGAAATAAGTAAATTATAAAATCAAGACCGCAAAGTCCCGCGAATTAATCAATGCACAATTTTATGTGGCTGCAAGTATAATATCTATTCTGCCAACTCAATAGTATATAGTTTCCCCTTTCCGTATGAATAAACATTTTTTTCAAACGATGGAAGAAATGGAATGAGAGAGGATACTTTACTATTCCTGGCATTGAATACCACAATTGTTACATTATATTTATTAATTGTTTGCTGATACAGAATATTTTTATCAATGGTCAGTAAAATATCAAAGCTGTTTTCAACACATTTTGTCATGAGTTTCCCATTAAATAATCCATTCCAGCGCATATCCGAAACCGTATAAACTTCATGATTCTTTAAAAAAGTTTTCAGCTTTTTCGTGATACATTCATCAAGCAAAATTTTCATTAAGAATTTCAGTTGAACTTTGAATTAATTTTTGCGACATTTCCAGTACTTTAATTACCTGTTCTTTATGCACACCTTCAAAATCATTTAAAAATTCATCAATAGACTCCCCTGTTTCTAAATAATCAAACAGGTTTTTAATGGGTACCCGCGTACCGTAAAAAACCGGCGTCCCACCTAAAATTTCCGGGTTAATATTGATTATCTTATTTTCCATGCACCAATAAATTAGTATTCAAAGTTACAAATTAGTGAGAACCTGTAAAATTAATTCCACAATGTATTTATATATCATAACCTTACCTGCTTAATCAGCAATTTCTCTTTGTAAATAATGGATGATTAATAATTTTATTTACTTTTGAAAAGACTATGGATATATCAGGAATACCGGTTTTGAATTATCATGCTATTGATGAGAATATGGCTGGCAACCAGGAATCGCGGAACGTCTCAGTTTCCCTGCAAACATTTAAAGATCACATGGAATGGTTGTATAAGGAGGGTTATAAGTCTATAAACGAGGCAGACCTGAGAAGCCTGGTTTTGAAAAGGAAGCCAATACCGGGGAAACATGTATTGATAACCTTTGATGATGGCTATTACTCCCTGTACAAATATGCACTGGAAATACTATCAGAATATGGTTTTACGGCTACGCTTTTTTTGAGTACTGCATATATGGGCAAACTATACGGACTGGATGATTTTTATTTTGTTTCGGATGACCGGCAACTCACCTGGGATGAGATTAGGGCGCTTTCTGCAAATGGCTGGGCAATACAATCTCATGGAAATAACCATGTAAAAATGAATCACCTCGATAAGGCAGCGCTAATAAAAGAACTAACGGAAAGTAAAAGTGCAATTGAACAAAATACAGGGAAACAGGTTGACTCATTTTCTTTCCCTTACGGGCTTTATAATAAAATGGTATTGGACCAATTAGCTGCCGCCGGGTATGAATTGGCTTATTCAGTTCATCCGGGCCTGTTATTCCCATCTTCTGAAAAGTTCCGCATCCCGCGGATAGAGATTAATAATATGGATAACATGGATACTTTTATTACAAAAGTGAAAACAGGTTATATATCTCCATCAAATGCACTTCGATCTAAATTTCGTGATATAGTCTATGCTAACCCTTCCATTAAAGATATTATTGAAAAGGTAACCCCAATGTTTGGATTTGGGAATCATTGAAAAAGTTTCGAAAATATTTTGAATGTCCCTCAAATGAGTCAGTTTCCACGTTTTATAAAGTAGTGGTAATTGAACTTCACACCGCGGTAAACATGGCGAATGATTGTAATGAATTTATTATCACTTTCACTCCAGAACTTCCGTTTAACAGTACTGGGCTCTGTTCTTGTATTTACCTGGTCCAGTAATCCTTTATGATCATCGTAAAAAAGGAATTTGCCTTTATGTTTAAGGAAGGACATCATCATCCCATATTCAGCCTTATCAGGGCTTACACCTTCTTTATAACGGCCAAACTTCTGCAAGAAATTACTTCTTCGAAGATGCGGATGATCGCTGTACATGTAAAATTTCTTATAGCCGGGATACCATATTTTAAACCGCATTTCAGAAAACCCGTTTTTTACAGGCTTTAAGTAAGGGTATTTGAAATAAGCATAAAAGCGCACCATATCCAGGTCTTCCTGTTCATTCATGAATTGCAATGCATCCTGTAGCTTTGAAGGAAAGGTTTTGAGTGGCACAAAGTCTTCCTGGATATATAAGGTATAGGGCGTTTTTACTGCGTCTTGTCCTTTGTTGATATTATTACCAAGCCCCTTGTTATGTGGGCTGGTTATGAGGCGGAAAGAGTAAGAGGATTGAAGTGATCTAATACTTTCCAGGTGTTCGGGTTTGCTGCCATCATCTGAAACAACTATGTCTTCAAACGTACATTGTAATTTGTTGAATGCAGCTAAAAGCCTTTCAAGCGAACTACTCCTGTTGTAATGAGTAATCAGCAATGTTACACCCTTGAAATAAAAAGAATCGGCCATAGTTATCATTCAATTTTTACAAACGCATAAAATTAAGTTCAAAAGTAGATTTCAGCCATTTATAACGTAAATAATTCCATCGCAATAACCGAAACCATGGTTTATTACTTTGTTTCCAAGAGGAGCGATGAAATGTGCTAGGTTCGTCCGAAGAGTTTGCATGTTCAAATAATGTATCATACTCATCATAAAACAAGCCTTTGCCATTATTTTTCATAAAAGAAAGAGACATTCTGTATTCTGAAATATTACCATCTATATCTTCCTTGTAACGTCCGAATTTTTCAAAAAAATTACTCCTTCGCAAATGAGGATTATCACTGTACATGAAAAATTTCAAATGGCTCATCCCCCACGGCTCATATACCGTTTCAGAAAAGCCCTTCCCAAAAGGTTTTAATTTCGGATACCGGTAATGAGACCAAAAACGGACATAATCAAGTTCTTTTTTCTCATTCATAAATTGGAGCCCATCCTGCAAACGGGCAGGGAAAAGAGCTGATGGTACAAAATCTTCCTGTATGTATAGGGTATATGGCGTCTTTACAGCGTCTTGTCCTTTATTGATATTGCCAGGAAATCCTTTGTTTTGAGGTGAGGTGATAAGCCGGAAATTATATAAAGGTTGTAAGGATTTCAATGTTTCCAGATGTTCCGGCTTACTGCAATCATCCGATACAACAATGTCATCAAACCTGCATTCCAGCTTTTTAAATGTACTTAAAAGCCTTTCCAGCGAGCTGCTCCTGTTGTAATGAGTTATCATTAATGTAATACCCGGAAAAGAATATGTGTTGTTCATTATAATAATTTAGTTCCTGGAATATCGAAAGATGTCAATTTTCCAATTTCATGAATTTAAGGTCCCAGGTACACTTAATCAGTTTAAACTTAACGTATATAGAACGCAAAGAACGAATAAAAATATTTTTGCTTTGCTTCCAATCCGGACGGTAGAAAGTACTTGGTTCTGCAGATGTGTTCTTTTGGTAGAATAATTGTGTAAAATCATCATAAAACAACCCCTTGCCTCCTTTCCTCAAAAACGAAATAGCCATTCTATATTCTGTCACATTCACATTTAAACCTTCCGCATAATGGCTGAACTTTTCTAAAAAATTGCTCCTGCGCAAGTGTGGATGGTCACTATAAACATAAAATTTAATGTTATTTAAATTCCATGGGTTATATACCATTTCCGAAAAGCCCTTCCCATACGGTTTTGTGGTCGGGTACCTGAAATAAGCATAAAATCTTATAATATCCAGATCGTCCCTTTCATTCATGAATTGCAAAGCATCGGGCAAATGGGCAGGGAAAATGGAGGAAGGTTCAAAATCTTCCTGCACATACAAAGTATATTTTGTTTTTACAGCATCCTGCCCTTTATTAATATTATTGCCAAGGCCTTTATTTTTCGGTGTAGTGATTAACCGGAAATTATATACAGGTTGCAGTGTTTTTATTTTGTCCAGATGTTCCTGCTTACTTCCGTCATCAGAAACAACAATGTCTCCAAACCTGCAACCAAGCTTTTGAAATGCAGATAAAAGACGTTCGAGTGAGCTGCTCCTGTTATAGTGTGTTACCAGCAATGTTATCTCCGGAAATGAGAATTCGCCATTCATAATAATAATGAAGTTTCTATTTTAATGCACAAATTTTAGCTCCCATGTATATTTTATCCATCTATATCTAAGATACATCCAACGTAAGAAGCGAATATGCATTTCATTGCTATGTCTCCAGTTCGTAGCTTCCCCTCTTATCATACTTGGTTCCTCATGGGAGTTTTCATGCAAAAATAACGATGAAAAATCTTCATAAAACAATCCTTTCCCTTTATGCTGCAGAAAAGAGATAGCCATTTTATAATCTATCACGTCGCCATGCAGCCCTTCCTTATAACGCCCGAATCTTTCAAAAAAATTATTTCTGCGAATATGGGGGGTGTCAGTGTACTGATAGAATTTCAGGTGACTGGGATTCCAGAACCTGAATATCATTTCTGAAAAACCTTTGCCATAAGGCTTTAAGTCGGGATACTTATCTGAAAGCGCCCAAAAGCGAATATAGTCAAGGCTCTTATCTTCTTTCATAAACTGCAATGCATCCTGTAAATGGACCGGAGCAATGGCTGACGGAACAAAATCTTCCTGCACATACATGGTATAGGGTGTCTTTATTGCATCCTGGCCTTTATTAATACAATTTCCATGGCCTTTATTTACGGGTGTAGTAATGAGCCGGTAATTATAAATGCGCTGCATTGCTTTCACTTTTTCCAGGTGTTCCGGCTTGCTGGCATCGTCAGAAACCACTATATCTTCAAACCGGCAATCCAGCTTCTGAAAAGTTGACAACAGCCGTTCAAGGGAACTGCTCCTGTTATAATGTGTGATAAGTAAGGTAACCCCGGAAAAATTATATGGCATACCTGATTTCTTTTATTTTTTTTAAAGTTTATTATTCGAAAAAACCAATGTTTTGCGTGATAAAAAACAGATAGAACCAAAAGTACAAATTAATAGCAAATACGCTTCTTTAAAAATAAATAGTAAATAATTCTTTGGAAATTTATTGTTAATACCTTAACAACGATGCCATTAACTTAATGAGTAAACTACGTCTCACTTTCGGGTAATATAAGCAAAGGATATTGGCATTTTCCAAAAACTATTTCGTCTTTTCAAGGGCTTGTGTTTTGTACATTATTGTACCGGGGGCTTCACCCCGGCTATTATATTTCACCTTTTCAAGGGTCATAAATCCTTTATACTTCACACCGGATATAAATGTGCAAAATAGGTTTCTCGCAAAGGCGCAAAGCCGCCAAGACTAATGAATTGATAATAAGTAGATTATAAAATCAAGGCCGCAAAGTCTTGCATATTAAACAATGCACAATTTTATGCGGCTGCAAGTATAGTTAAAAAGACATTGCTGGAAAAAGTTGTATGATAATATGGGTTAACTCCCCTGTAGGGGTCGGGGGTTATACTGCTTTACTATCCCTTTCATTTCATTGAGCTTCATCAGGGCTTCTACAGGGGTGAGGGTGTTAATGTCGGTTTCTTCGAGTAGCTGCTGGATGCGGCGGATGTCTTCGGTTACGCCATCAAAGATATTCAGCTGGTAGTTGGGAGCGGGCTTTATGTTCTTTACTTTTTGAAGGGTGTCGCCTGCGTTTGCATGTTTTTCTTCGAGTTGGGCAAGTATCTGGTTGGCGCGGTCGAGGAGTTTCACGGGCATTCCGGCCATACGCGCAACCTGTATGCCAAAGCTGTGGCGGCTACCGCCGGGCGCCAGTTTGCGCAGGAAGATGACTTTGTTCCCCGTCTCTTTATGCGTGATGTGGTAGTTGCGCACACGGGGCAACTGATGCTCCAGTTCATTCAGTTCGTGGTAGTGGGTAGCGAAAAGGGTTTTGGGCCGGGTCGGACTGTTATGCAGGTGCTCCACTATGCTCCACGCCAGCGATATGCCATCGTAGGTGCTGGTGCCGCGGCCTATCTCATCAAGCAGTACCAGGCTGCGCTCGCTGATATTGTTGATGATGCTGGCGGTTTCATTCATCTCCACCATAAACGTGCTTTCGCCGCCGCTCAGATTATCGGAAGCGCCCACACGGGTAAATATTTTATCTGTAAGGCCTATGGTTGCGGAAGAGGCAGGCACAAAGCTACCCATGTGCGCCATGAGGGTGATAATGGCTGTCTGTCGCAGCAGGGCTGATTTACCGCTCATATTCGGCCCGGTAAGAATGATGATCTGCTGCTCTTTTTTATCGAGGTTTATATCATTGGCTATATAGCTTTCGCCGGGTGGCAGTTGCTGTTCTATTACCGGGTGGCGGCCTTCTTTTATTTCCAGTACCGGCTCGCTGACAAGAGTAGGACGGTGGTAGCTGTACCTGGTAGCGTTATTGGCAAAACACAGCAGGCAGTCGAGCTGGGCGGTTATGTGCGCATTGTTTTGTATGGCGGAAATAAATGGCTCTATGCTCACGAGCAATTGCTGGTATAGTTCCAGTTCTATCGCCAGTATTTTGTCCTCTGCACCGAGAATTTTTTCTTCGTATTCTTTAAGTTCCGGTGTTATATAGCGTTCTGCATTAGTAAGGGTTTGCTTGCGGATCCATTCGGTGGGAACCTTTTCTTTATGGGCGTGGGTTACCTCGAGATAGTAACCAAACACATTGTTGTAAGAAACTTTCAGAGATGATATACCGGTACGTTGCGATTCCTGCTGTTGTATCTGCAATAAATAATCCTTGCCGCTACGGGATATGCGCCGGAGCGTATCCAGTTCTTCGGATAAACCTTCGCGCATCATGCCGCCCTTGCTCACAAGCGCCGGGGCGTCGTCAACAATAGATTTTATGATGCGCTCCCGCAATTCACCAAGGGGCTGCATGGAGGCGACAATTTTACCCAAAGCCTCTTCTTCGGAGGCGGTGCATAGTTCCCGCATATCTGCCATGAATTTCAGGCTGCGGGCAAGCTGCAATACCTCGCGCGGGTTTATCTTTTTTAGGGGAATCTTGCCAACGATACGCTCCACATCGCCTATTTGTTTTACGAGGTGAGTGAGGGAGTGGTTGAGGTCTTGCGTAAGTATAAAATGACTGACCAGGTTCAGCCGCTGCTCTATGCGGTGAATATCAAACAAAGGAAAGATCATCCATCGTTTCATGAGGCGCGCACCCATTGGCGTATGGGTATGGTCTATAGCTTGCAGCAGATTGGTGCCTTGCTCATAGCTGCTATGCACCAGTTCCAGGTTGCGGATGGTAAAACGGTCCATCCACAAAAAATCGGTAGCTACTATGCGCTGTAATGTGTTTATGTGCTGCAGGTTGGCATGTTCGGTATCCTTGAGATAATGCAGGGCAGCGCCGCAGGCTACAATGGCAGATTTTAAATCCTCTATGCCATAACCTTTCATTGATTGCGTCTGGAAGTGCTGTAGCAACAGATCATAACAATACTGTTCCCGGAATATCCATTCATCCAACTGGAAGGTATATACCTTGGTGTCAAACTCTTCCTTAAAACGTTTTGACTGGGACTTCGACAACAGAACTTCCGATGGCTGGAAGCTTTGCATCAGCTTATCCATGTATTCGATATTACCCTCGGCAGCATAAAACTCGCCGGTTGTAATATCGAGGAATGCAATACCGCACATGGGTTCGCCAAGATGTATGGCTGCAAGGAAATTATTGGTCTTGTTTTCCAGTAGTTTATCGCTGGTGGCCACGCCCGGCGTTACTAATTCGGTAACACCACGTTTCACAATACCCTTGGCAAGTTTGGGGTCTTCGAGTTGGTCACAGATAGCCACACGGTAGCCTGCCTTTACTAATTTGTGCAGGTAAGTATCCAGCGAGTGGTGCGGGAAGCCGGCAAGGTCAACAGATGAGGCGGAGCCGTTGGCGCGCTTGGTAAGGGTAATGCCAAGAACCCTTGAAGCTATATGGGCATCTTCATTAAATGTCTCATAAAAATCTCCTACCCTGAACAACAATACAGCATCGGGATACTTGGTTTTAATATCCTTATGCTGCTTCATTAAAGGGGTTTCCACTACTTTGACCGTTGACATTGATGCAAATGTAATGGCTTTTAGAATGGCTCAATGGCCTAATAGCTCAATGGCTGAAAGGTGGGTGTGGATATGTGGATAAGTAATTTTCAGAAATGGCTTAATTGCGTAATGGCTCAATGGCTTAATGGTGGATCTTTCAGTTTTTGGAGATAATTGCGATTCATTATATATAAATAAAAATCACTTACATATAAATGTGGAAATTTAATTTCCTAACTTTACAATTAAATGAAAGTATATGGGGCATATTTATGCTGATGTGGAATTAATTAATGGAGAAGACCTGCTTTTAAGCAAAAGGCATATAATAGGAGAAGAAGAGGTAAAAAGAATGTCGGTACGTATATTGGTAGATACCGGTGCGTATATGCTTACCATAAATGAAAATATCCAGCAACAGTTACAGTTGCCGTTCTTGGAGAAAAGGAAAGCAATACTTGCAGATGGGCGGATATTGGAATGTGATGTAGTTTGGCCAATTGAACTGCGGTTTAAGAACAGGAAAGTGATTTGCAGCGCTATGGTATTAGCAGGAGATTCGGAGCCATTATTAGGTGTAATCCCTATGGAAGAAATGGATGTACTTATTCATCCACAACGGGAGGAACTGATTGTAAATCCTGAACATCCTTATTTTGCACAGTTAAAATTAAAGTAAACCTTTTTTTGATTTGCTTTTACTCTTGCCGGTTGTTCTGTATCCTGCGGTAAATCAGGCTAATCATGAGTACTGAAAAGAAATCTCCCAAAATTCACTATTGAATAATAATCATCCTATCTTGTAAAAAAGTAGCGGTATGAATGTATTACGCCTGTCAATATTGTTGTGTATTATACTTCTGTCATTTCCCGAAAAACTATCTGCACAAAAGAAACATCCTGGCAAAGAAGAACAGCAAAATACACAGGTTACCACAATATGGAAAAAAAGGGTTGCGAGGCTTGTTGATACAAGGGATACTTTAGATGAGAAAGGCCATGTTCATACAAGAGAATATGGAGATACAACTCTTGCAAAATTACTTGTTGATGCTGTAATGAATGAAGATATAATCGCTTATGATGCGTACGACTTTTCAAGATGCCTTGAAAGGCAACCGCTGTATGATAAATTGTATAGTACTCAAGAAAAACCAGATACACTACCTAACGGCAAGTTCTTCGTTGCTACAGATGGTGAATTATATCTCGAGAAATTTACAAAATATAAGATTTTGGAAGAATGGATATTTGATCCGTATAAAAGAGAAACTGTGATTCATATTGTTGGGATTGATCTTTTAAGGGATATTTATGGAGATGATGGTAAATACCGTGTTTCAGGAGATGTATTTTGGTTAAAATGGGAAGATGTAAATAATTTTCTGATTCAATTTATGAATACTCATCCCGAAAATAATTTAATAAGATATTTGTGGGACGATAATTTTAAATATCCCAACCTAAGTATTGATACATCTTCTATTAGTATTACAAACCAAAACTTGAATGACCATTTTACTAAACAAAAATCAAATAAATCGAAGCATGGTAATCATGCTTTTGATCAAACTTATAATCCCAAAATATGGTCTAAAACATCATTAAGAACAATAGAAATAAGCGGTCACTTAGATTTTCTTGATAATCAGTTGACTAATTATTTTGAACCAGGGTTATGTATAATAGCAGATTTGTTTGATTCTATTCATAAAAAGAAAATAACAGCCTTTAATGATCAGGGAGACAGGTTTCAAAACAAATTATCACCAGAACAAATAAACTTTTGGACTGAAGTTGATACAATAGAAATATTGGATCCAATAAGTGGGGAAAATATCATGAAGATAATTCATTACGATTTTGATCCGGACTGGTTCAATAAGTATACTATTTTGGAATCGTGGTCATTCAATTATTTACGGGGTATTACAAGAATTAAAATTCTGGGTATAGAACCTAGATTAGACAAAACTGGATTGAAATTTATAAAATACGAAAACTTGTTTTGGGTAAGATATGAGGACGTATTGGACATTCTTCACCGTTATGATGAATATCATCCTTTGAACAATTTATCCACTTCTTTATGGCAAAGCTATTTCAAAGCCGCACCGGAAAATAAAAAATGAATCAAATCATCCCTAAATCAAAATCATCAATACGGCAAAAATTATACAGAAAACAGATTTTTCCCTAACTTTATAATATGGCTTCTGAGCAAACATCTGGTATTGCAACTAAAGAATTTGTTGGTGTAAAAATAGCTGAAGTTGATAATCGGATTTCCGAACTTGAGACGAAAATAGCTGAAACAAAATTCCAACTGATTTTATGGGCATTTGTATTTTGGGCCACACAACTTGGAGCGATATTTGCCTTTCTGAAATTTTTAAGATAATCTGGTTATCAGCCGATCATCCCCAAATCAAAATCTTCCAGGCTTTTCAATTTCGCATCTGCCAATGAAAACCGCGGATCATCGAAGTGTAGTTCATCGGGCACTACGATTACTTTCATTCTTGCTGCTTTGCCCGCTATCATACCATTTACGGAGTCTTCCAGTACCAGGCATTCATTTGGCTTTGAGCCAAGTGTGGATGCGCAATGAAGGAAAACGGCTGGGTGTGGCTTGCCCAATTCTACCACATCGGCAGAAGTAATGCAATCGAAATAATCTGTAAGCCCGAAATGATTTACCAGGGCATCTATCATGTGTTTGGGAGAGGAGGAGGCAAGCCCTATTTTATAATTGTGTTTTTTCAGCAATTGTAGCGCCTGCTCTACACCTTTTAATACAGTGCCGCTTTGTTTGGATGTTGCAATTATATCATCTAATATTTCCTCGGCTACTTCTTTTGAACTTTTTCCTTCCCATGGATAGTGTATAGCCCAATGATCAGTGACCTCATAAATACGCAGCCCGGTAGTTTCTTTAAAACGCTCATGGGTAATGGGTATTTTATGTTTTTTTGCCACACGCATCATACTCTCACCCCAAAGCGGCTCTGTATCCAGCAGCAGCCCATCCATATCAAATAGTACAGTGTTAATCATGCGTTGGTAATTAGTAATTAGTAGTTAGTAAATAGTCGCGAGTCAAAAATCGTCAATAGCAATAATTCAAAGGTGCAAAAGTACGTAACATGCACTATTACTCATGACTATCTGCTTACTATATCTGAGAATACCTCATGACCCTATATTTAGTGATTTTTTGGGTGAATTTTTGTAAATAACTGATATATATGCCTGCAAACATTACTTTTGCGGCAAATTTCATTTACTTATGAAGCGAAATGCTTTTTACGGCTGGCTGCTGGGCGCGTCTTTATTGACCTTGAGCGCCAAACAAGCGGCGGCCACCATCACATTTACGGAATACACCTTGCCAAATGGTTTGCATGTAATTCTGCAGGAAGAACATTCTACTCCTATAGTAGCGGTTTCTGTAATGTACCATGTGGGTTCAAAAAATGAAGACCCGGAACGTACAGGGTTTGCCCACTTTTTTGAGCATCTTCTTTTTGAAGGCAGCGACAATATCAAGCGTGGAGAATATATGAAATTCATACAGGCAGCCGGGGGGCAGCTTAATGCCAACACTACGCAGGATCGTACTTTTTACTATGAGGTGCTTCCTTCCAATCAACTGGAACTGGCCTTGTGGATGGAATCTGAGCGTATGGCACATGCCAAGATAGATACCATAGGTGTGGAAACACAGCGCAAAGTAGTAAAGGAAGAAAAGAAACAACGTTATGACAATACCCCTTACGGGCAGCTTATCAATGTCATCTTTACAAATGCCTATACGGTATATCCCTACCGCTGGAGCCCGATAGGTAAAGAACAATATATTGATCAGGCAACCCTTCCCGAGTTCATGAATTTTTACAAAACTTTCTATGTGCCCAACAATGCCGTACTGGTTATTTCAGGCGATATTAATGTGGCGCAAACAAAAGAACTTATTAATAAATATTATGGCGATATATCCAAAGGCACTGCAGCCATTCCCCGCCCTACTGTGGTTGAACCTGTGCAGAAAGCAGAGAAACGCATGAAATTTTACGACAACATACAGTTGCCCGCCGTGATACTCGGCTATCACATACCTAAGCAAGGCACAGATGATTACTATGCGGTGCAGTTACTTACACAATTATTATCGCAGGGCAAAAGTTCACGTTTTGAAAAGGAAATAGTTGACAAACAACAAAAAGCAGTGCAGGCAGCAGCATTCGACCTGGGCAATGAAGAGCCGGGATTGGCTATTATGCTGGGGATTGCCAATATGGGCGTTAAAACAGATGCCCTTGAAAATGCCATGCTTGCTGAAATAGAAAAAGTAAAGAAAGAAGGTATTACCGAAGAAGAATATAAAAAACTAGAGAACCAGGCTGAAAATGATTTTGTGCAGCAAAATCAAAAAGATATCGGGGTAGCTACCAACCTCGCTACCTATTATACCTTCCAGGGAAATGCCAACCTCATCAATACAGAGCTTGACCGTTATAAAAAAGTGAACAGAGAGGATATTAAACGTGTTGCCAACAAATATCTGACTAAAGAGAACAGGCTTGTAGTTTATTATCTGCCAAAATCAGAGGAAAATAAACCAGGTGACGATAAGAGTGAGAAAAAGGCAAAACCACAATCCAAACCAGAGGTTAAAAAGAAATAAATCATTAAAACTATAACGGCCATCCGGCTTTAAAATATTAAAAATGAAAAAAGTCACTTTATCCATAATTACACTGGCGCTGGCAACCGCAACTTTTGCACAGGCGCCTCTTGACCGCAGTATAAAGCCCAAGCCAGGGCCTGCGCCTGAAATAAAATTAGGCAGAACAGAGAGTTTTGTGCTGGCTAATGGAATGCAGGTTTTTGTGGTGGAAAATCACAAACTGCCTGCCATTTCCTGCGATATTCAATTTGATATTAAACCAGACCTGCAGCGGGATATGGCAGGATACCGGGAAATGATGTCGGAGCTTTTGCTTTCAGGGACCAAAACCAGATCTAAAGACAAGCTGAATGCTGAAATAGACCAAATGGGCGCAAGGATTGGCGTCAGCGATGAAGAGTTATCAGGAAGCGGCTTAAAGAAATACGAGGAAAAGATTTTTGACCTTATGGCGGATATTGCTATGAACGCCAATATAAAACAGGATGAACTGGATAAGGCTAAAAAGAAAACCATATCTGGGATCGAAACTGAAAAAAACCAGCCTGACGCTATGGTGAAAAATGTAAGCGCTGTAGTGAATTTCGGCAGTAACCATCCGTATGGCGAAATACCAACCGAGGAAAGCGTAAAGAATATTACACTGGATCGTTGCATACATTATTACCAGACTTATTTCCGTCCTAATGTGGCTTACATGGCTATAGTAGGGGATGTGACAATGGCGGAAGTAAAACCACTCATTGAAAAATATTTCGGTAAATGGGAAAACAAGCCAACAGTAATAGCCGCATATTCAACGCCTTCCATTTCAGGAACCAAACTTACAAAAGTGGCTTTTGCCCCAAGAACGGCTGCGGTACAAAGTGTGGTAAGTGTCACTTACCCTGTTGACCTTAAACCCGGCACTCCGGATGTGATAAAAGCCCGTGTTGCCAATACTGTTTTAGGCGGCGGTTCCCAGGGACGTTTATTCCTCAACCTTCGTGAAAAACATGGATGGACTTATGGCGCTTACTCCTCACTCCGGGATGATGAATTAGGCGGTGCTTTTTCAGCAACTGTAAAATGCCGTAATGCAGTTTCAGACAGCGCTATTGGGGCTATACTGGATGAAATGATCAAGATGCACATAGAAACCGTAACTGATACCGCTTTACAAAATTCAATAACTTATTTGTCGGGCAATTTCGCGATCGGGCTGGAAGATCCAAAACGTGTGGCACAAAATGCCATAAATATTGTGCGTTACCACATGCCAGGGGATTATTACCAGAATTACCTTAAAAACCTGAGTGCGGTTACTGCAGAAGATGTGAAAAATATGGCAGCTAAATACATCCGCCCTGACCATGCGAATATTGTTGTTGCGGGCAGCAAGGAAGAAGTGGCTGATAAACTGGCCAGGTTCTCAGCCGATGGCAAGATTGACTATTATGACTTTTCAGGTAAGGTTGTTATTCCAACTGAAACAGTTACAGCGCCAACCGGAATGACTGCTGATAATGTTTTTAAGAAATATATTGCAGCCATGGGTGGTGAAAAAGCATTGAAAAGCATTCAGGATATTAAGACCACTGGCAGCAGCACCATGCAAGGCATGGAGCTTACTATTACTGAGGTGAAAAAAGCGCCAAACATGTGGAAACAATCCATTGATGGAGTAATGGGAGG
This sequence comes from uncultured Bacteroidota bacterium, assembly GCA_903887005.1. Classification (GTDB taxonomy): domain Bacteria; phylum Bacteroidota; class Bacteroidia; order Chitinophagales; family Chitinophagaceae; genus Nemorincola. The sequence continues at coordinate 9,859 of CAISOH010000164.1, read as the reverse complement.
AAAGTCAACGACATTTCAAAAACAAGTTTTTAACGGTAGTAAGGGATACCAGGAAGCCGGAGGGCATAAAGCTGATATTACAGGTGATGACCTTGAAGAAATAATAGCAAGTGCAGATATTACTATGGACCTTCATCCTGAAAAATATGGTATTAAACGTACGCTTAAAGGTATGGAATCCGTAAATGGCAATAATGCCTATGTATTAAATGTAGTTAATGCGAAAGGCAAGAAATCAATGGAGTATTATGACGCTGCAACCTTCTTATTGGTAAAGAAGATCCAAGGCGAAGGCGATAAAATGCAAACATCCGATTACATGGATTACCGCGAAGTGCCCGGAACTAATGGTTATAAAATACCTTATAAGGTGACTGAAACACAGGCAGGGCAATCCTTCTCTGAAACTGTACAAACAATAGAAGTAAATAAAGGAATACCTGATAGTGAGTTTAATTAGTAAGTATTCCAAATTACTGAAAAAGCTGCCGGAAATAACTGGCAGCTTTTTTTATTTCAAATTTTTATAAAAGGTTATCATAAAGAGTAAAATCTTTATAGTTTTACAATTATAAATGATCTCAAATATGCAGCTACAATTTCCTATATTCAAAATCACAATTATTACCAAAAGGCAATAACTGAAATAAAATCTGTAGAGGACTTAAGTGATGAAGGCTTAAAACTTGCAAAAGACATTTTTGAGTTTATTAAAAAGAACAATCCAAAATAAATCCAATGGATTGCATCTACCCTAATCCCAGTTAGATGCTGCAAAGAAACTGTGTCTTATTTATGATAATGGTACCTGAGAGAATAAACGATAATCTTGTTGTTTTCACATTTGTAAACAACTCTATGTTCTTCATTAATGCGCCTCGACCACCAGTCAGACCAATTATGTTTCAGTCGCTCAGGTTTGCCAATGCCGGTAAATGGATTTTGTTGGATGGCTTCTATTAATTGCCGGATTCTTTTAAGAATAATAATGCTGCCGGATTTTTTCCAATATTCCAGGTCATTAAGAGCCGTGGGCATGAATATTACTTCCATATATCATCTAAAGTAATCTTTACGCCTTCTCCGTTTTTTTCCTGTTGGGATGCCTTGTCCAAATGTTCTTTCATTGCCAGTGAAGCTGAAAGGTATTCGGTTTCATCCATTTCTTTTTCACTGGCTTTGTAACTAACATGCAAGGCATCAAGGAACAACCGGATTGCTGTTTCCTGATCCATATCTGCGGGATGAATAGTTAATGTGCTCATAATTGCAAATATAACGATTTTGAACGGTAAAACTAACCTTCCACTATTTTCAAAAACTCCTGCTCCGTAAGAATATTTACAGTACCCAATTTCTTTGCTTTCTCTAATTTCGACCCGGCATCTTCTCCTACTACAAGGTAGTTAAGCTTGCTGCTTACTCCGCCAAGTATGGACCCGCCTTTTTCTTCTACTATTGTTTCTGCATCACTGCGTTTGAAATGGCTTAAGGTGCCGGTAAACAGGAATGTTTTGCCTGCCAGTTCGCCATTGGTTTGCTGTTCTCCTTTATGTTCGTTGGCAAGGTTTATGCCTGCCTTCTCCAGCTTTTCAATGATTTCCCTGTTTTCTTTTCTGGCAAAGAAATCTATTACCGATGTGGCCACCTTCGGGCCAATGTCCTGTAGTGTAGATAGCTTTTCAATGTCCCAGTCGTAAAATTCTCTGATGTCCGATACTGCTGATGCGAGGGTCTTTGCAGTTGTTTCGCCTACATGGCGGATGCCCAGCCCGAATAGGAGCCTGCTGAGCGGCTGTTGTTTGGATTGCTCTATAGCCTGTTTCAGATTACTTACTGACTTTTCACCAAACCCTTCGATGCCTTTTACCCTGTCCCAATCAATATGGTATATACCCGGAATATCTTTCAGTAAACCAATGTCAAAAAACTTCTGGACGTTTGCCGCTCCGAGGCTGCGTATATCCATAGCGTCCTTGCTGGCAAAGTGCATCATACGTTCCACCACCTGCACCGGGCAATTGATGTTGATGCAACGCCATGCCGCTTCATCCTGCTGTTTTTCCAGTTCGCTGTTGCAGGCAGGACAATGGGTGGGGAATTTAATTTCTTTTTCGAGCCCTGTACGAAGCTCTGTAAGCGGCTTTACGATGTAGGGTATTACATCGCCCGCGCGTTCCACAAGCACCGTATCGCCTATGCGCACATCTTTTTCGCGCACTACATCTTCATTAAACAACGAAATGGATGAAACAGTTACACCGCCAATATGCACTGGTTCTATTTTGGCTACAGGCGTTATGGCTCCTACACGCCCTACCTGGAACTCTACGCGGAGCAGCTTGCTGGTTGCCTGTCGCGCCTTGAATTTATAAGCAACTGCCCATCGGGGATGATGAGAAGTCATACCCATCCTGTCCTGTAAAGCAAAATCATTCACCTTTATCACAAGCCCATCTACCTCAAATGCAAGGCTATCGCGCTGACCTTCAAATTCATGACAATAAGCTATCACTTCATCAATGTGCTTAAATACTTTCATCTCTTTTGCAGGAGTTGGGAAGCCAAGGCTATATAACCACTGCAGTGAGCCATAATGTGTGTTTAGTTCTTTTGGGCGTTTGGAACCAGCACTGAGTGTATAATCACTGATGTGGTATAAAATAGCATTCAGTCCACGCTTTTTTACTTCAGCAGGATCAAGCATCCGAAGCGTTCCTGATGCGGCATTCCGGGGGTTTGCAAGCGGAGACAACCCTTCAGCAACGCGTTGTTTATTGAATGATTCAAAAACATTTTTGTGTATGACTATCTCCCCGCGAATCTCAATTTGTGTTATGCCTTGCTTTACTAATGATGCAGATAGGGGTATAGCCTTTATCTGCCGGATGTTTGCCGTCACCTCTTCACCCATTACACCATCGCCGCGGGTAGCCCCGCGCGATAAATTCCCATTGTTATAGATAAGCGATATGCTAGCACCGTCGTATTTGGGTTCGACGCAGTATTCCAAATTATCTGTTTCAGCAAGCTGGCGGCAACGCTTGTCCCAGTCGGTAAGGTCTTCGGCATTGTAGGTATTGTCGAGGCTGAGCATGGGCACTAAGTGGCTCACGGTAGGGAAGCGTTCGCTTAACCCCTGTGCCACACGTTGGGTAGGGGAATCAGCCGTTATCAGTTCCGGGTATTTTTCCTCAGAATGTTTTAATTTTTTAAAGAGATGGTCATACTCAGCATCCGAAAGTGTCGGTTCGTTCTGCACATAATACTTCCAGTCGGCATAGTTGATTACTTCACGCAGTTGCGTTATCGTATCATCTGTGTTTGCCGCATCATGCTGCAATAAATGTTTGGCCTGCTCATACAAGCGCCTTTCATCCTGTTGGGTGTACATACTGCAAAGTAAAGAAGATTTGGAGTTTGAAAGAAAATCTATTATTTGGATATTGTACTGTAAGTTAAGATTGAATTATGTGATAGATTTAGTATCTTTGAATGAGTAATTTTGTAACAAAAATAAATTATTATGACGGTTGCGGCAATAAGAAAAAAATTGAAAATGTATGTGGATGACGTTGATGATAAAATAGTAAAAGCGCTTTACACTTTGCTCGAAGATGATATCGAAGATAGTTCATCTTTTGCCCTGACGAAAGAACAATTGAGCATACTTGATGAAGAACATGCACTGCACCTAAGCGGCAAAACCAAATCATATAGTTGGGAAGAGGCCAAAGAAATTATAAGGGGTTAGGTTAGCTGTTTTGCATTATGAAAAAACTCCTAAAATCATACACATCCTTTACCCGTACTGAAAGAGCAGGGTTAGTTTGTTTATGTGCATTACTCCTTATCCTTATCGCTGTCCGGGGAACAATGTCTCTGTGGGTGCATCCGGTTAGTGATACTGTAAAGGACAAAAAATTAGTTGCCGCCTGGGAAGTATTCAAACGCAGCCAGCCAATTTCGAAAACTACTGATATTACTGAAAAGACTAAGCATGATTACCAGGATGCCTTTGATGAAAATACAACTCCGCTACCAGAAATTATAGACCTCAATACAGCAGACTCTGCAACCTTGGTGCGCCTAAAAGGTATAGGCCCGGTTACAGCAGGCAAAATTGTTGCACGCAGAAAAAACAAAGGCCCGTTTACTAATATCAATCAACTATCGGAAGTAGGTTCTTTCTCCAATGTTACTTTTGAGGTTTTGAAAAAGCATTTGGTCATTAAATTATAAGGCTTAAATATCCTCCTCAATCAACTATTCCGACACAATATTATTGACCTTCAAAAAAATGTCGTAAAATTGCCGCCTGAATTGAATTGATATATATAATAATATGGATTTTAATCATACAGATACCCAGGTTTCGATTGCAGAGATGATTCGCGATTTCGCTAATAAGCATATCCGCCCGGATATGATGGAATGGGATGAAAAACAAAAATTTCCAGTTGATCTTTTTCATAAAATAGGTGAGCTTGGTTTGATGGGTGTTCTCGTTCCAACTGAATATGGTGGTTCCGGCCTTAGTTATTTTGAGTATGTAACCGTTATCAGCGAGATAGCTAAAGTATGTGGCTCCATAGGGCTTTCCGTTGCAGCACATAATTCTCTTTGTACAGGGCATATCCTGTACTTTGGCAATGAGGAACAAAAAAGAAAATATCTTCCAAAACTTGCCAGCGGAGAATGGATTGGCGCATGGGGGCTTACGGAAGCCAATACAGGCAGCGATGCAGGTAATATGCGTTGTACTGCCACTAAAGATGGCGATGAATGGGTATTGAATGGTACCAAGAACTGGATCACACATGGTATCAGCGGCAATGTAGCTGTTGTACTTGCCCGTACAGGCGAACCCCGCTCAAAGAATAACAGTACCGCATTTATTGTGGAACGTGGCACGCCTGGTTTTGCTGCAGGTAAAAAGGAAAATAAATTGGGCATGAGGGCAAGCGAAACCGCTGAACTCGTTTTCGACAACTGCCGAATATCTGATTCGCAGAGAATGGGCCCGGTTGGCGATGGTTTTCACCAGGCAATGAAAATACTGGATGGAGGCCGTATCTCTATTGCTGCCCTTGCATTAGGAATAGCAAAAGGAGCATACGAAGCCTCTCTGAAATATGCAAAGGAACGCTACCAGTTCGACCAGCCAATAGCCAACTTCCAGGCTATAGCTTTTAAACTGGCGGATATGGCTACGCAAATAGAAGCTTCTGAACTACTTATATACCAGGCTTGCGATCTGAAGAATCGTGGCGAGAAAATGAGTAAGGAATCAGCAATGGCAAAGTATTATGCCTCTGAAGCATCTGTAAGAATATCAACTGACGCAGTACAGATATTTGGCGGATATGGATATACAAAGGATTTCCCAGTTGAGAAATACTACCGTGACAGTAAACTGTGTACCATTGGAGAAGGAACTTCAGAAATACAAAAGCTGGTAATATCGAGGGAGGTGTTGAAATAAGGCAATGGCTTAATGGAATGAAACCATTAAGATAATGAAATTTTCAGCTTTTCACTTTAGACTTTTTACTTAAAAACATCATTTCCGGTTGTAGTAATAAGCTGCCAGGCCAAAGCGGGTATTTGTTTGCAATGCGAGGGTACCTGATGTTACACTAATTAAATAATAGGTTAGCGTATCATGGCCGGTATAGGCGCACCATACAGAATCCTGGCTGATTATTGCCCAGGTGAAATATAATGGAGTTGAAGTTACACCATTGTAAACATTTGTTTCAATTCCGGAAAGGTCTTTGTTAAATGTAATTTCATTATCCTGTACGGAGGGCACAGGGTGTATTTCATAATCATCAATCAGTTTATTTCCATTATCGTCCGTGGCTGTTTTTACCAATTTCCATTTGCCTTGTATCCTGTTAAACGGAGTTTGTGCAGCTTCCTTCTTGGCACAGGAAACTAACCCGATTATCAGGAATATAAATAGTGCGGAAAATATTGCAATACCTTTATTCATTTTAGTATGCCGGTCTATTGTACCAGATAATTATGCCAAAGCACAACAAAACTACAGATAAAAGGCATATAAATAGTGTTAACTTTCCTAATAATCTCCATAGGTAGTTTCAGGCAATAAAATAAGCGCTTCTTCAAGCTGTTTATCGCTTGGGGCTATTCCGTGCCATTCATGGGTGCCTTCCATAAAGTTTACACCCTTGCCCATTATAGTAGTCATCAGGATACATATAGGTTTGCCCTTGCCTGTGGCGGCCTTTGCCTGCGCCATTACATGCAATACATTATCCATGTCATTGCCATTCATTTCCATTACCTGCCAGTTAAAAGCTTCAAATTTCGCCTTTAGCGGGTTTAGGTTCATTACTATATTTGTGGGTCCGTCTATCTGCTGGCCATTGAAGTCAATAGTAGCAATGAGATTATCTATTTTATGGTGTGCGGCAAACATTATAGCTTCCCAGTTTTGTCCTTCCTGGAGCTCACCATCGCCATGCAATGAATATACAATATGGCTATCCTTATTCATTTTTTTCGCGAGTGCGGCGCCGGATGCAACACTCATTCCCTGCCCAAGTGAACCACTGGCTATGCGCACTCCCGGCAAATGCTCATGAGTGGCCGGATGTCCCTGCAAACGTGAATTTATATGGCGGAAAGTATTCAGTTCACTTACCGGGAAATATCCGCTACGGGCCAATACACTATAGAACACAGGAGAGATATGGCCGTTGGACAAAAAGAAAATATCTTCACCTGTACCATCCATGTCAAAACCGGGCTTACGCACCATTATTTTGAAATAAAGCGCGGTAAGAAAATCCGTGCAGCCCAAAGAGCCACCCGGATGGCCGCTTTGCACCTTATGTACCATACGTACAATATCCCTGCGCACCTGAGTGGCCATTTCTTTCAGATTATTGCTATCCATTTGATTCTGTGTATTGTTTGCAAAAGTAGATGATAACCTGCATTTTTTATAAGAAAAATGAATATTCCCTCACCCATAAATAAATGTAACCTGTTTTAACATTGCAATTATAAAAAATGCTCATTATGTTTGAGGATGATTCTTCCGCAGAATTCAGCTTACCGGAAATGGTTTTTATTGGGTTTATTGGTACAATTGGTAGCGGCATGGTTCAGTGTTGGGTATAACCATTATGATGAGCATTTCCAGGTATTGGAGTTTTGCAATTATAAATTAGGGCTTTCCCCTGCTTCTGCATTGCCTTGGGAATTTGCTACGCAGTGCCGCCCCGCTTTACAGCCATTTATGGCTTTTTGCTTATGTAAGGCATTGCAAGCGATTAGTATGTATAATCCTTTTTGGGTAGCTTTTTTGCTGCGGCTGATGATGGGAATGCTAACCTGGTTAGTGACTTGCAGGATGATTAAATTATTGCTGCCAGAGTTTTTGACGGAAAAAGGCAGGCAATTATTTGTATGGGCAAGTTTCCTGTTGTGGTTTGTTCCTTATTGCGGTGTTCGTTTTTCGGCTGAAAATATTTCCGGATTGTTGTTTTTCCTTGCTCTTTCCATAATACTGCAACCCGGCACATATGCAAGACTGAATCACACGCTCCGGCTAATATCGGTTGGGCTTCTGATGGGATTTGTATTTATGTTGCGGTTACAAATGGCATTTGCGTTTTTAGGATTGGCTTTGTGGTTGTTATTTTATTCAAAATGGCATTTTAGAGATTGGTTTATTATTTCTTTTTTTGGTATAGTTGCAATCGGGCTTTGTGTAGTAGTGGATCATTGGTTTTATGGAACATGGGTGCTCACGCCATATAACTATTACAAAGTTAATATTATACAACATGCAGCGGCTAAATTTGGGGTGTACCCATGGTGGTATTATTTTTCACTTTTTATTCAATACGCTGCACCGCCTTTGAGTATTGTACTATTACCCCTGTTTTTTATTGGCATATGGAAAAAACCACTTCATCTTTTTACCTGGGTTTGTGTTGTTTTCATAGCGGGTCATAGCCTTATTGGCCATAAAGAAATGCGTTTCCTGCTACCTGTTACTATTTCTTTTATTTTCCTGTCTTGCAGCGGCTTAGACTGGCTTTTTTCCAGATATCCTGATACATGGGTATTCAGATGGCCGGTGAAGTTATTTGCTGTTATTAATAGCTTCGTGTTGGTGGCGAAAATATTAACACCCTCTCATGAATCAATTCCTTATTATAAATTCATTTATGAGTATTCACAAAAACAGCCGACAACCCTTGTTTCTTTTGAGGAATCACCTTATCAGCATGTAGATCTCCATACAAATTTTTACAAACCCGGGAACCTCCACGAAATTGTCATCCATAATCCGGAGGAATTAACTAATATTTTGAAAAATGCTAACGGGCAATCTGTAATTTTTCTGAATCCCGAAATAGATCCAATACCTGTTATTGCACTTTTTAAAAAAGAAAAACTATTTTGTTTGCTTCCTGACTGGGTCCGATTGCTAAATTTCAATGATTGGGAAAGCCGGTCTTATATATGGACGATATATCGTCTGAATTAAGTGAAGTTATTTAATTAGTTAGCAGTTAAGGAAATTGGAAGAAGGACTGACCGCAATCAGCGCTGCTTATGTATTTTTTTCATAAATTTGTTTCATGTTTAAATAATAAATATATAAAAATGGCTACAAAAAAACTTAAATCAAAAAGTTAAAGCAAGTTAATCAGCCGATTGAGGAAATGATAAAATTGAGGAAATGATAAATATGCTCTTTAAGCCCAACCAGTGCAACAATTAAAGCTAAACGTCTTATATTATTATATAACTAAATTATACATTAATGTCTTCACTGGTGCAATCTAATGTTACGAAAATTAAAAAAGAAATTATGGGCAAACCATATTATTTCTCCGGCGTTACCTTACTTATCACACATTATAACAGGAGTTGCTCACTCGAACGGCTTTTAGATACATTCTATAAGATGGATTGCAAATTTGAAGATATTGTTGTTTCTGACGATTGTTGCAAACCGGAACATATGGAAAAGTTACGCATGCTCCATTCTGCATATTCTTTCAGGCTGGTCACTACACCTGAAAACAAGGGGCTAGGCAATAATATCAACAAAGGGCAGGACGCTATTCAAACACCATATACGCTGTATTTACAGGAAGACTTTGTACCGGCTGACAATTTTCCTTCAAAACTACAGTATGCAATGCAATTTATGGATGAACAGAAAGACCTTGATATGGTTCGCTTTTATTCTTATTTCAAATACCCCTACTTAAAACCGGTAAAAAATGGTTTTTCCAAAATGCATTTTAAGATATGGTATCCCGGTTATAAGAAATTTTACCTGTATAGCGACCATCCCCACCTTCGCCGCAGCAACTTCTTAGAGAAATTCGGACGTTACAAAGAAGGTGTAAATATAGAAGTTTCTGAATACGGAATGATGATGTCTTTCCTTAAAAATAAAGGCCAGGCGCTTTATTACGATGACCACAAGGGTTTATTTGACCAGGTAAATTCATGCGATGAACCAAGCACGTTTAAACGAAACTTCCTGAGAGAAAGCAACAATCCTTTCATAGCAGCTACACGCCATATTTTCCGCCATCTGAAGTTTAACTACAATTACTTCAAAAGCTAAAAACCGAAGAAAAACAGATTATTTTTTTGATATTCATATCAGGTTGTTTATTGGTTTTTCATGCGTAAACCTGAATGAAACAACTATGATATATTATTTTCAATAATAATAAACTATAAATCTTTTTGTTAGTCTAACAGCTTGATTATGAATCAAGCATAAACTGAACAATGCAGATTATTCTTAATGCGGATAGTAGCGAAGTCGTTTATAATTTGCTCTATTAAT
>CAISOH010000163.1 GCA_903887005.1 uncultured Bacteroidota bacterium | reverse complement strand
CAAACTAATATTTGTCGGAAAATTACAGATTTTTTCCTTTTTGGTTCTGGCTTGTCTAGGTTAGGTTTGATGCTATTTAGTTAAGGAAAAATCTCAGTTCGATGGTTTATTGTTTGAAATTCAACCAATAAAAGGGTAAAATCCCGATAGGGATGACATTATTATAGAAAATGAACAACAAAAATTGTAAAACCTGAAAGGGTGACATAAAACACAGGTTATACAGAGTTACAACTAATTGTTTTTTCAGTGATTAAACCTCCAAACTGACGTTAATAATGATATTTGTTGAGGTCTTGAAGGTGTCCCACACCTTTTCGGTGTGGAACACCTATGCTAAATATAGCCAACTAATTGATTGCCATATTAATAATCATAGCACTCACGTTAAAATAGTCCCATAAAAATGCGGGTCACAGATAACACCTCCCGGCACCTGTCCGAATTTTCATCTGGAGGGGCGGGGTTTATAGGCAAGTAGGTTTAGACTAATTCAGAATGAGTATAGTTATCCCCCTTTAGGCAGGGATGGAATGGACACAAAAATATAGCCCCGGACCATTGCCGGGGCTATAATAATAATGATATTATAAAAATTAAGCTATTGCATTAACCCTTTTAACAATACCGGATTTAATGTTGCTCGCTTTATTTTTATGGATAATATTGCGCTTAGCCAGCTTATCTAACATAGATATCACCTTGCTCAATCCTTCTGTTGCTGCGGCCTTATCTGTAGTAGCTAATAAGTTACGGATAGCATTACGTGTAGTCTTACCATAGTAACGGTTAAGCTCACGGCGCTTTTCACTCTGGCGGATATCCTTTTTGGTTGCTTTATGGTTTGCCATTAATTTTCTTTTTTTTAAAGACTGCAAAGGTAATGGGAAAAATCAAAAATAAAAAATAAAAAATAAAAAATAAAAATGTTAGTACCCCTGAAATAGGTTCCGGTATTTATAGTACCGGCCTCATTTGCCTTTCCACACCAGTGGCACCATTCATCTGAATGATTCCTATTAAGCACATTTTCACATTATTCACATTGTCACATTATCGCATTAATTGAGCCATTGCGCAATTGGGGCCATTATTCACATTTCCACATTTTCACATTAATTCAGCCCCGATACATAAGCGCCGCTTGTACTGCCTTGTGCCACATTTGCAGTTCCTGATGAGTTACTGGCAAGTGTCAGGAAGCCGCCCGTAGTAAGTATTCCGCTCGTGGGTGTATAAGTGCCTGTTACCTTGAGGCTGCCGCTAAGCGAAACGCCCGCGCTGTTAGCGGAATTACTATTTGCCACCACTATATCGGCTTTGCCATCGCCATCAATATCTGCTATCGCTACTCCAATCGGATTATTTCCGGTAGTAAAATTCACCTTTGTCGCTAATGTTATAGTGCTGCTGGTAGTTGTGTTCCGCAAAACAGAAACGTAACCGCCATCATTCGTAACCACAATATCGGGCTTCCCGTCTCCGTCAATATCCCCAATTGCTATATTCAATGGATTGCCCCCTATCGTAAAGTCAATCTTTGCTGCAAAAGAACCGGAAGTAATAGAACCGGAAGTACTGGTATTACGATATACCGAAATGCTGAGTGAACCTTGATTGGAAACTATCATATCCGGCTTCCCGTCTCCGTCTATATCTGCTATCGCTATTGCCCTGGGAGCTGACCCTGTGGTAAAATCCACCTTTTGGCCAAACAGGAAAGTACCCGTTCCCCCGCTGAAAGTAGGCAGGAAGGAATACTCGGAAAATGCCGTCAGCGATGATGCCGTATTATAGGCTGTTACTGGCATAAATGTAGCCCCAGCAGGCACCGTAACGCTCAGCGAAGTACCGCTGGCAGATGAAACAGTTGCCTGTGCCGCTCCGAAATAAACAATGTTATTGGCAGCCGTAGTATTAAAATTAGTACCGGTAATAGTTACCGCTGCACCTGCATTGCCGGCATACGGGCTTACCGATGTTATAGTGGGGGTTTGCGCTTCCGCCAACCCGCTGCACAACAAAATACCGGAAAGCAGAAGTGCCCTTCTGCCTGCGGTTCCCTTCACATTTTTACCGGGGTATTTAAGTTTAGCGCATAAATTTAATATATCGCTTACT
>CAISOH010000162.1 GCA_903887005.1 uncultured Bacteroidota bacterium | reverse complement strand
AGGGTCTCCTAATTTGGTGAGTTTTTCAAGCCTGAAATCTTCATCAAAAAAACCAACTGCTTTGCTACGTTTAAATTGTTTCATGTGGAACAATTGCTTGATTTACAGTAACAAATATAATACAATACATAAAAATAAATTGTTAAATTTATATTAAATATTACTAACTTTAGTTTTTAGAGGTGCCCAAAAGATAATATTGACAAGAATCAGTTCACCTATTACATCCCATAGCAATGGTAATTCGCCTTGTTCCTCCTCTCTTTAAGAGAGAAAACAAACAAGGTAATGTGTATTTATCCGGCATGTACAAAATTATTCACGAATTCTCAAGGGGTAAAAAACGGTAAAAAAAAGGGTTTTTTAACGGTATTCATTGCCAAAAATTTATTTTAGTTTTGATTCATCATAATAAACATAATGCATAATACAAACCTTAACGTCAATTAAAAATTGAAGTAAAATCACAATCTCAAAATTTATAATTATGTCTAACTATTTCGACTTCCATTATCACCCGATGTTCAAAAAATTCATATCGGATTATGAAGATAATTATCCAAGTACACGTACTCCAGCCCAACTGACCCCGGGCATTGTGCCAGACAATGACATTATGAATATGATTGACAGGGGTGTACTTCATATACTGGGCAGCCAGTGCAGTTTTGATCAATTAACAAAGGCTCATGAAAATTTAGGCGTTGCAAATATTGTAACCCTCGAATATGCAATTGCTTCTGCAAGTAACATCTTTGGAGACATACTTCGCAGCAGAATTGTAGCCCCATTGGATAGAAAATACTTTGATAAAGTAGGAGACGGTAAAATTTCTTATTATCACCTGTTTATTAAAGAGCTTAATCTTTATGGTATCCTTGCAAATATAGGCTCATCAAAAAAAGCCGGGGTAAACGGGTTGATAAAAATATTAGCCCGCAGCAAAAATAAACTGGCTGCCTTTGATACTTATAAGGGTACAACTTTAGCTTTAGCTATGGAAGGAGGGCATAATCTGAACCGTAACCTTGTGAATAATTCTCCTGCGGATTTAGACGTTATACCTGATCCCGGTAAAACAGATAATATCTATGCTGATTTTTATAATAATGCAAACAATGTACTTACCCCTGCACAAAGCCTGGTACACTTATTCAATGCTATGTGGCTCGAAGAAATGGACCTCCTTTATGTAACCCTTACACATCTTACTTACATAAAAGAAATACCATTAGCCACACATGGGTATGGTATGAAATTTTTAAAGCATAATTACTTTTACCCTGCAGGAAATGGCCTTACTGATGCCGGTAAAGCCGTCATATCCGCCGCTTATGAAATGAAAATTGGTGACCGCAAAACCCCTGTTCTCATAGATATTAAGCACATGAGCTTAAAATCACGTCTTGATTTTTATACCTACAGAAAACAGAAAGGCTATACATTGCCGGTTTTAGCTACTCACATGGGAGTAACCGGCTGTTCGATAAATGAATGGATAAATGTAGAAGGGAATGACAATAACGGAAAAACAACTATTGCAGCCCCTTTGATAATTGCAGGGATGGATAATTCCGGAGATGTTAATCCAACAAAATACCATTTTAATCCATGGACCATAAACCTGATGGATGAAGACATTATAGAAATACTAAACAGCAATGGAATGATTGGTGTTAGCCTTGACAGGCGTATCGTTGGAGTTATAGCGACAGATGAAAATGTAGAATACAACAGTACTGAATATTTATCAACAGATGAATTTAATTTCTTAAAGGCAAATTACGAACCAACTGAATCAGACGATATTGATATCGATCCGGATACAGATGTGCAAATAGATCCTGAAGGAATCATAAATGATTGGGATAGAGATAATCTGAGACAAATTGCCTGCCTGGCATTCAATATCATTCATATACTGGCAATCGGGTTAACTAAAACTGCAATTAATCCCTGGTCGCACATAGTAATTGGCAGTGATTATGATGGCCTGATTGAACCCATTTCTTTGGCTGATTATTGTACTGATCTTGATAAATATGGCGTGGAAGAACTATTATCAGACCTCATGCCATCAGTGGAATCTTCTTATTTACATTTCCATCCAATACCACAGGGAACAATATTACCAAGAAACGCCGATGGAAGCGTAAATACAGACGATTTGCAAAATAAAATCAGGGATATAATGTTCAATAATGGAGCGAATTTTTTAAAATTGTGGTACACATATAGTTTATAAATCGGTTGTTTTGAGATTTATACTGTAATCGGGTAAATTAATACATATATTAATAGAGGGCTTTGAGGTACTGATTTTTATATAATTTAGTGCGAGTAATTATGTAAGAAAAGCATAGTGCAGTGTTGCGGTAACCCTTATGGAGGATCCGAAAGTTTTTAATTTTAGT
>CAISOH010000161.1 GCA_903887005.1 uncultured Bacteroidota bacterium | reverse complement strand
CAGAGGAAATAAATGAAAAATGGCTGACCATCCTTAATAATAATTTTAAGCAGGAATTTTTAACTCCGTTAAATAATATGATCAATGCTACACTATCGATGGATAGCAGGAACGAATCATTTAAGCACGAAGATTTTAAGGATACTATAAGCGCTATCTACAACTCCAGTTTTCGTATGTTCCGTAATACCAGGAATTTAATTGTTCATGCGGCACTGACCAATAATAAATTTGATATACGTACGCATTCAGTTCATATGCCTTATTTATCAGATTTACTCATTCAAATTCTGATTTATTTCAATAATGGGATTATGTATAATGATGCCAAAATTGAAGCTGAAGTTGATTTTATAGATAAGGCCAATATAGGAACAGAATATTTAAATATTATTTTTACTGAATTAATTGACAATGGCATAAGGCATGATTCAATGAGAAAACCACCTAAAGTCAGGTTAACATCAATAAACAATGGTTTTGAGTTTTCAGTTATTAATCATGTTCCTGAAGGCTTTTTCTTTGAAACCAAGGACATTGACCAATTCCGGAAATTCCATAAGGATCTTTCCCTAAATGGCATTGGAATTGGATTGTATATATGCAAAGGACTATGCATGAAATTAGGATACCATTTTTCAATGGCTATAGAGGAGGGATTAATAAAATTCGTGGTGACATCGGGTGGATAATTCTATTTTCCAAGCCTAAGTGCATTATAATATATATATTATAGTCACTTCATGAGTAAAGATTTTTGAAACATCCTCTCAGCAGTAAAAGTTTTGTAAACGTTTTTTAGCAAGTGGCAAATTTTTCAGGTTTGATGTAATTGAAATTCATTTGTAGTTACCAACATGTGTTCTTTCTCAAATATATTAAATAAATGCTTAATTAATGATAGCGTAATTAATATATTTGCTGCGATAGAACCGTAGGCCATTGAAATATCGCCCTTATGAATCTCTTGCAAATTAAGAAATTCTTCATGTTGAATTTCTAACGACTTAATTATTTCATCAAAAGCACAATAAGTGAAAGGAATATCTGGGAGAAATAATTGAATTGTTTCATTTCCTATCCACCTGTTATTAGCTCCTTCTGTAGCGAAATACTTATCTTCATCAAACGAAATAATTGAATTATAATTATATGGTTTATTATTGAGACTCACGATTTATTTTTTATTAATTTGAAATTCACATATTATTACAAAATATCAACATAATTAATGTGTAGATAATTAAAATATACATATAAATCAACTACACATGCAAAATAATAGTAACAAAACAATTCGTTCACAAATTAATACATTACACATTTAATGTATGCGAGTTAATTGGTGCAATATTTGCCCCTATCATAAAATCAGTTTTATAAATCTACAATATTATACCCAAAATTTCTTCTTTATATCCCTATTATTAGTGATCCAGCTTAGACCAAATACCTGTAAATAATTATTATATAGTATATAATAGCACCTACTAATAATAGGGATACCCAAGAGATTTTCTAAACATAAATTTGCCATTTATTAGACTGCTTATTCATCTTAAAATTGCATATCGTTTTATGTATTCAGTAGCTGTTTTAGAAGATAATATTACATTGAGGCAAACAATGGAAGATTATTTTAATGCATCAAATAAATATAGTTTAGTTTTTTCTTCAGGTTGTTATAAAGAACTGAAAAATAGAAAAGCTGAGGTAATACCAGATTTCGTATTACTTGATTTACATCTGTCCGACGTTTATGGGGTTGACATTATTCATAATATTAAACAAGCTTATCCAAAATCTCATATAATAATTATAACAGGAGATCTTGATAAGCAAACATTAGATACCGCCTATAAGAATGGCGCATGGGCTTATTTTTATAAACCTTTCAATATGAAAGAGATAGAAAAAGCAATGAACAAACTGACAAACCTGCAAAGAACTATTGTTTCAAAATTATTAAGCAACGATTTGCTTTCAATTGTTGCCAATAAATTTATTAAAAGTATTCGTCTGTATAGATATTGTATATATGTTTTATTATTGAGATAGAAGTAAGTGTATTAGCGGCAAGAGATCCATACGCCATAGAAAGATCTCCTGTATGGCCTAATTGCAAATGGAGGAGATCTACATGCTGTTTTTCTAATGACAATAAAGTTTCATTAAAAGCCAAATAAGTATTTGTGGTATCCGGCTGATATAATTCTATATCTACCTTATCTATCCATCTGTTAATAATACCATCAGAAGCTGCATATTGGTTCTCGTTATGTCCAATAATTGTAAGGCAGGCACCTATGTAAAAACCATGGTCTGAGGTATCGCCAATGACAGTAACTTTATCAGTATTTTTAAATTCCATATCCATTATTATTAATAAAAATCAGGCAAATGCAGTAAAATAAAATCAACATTTTCTTGCAACAAATTTAATTCAATTATTACTTATTATAATCCCTATTATTAGTAGTACTTAAATAATAATTATAAAATTTCATATTTTAAACCAAAAGCTTTATATTTTAACAT
>CAISOH010000160.1 GCA_903887005.1 uncultured Bacteroidota bacterium | reverse complement strand
CAGACTGGCTATTTTCAAAACTTGTCGTACCTTTATTTTTGGAAAAACTCATAGTGTGATAACTTTCTAACTAATTGTAAGATAAGCAATTATCTTAAATCACACAAGGGTTTTTCCTTTTTTTATGAATAATTCAGGTTATACTGGTTTTTGGGTCATGTAGTATTTCTTTTTTGCCTTATGTTTCCGTTTGAATTTTCTGCCTTTCCGTATTGGTTCGGTTATTTTCGACACCCTTGCAATCAATTTTTTTATGCCTTTTGCAAGCTTTCCGGTTACAAAGAACGAGACTACAGCCCTCTTCATAGTAGCTATTGCTTCAATGAGATTTACTTGATGGGGGTATTTTACCCTTACTGATTTTTTCTTTAATGCGATATTTATCGGCCTGATGGCGACAGCGGTTAGGTTCATGATAAATATCTTGACATAAAAATCCTGCATTACTGCGATTTCTGTTTTTCCCGAGAAATTCTCTACGCAGACTTTGTTTTTAAAGGTTTTATATGAGTCTTCGATAGACCACCTTTTCCCGTATAGCTCTTTAGTATCAGCTACACTTATTTTTTGCTCATCTGTCAATGATGTGATCAGTATTTCTATTTCACCGCCATCCAGCGCTACCCTTGTCAGCCTGCATTTTATGCTTGTTTCAGTTATACCCAGCGCTATGGCTTCTTTCTTATCCTTAACCGGCATCTTCAATACCAATACCTGGCTTTCTTTTCCACTGGCATTGAAGTCTTTTACTATATTCCACCAGCCGATTTTCATCCGGAAACAAAACTGCACTCCCAGCTTCTGTAAATAGAAAAAAAGCAGGTGGCTGGCGTAGTAACGGTCAAAGACCAGGATATCGTTTTTGTTTAATGAAGTATCAGTCAATGCTTTATATAGCAAAGATGTCTCCGATTCAGCGATGTTCTCAAGAGCCCCATAAAGGGTGATGTTGTTTAACGTATCATACATCGTAAGCGCCTGGGCCATGCAAGTGGCATTATTGTCCTTGTTGCCCTCGCTGCTTACAACAACACCAAACCGACTGGACATCGCCTTTGTATTGGGCATTACTATCCGGCTCCCGTCTACACCAATGATCCTGTAACCATGCCATAATTCAGCCTCTCCAAATTTATAGTACTCATTGACAACCTCATTGCTCAGCGCCTTGAAAACGGTTGGTTGGAGCTTCATGCGCGCTTTGCAAAAAGCACTTTTGCTCACCTCGGGGATACTGCCACCATCCAGTTTAATTGCATCTACGAACAAGGAAATTTCGCGCTGGATAGATTTCTGAAGGTTGGTCATGAGGAAGCCCAATAAAACCTTAAAGGTAAAGAAACGGTTCCTTGTAAAAGATTTATCCCCTACTTTGTAAAGCTGGGTAAAAACCTCATCGGCCATTTTCAGATTCAGGTGTTTAATTATATGAAGAAAAATTGAATTGGACGAGCATCCGGTAGATTTGTTATACATGAGTAAATATAATATAAATAACTCATATATAAAACACAATATTATGTTAATATAACTACATATGTATTGTCGGAAAACTAACTTTTCGTCCAATTATCCTTAAGTCAATGACATTGCGGCGTGAAGTATAATTACCTGAATTTACCCCCTGTTTTATACACTACAATTTAGGATTTTCAATAATTCTTTTTCTTTATTGGTCATAGTGACAAGTTTTTCCCATTCCTTCTTGGTTTCGCTATGTCTGAGATTTACCTTATATGTGAAT
>CAISOH010000159.1 GCA_903887005.1 uncultured Bacteroidota bacterium | reverse complement strand
TAACGCCGGATAAATATTCCAGACAGTCGTCGTCTGTTTTAAACCGTTGGTGGAACATAATTGAATTCACACCTGCAAAGGTAATTCGCCTCTCCATAAGGCAAAGCTACATTATTGCGATCTAAACGCCTATACCTATAACTTTTATCTCGTACCGTCCCGGTTGACATCTGCAAGCAGATAACTTCCTGTCAAATATGTCTGAGTGCCTTTTGAGGTTGTATCTTCTGCAAACTGTACAACAGCTCCGATAATTGGTGCTTGTGACAGTTTATCAATTATTATACATCTTATCTTCTGTCTATTGTTTTGAGCAATCAGGAGATTAGGAATGATAACTAAAAAAAGAAGAAGCAAATTTTCATTGAAGGAATTTGAAATACCTCATATTATTATAAGACAATATTTAGACGTTCAATTTTGCAAAATCCTTCTAAATGGGGTAAGAAATATTATTAAATCCATCCCAAGTATAAACTACCAGCTCTTATTTAGCAAAAAACCACTGCCATAAGCAGTGGTTTTCTAAAAAAAAATCAATATAAATATAGAGCAAATACTACCTGATAGATTAGCTGAGTTTAGAAAGGCATACGTCTTGACGAATGAAATGTTACAAGTGCATAATAACCGGCTATCTTAGTATAATAGCAAAATGAACTTCAAAAAGTGCCACCTAAACTATCACCTTTTCTAACACTGATACGCTTTTGAATTATTGATTTATGCTATTAACAAGCCTTATAGGAACTATTTTGATTTTCATATAAGGGTAATAGGGCAAAGCAGAGAGTTTTTTATGCACATCATCTTGGTCAATAGCCATAACTATCATGTAAATACCTGACATATCCAGTTTGATGAAGGTATC
Source organism: uncultured Bacteroidota bacterium (assembly GCA_903887005.1). Lineage (GTDB taxonomy): Bacteria > Bacteroidota > Bacteroidia > Chitinophagales > Chitinophagaceae > Nemorincola. The sequence continues at coordinate 3,566 of CAISOH010000159.1, read as the reverse complement.
CACTATTGTCCCATTTGACTCCAGCTCCTTAACCACTTCTTGTTCCTTTGGTAGAAGCTTCATTCTTGTTTCTGTGTCCATTCCTTCTAAAAGGATATCAACCATAAATTTTTTCATTCTTATCGGAATTTTGTTGTTTATGAAATCTTACAGCATTTCGGATACCACCTTTAAAATATCAGGATTTGCGAACCCGATAGCAAAAGAGTAAACCTTATTTTTTCTATAACCATTTATGTGAAAGGGATCATGGAAGGCAATCTGTTCAGCTTCTTCCCTTGAAGTTGCCTTGATAATAATCAAACCAGTAAGGTGACCAGAGATCTTATAGTCGGATTTTGTAAATAATTCCCGATCCAAAGGCCCTGCCATTAAAGTATGTCCTTTTCTGACTAACTCGTTTGCCCATTGGTAATGCAATTGAAGCATTTTACTACCCTCATCACTAATTGGTGACCTCCAGCCATCAAGTGTTTCCGCCAGTATTACAAATGCTTCTTTATATTCTAATTTATTGCTCATAACATACCAGCGTTTTTAATAGGAAACTACAAATACAAAATCTATTTACAGCCCTTTAAATCTACCAACAGCGATAAATAAATAAAGTAACAGAATAACAACGTCCACTCTCACCCCTTTATTATCGCCTCTTTTCTTGTTGTAACCTATAGCCAATAGCATCACCAGTGCCAATCCGCTGGCAGCAATTGGCGTTAGAATTGGTATTATGTTCAACAACAAAGGCAGTATTAAACCTATGGCACCAAAGATGTGTGCAAAAGCAACAAGTTTGACCATTGGATCTGAATAGTCATTTACAAATGGCATTTTTGCCGCTAACTTTTCTTTGGGCTGTGTTAAAATCATGATGCCTGAAATGCAAAACATGGTTGCGAGAATTCCTTGAATAACCCAAAGTGCAATGTTCATTTTTATGAATTTAGAAATGCAAACTAAAGTACTTTACTTTACATTTGCAAGTAGTGTCAACAATGTATAGTAGTAACAAAATGTAAAGCAATATGGCTAACACTGAGAAAATATTTGGAAAAATAAACGATAGATCTTGTCCCGTTAGACAGTCTTTGGAGATTTTAGGTGGTAAATGGGCTTTCACAATAGTCTATTCACTCTTTGAAGGCACCAAAAGATTTAAAGAATTAGAGCGCAGTATCGAAGGTATCAATACCAGGATGCTTGTGAAAGAATTAAAGCTTATGGAAGCTCATGATATTGTAAAACGGGTTGCATATGCGACTGTACCACCAACAGTCGAATATACCCTTACCGATAAAGGAAGAAAATTGCAGCCAATACTAAAAGAGCTTTATAAATGGGGTAAGGAATATTATTAAATCTACCCCACCTATAAGTTACCAACTCTTATTTAGCAAAAAAACACTGCCATAAGCAGTGTTTTTCTAAAAAAAATAAATTCACCAATAATTTACTTGAGTGTAATATTCTGAGTTGTTCCGTTTGGCAACGTTAATTGCGCCAAATCATCACATAAAGCTGTATTCCCATAATTCAAAGTCCGGTTTAAACCATTAGGTAAAGTATAAACAACAGTACCTGCCTCTATCCAACGACAGTCAGAAGCCATGACAAGTGGATTGGTTATATTGACGCTTACGGTTTTGCCATTAGGGCGGACCAGTGTACCTGAGCCAGTAATCTGGTAAACATTTGGTGTGCCTTGAGTAACCCAGGTACGAACCCTATTCCAATTTGCTGTGTGAGTTTCACCATTAGCTTTAATAATACTACAGTTGATAGTGACGTCAAAGTAAATCTGTCCAGATGAATTATGACCCATATTGGTAACCGTCTTAGTACCTGTAACCTGGTTATCATTATGGAAGAAATTGTTGAAAGTAATGTTGTGCACAGAGCCGCTATCAGCATAATGACCTGTATAGGTAACAATTATTTGTCCCCTGCGGTAGCTACCGTCATGGCATAAACAATCTGTTAATCCAAAATCGATTGTCAGCACACTGTCGGTTCCATTGAAAGAATGAGTTACCGTAGCGCATCCGCTGCCTGTTGTAGCGGTGGTTCTAAAAGCCATATTACCATTTACGGTAGCAGCCTGGTCAGATACTGTCTGGACATCATTGAAGGTCTTTTCAGCTACGGAATAATCGGTGGCTGGTGTGGTATCCTCATTAGTTGAGGTACTTGTTTTGTGACAGGCCGCTGTAAAAATAAAGACTGACAATGTAACGGCTGCAGTGCTTAGAAAAAGCATTAATTTTGATTTTTGCATAGCTATTATTTTTTGTGGTTAATATTCTTTTTATTACAAGGGATAAGACCAACAAAAAAACAAATAGTTTAATCTTTCACACAGTTAAACGCATATTGATCATTATACATTTAATTTCATTTTTGAACCTTAATTAAATGCTTCTGTAAAAGTTTATTCCGAATTATTTTAACGATGGCAAATATCCAATTCTACGTAAAAGCTATTCGATAACTTTTCTTGTGATGTTTTTTTATTTATAGTAATTGTTGCTGGGCTTAAAGGAATAACGTAATTTGGTGTTAAAGTAAAAAGCCATTTATTAACCCTATAAGTCACTTTGATACTAAATTCATAAACAAGCGGTACCAACCTATTTGGGTTTGATATTGCTGTTTTTACATTACCTTTCTTATCCTTTTTGTTCATACGGTTTATAAAATATTCGTCATAATAATTTTGTGTTCCTGAGCTAAACCCTACTGTGGGAATAATATGAAGTGTTTTGTTTAATAATTTGAAATCATGATCTAAAATTATGCCAATAACATAATCTGTAGATTTGCTATTTATATTCAGATCAAAAGTGATTTGAGGCTCAATAATATCATTATTGAATTGACCATATACTCCGCCTGACCCCTTTGAATTAGCTCTGACACTTAGACTGTTTTTATTGTAGAAAAATTTATCAAAGTTTACTCCGCCATTGAAATGGTCGTTGAAGCTATGGTCCCAACCAGCTTCTATTGTGGTTAGGTCAATGGTCCCACCTTTTGCAGTAGTATATGAAACCATTCCTTTTGCATAGAGCCCGTTTTTGTAGTGATATCCTATGTAAGGGGTATAATAAGGAATTGTCAGTGTATCCCTTCTGCCGAGATATACATTATCACTGAGATAATTGAACCCACCCATAAAATACGATTTTGTATCAAATGGATCATCTTCATCGTCAAGACTAGATGGGATAACCCGCTGGGCAATTGCCGAGCTTGAAAACAAAATAAACGCAAGAAAAAGGAACACGAAATTTCTCATAACAACAATTAAATATTTCGGGGTGAATCTATATTTATTGGGCTATAAAACCAAAAAACAGACGATTGTTCTTTAACTAATTAATAATTCGGTAACAGATTTTTAGCTCACAAAGAATATTCTCTCAATAGTTGGATATTCCGCGTAAAGTGACCCCTCTTTTCCTCGCCAAACTGACCCACCATAGTTAATCTCAAAAATGAGTGCGTTATTTAGTTGCTTCACTGTTACAAATATAGTTTACTTAATCCGTTTCATTTGTGTCATTATC
>CAISOH010000158.1 GCA_903887005.1 uncultured Bacteroidota bacterium | reverse complement strand
AGAAATGGGAAAAATCAATTTAATCTTTAAATCCGGAAAATCCGCGATTCAGACAATAAAGGACATTGTAAAGAAAACGTACAGAAAACGTACAGTTCTTTCGGGTAACAAATCAAGCAACTAATTGAAAATCAATAGAATAAACGAAAAAGAGAGAAAATAAAAAAAATCTCTTAAAAACTGTACAGTTTCAAATTTATGATAATATTGGAGTTCACCACATTTTCACATTACCACATTTTCACATTAATTGAGCCATTGAGCCATTGAGTAATTAAGCTATTATTTAAAAATTGCGGTCTTCATTTTCCATAGCATAGATTCATTCTTACGCAGCACTATATACAAGGCCCTGTCTCCGCCAAAATTCCTGAAAAACCGCTCTACGCCTTCATCCATACTGCCTTCGAGGTCAAAAGTGGTATGGCCTCTTTTTTTGGCCTCTTTCATAGTATGCCACAATAATGCCGACATAGCCCGGTAGCTGTTGGTTTCATGGTTTTGGCCGCCCATAAAGTAATAACTGCATTTTTCGTCCCATACCTGCCAAACGACCGCCTGAATTTTTCCATTTCCTTTCGCTACCCACAGCGCCGCAGAATTATGGGCGATACAGGCGTCCATTATTTTCTGCATGTATTTTAAGGTATAGGGTACATCCCTGCCTTTTTTTGTAAGGGTATGCTTCTGGAATTTAAATAAATCTTTGAGGTGTTCCGGTGAATTGCTGATTGTTACTTCCTTCTCCGCCATGCGGATATTGCGCCGCATAGTATCTTTCATATTCGCGAACAGCGTGTCTTCATCTTCTTTCAGCTCCAGTAAAAAAGTCTGTTGCACCGATGGTTTCAGGCCATTGTTTTTGAAGATACCCACTTGTTTCATACCCGGCTGTATGGCCAGGTGCCATACTTTGGCGTCCGGCATCTTCTTTACCAGGTCAGCCACCGTTTCATGTTCAAAACTGTCGCGGTTGCTTTCTTTTACATCATTCGGGAAAAATACGAATGGCCCCAGGTAAGGCGTCAGCAGTGGATTACGAAGTAGTGTCACCCCTATTTTCTTCTCTACCGGATAGGGCCATGCACCGGTTACGAGGTCTCCTTTCTGCGCAATAGCCACATCCCATTCTTTACATACCTCATCCAGCCACCATGGCTGCATGAATACCGGCACTGTCATCTTTTGCCCGCAAACCTTTTTGTAAATGTCTTTATTGTTCAAGTTTTTCAGTTGACAGTTGACAGTTGGCAGTTGGCAGCATTTGAACCAATTACCAATTTCTCAACTTTTTTTCATGGAATATTTTTCCGGATTTTCAATTATATCATATAATAATCTGCCCATTTCAATATTGGTATTTTTTAAAAAAGCGAAAGTTGTGTCATCAATGTATTCGCACGACAGGGAAAAATCCAGCCATACTGAAGTTTCGGTATTTTCCATATCTGCATCAGATACCTTGGCAACGAAATGAGCCGGATATTGTCTTTTTCTGTATCCCTCTGCAAGATTTGAGCAAACAGAGCGCGAACTCCTTCGTATCTGGCTTGTTAAGCTATACTTTTCATCTGATGGGAATTGTTTAGTCACGTGATAAACAGACATTGCCAGGTCGAATGCCTTTTTATAAACGATTAAATCCCTAAATGATCCCACTTTTATTAAAATTTCAATTGTTTACATTCTTTTACAATAAACGGCCAACTGCAAACTGTCAACTGTCAACTGCCAACTGCCTACTTAAACTGCAACACTCTTGCCGGTTGAATCCTGCGAATATACAATGCCGGCAGCCACATACAAAATACGCACAGAAATAAGGTCACTATGTCTATCAGGCCCACCTGCCACCAGATTATTTTTACAGGCACATAGCGCATATAGTAGGTTGCTTCCGGTAGTGTTATTAATCCGAAATGTACCTGAAGCCAGCAAAGCGAGAGCGCGATAATATTGCCCAGCAAAATACCGGCAAAACCTATCAGACCGGCAATACTAAGGAATATATTCCGCGTCCCTTCGAATGTCATGCCCAGAGCTTTGAGCAGGCCTATCATCATAGCGCGGTCCACCATCAGTATCACCAGTATAGAGCCCATATTTATGATGGCCACAACAGCCATAATCGCCAGCAGTATGGCGCCGTTTAAACTTTGCATGTCCAGCCAGTCGAAAATGAAGGAATAATTTTCGGTAGTGGTGTATGATTCCAGCGGTGCGTTGACCAGGTTGTAATGGATAAAGTTCGATACCGTATCCGCATACTTCTGGTCGTCAAGATCCACCTGGTAGCCATTGATGCTGTCGGCTGGCCAGTTGTTGATACGCTGCAGCAGACGCAGGTCGCACACTCCGTAATACTTATCCACTTCCTCCATTCCGCTGTGAAAAAGGCCACAAACCCGTACCCTGCGTATCCGGGGTGTGCCATTCTCAATAAAATCAAGCTGCACCGTATCCCCTAAGTTAATATTCAGCCTGTCGGCAGTAGTTTGCGACAGCAATATTTGTTTACTGTAAAAGGTATCGCTGTAATCAATAGATGCTCCGGTAGTGGTTATGCCTGTTAAGAAATGATAGCTCTTTGTAACGCCTTTCAGCATCAGTCCATCCATCTGCCCATGGGACTGCACTATAACCGGCCGTTGTGCAAACGGCGATACCGAAACCACATGCGGTATCTTTTTCATTTCAGCCATTAATGCCGTATCGTAGAAAATAGGCTCCGGCGTTATGGCGTTCGACTTGGTTACGTCATAAGGCACCACATGTATATGCCCCATGAAACTAAATAGTTTTTCCGCTACCGAATATTTGAACCCCGTAACAATAGCGAGCGCTACAATCATCACAGCCACGCTCAGCGCTGTAGCCACTATTGCCAGTTTTATAATAAAGGAAGAGAAGGTTCCCTTCTGCTTTACTAAATACCGCCGTGCTATGAAAAAGGATAGATTCAAAATATGTTTCAGTAAAGCTCAAAAGTAATTCATTTTTTTAGTGGAATTGGGAATTAGGGAATTGTTTTGCTTCGTTCCCCGCGATGGGATTGTTTGTTTTAAAACAAAAAAATAATTTTGAATTGTTACCTGAATCGTTAACTTTGCAAGGTGTTTAATGATAAAGAACATGCACGGGAAATAATCGTTTATGGCGATGAGTACTGGGATTTTTATAACGGCCAGAATGCTAAAGTCCGTGAAAAGATTATGTGGACTATCCGGCTGGTAGCCTATATGCCGCATATTCCTGTAGAATATTTTAAGCACATTGAAGGCACGGATATTTATGAGATACGTGTAATTTTCAGCGGTAATATTTTTCGTATTTTCTGTTTCTTTGATAAAGGCAAGCTAGTTGTGTTGCTTAACGGGTTTCAAAAGAAATCTCAAAAAACTCCGAAAAATGAAATTGAAAAAGCATTGAAACTTAAACAACAATATTATGAAGACCAAAAATAAAATAGTGAAGCTTGAGGATCATATAGATGCAGAATATGGCAAGCGCGGGACAAAAAAAAGGGAACAGTTTGAAGAGGGCTATGACGCCTTCGCCTTAGGAGTTATGCTCCAGGAAATGCGTAAGCAGCAAAATATGACCCAGGAACAGCTTGCGGAAAAATGCGGTACAACCAAAACCTATATTTCACGTATAGAAAACAACGCCAGCGACATCCGGCTCTCCACACTTATGCGTATAGTACGCGAAGGATTAGGCGGCCATTTGAAATTAACTGTGGGGTATTAATAATGCTATATTGTGCTGAGACATGCTGAGTTTCGGCTCTTTGAATTCCGCTACAAGCAGCGGTAACATCTTTCACATTTTTTCCTTTTGCATATATAGGTGGAAACCCACAATAACAAATTCATCCGGTTTTTTCAAAAAAATTCACCAACTCTCCTTTGCAAGAATAGTACATTACCGAGAGTTTTACTGTACTATCTTTACTCCTATTAATTTCGAGTTAAAGCCCACTTTCCACTGTGAATTATTTCTGTATAACACCTATTAGAAATTGTCAGGTTTATTAGTATATTTACAGAATCTTATGAAGAATTTCACTACTGTCATCTTTATACTGGCATTTTTCTGTATTTCAACTCAGTGCACCAGCTTGTATGGACAGCAGGCTACCGCTCACGCCAAGAACGGAATGACTGCCGGAAACAGAAATTATACATCTTTTACAGTGCCGTTTATTAACACTAGCGCAGAAGCCATTAAAAATAATGCAGGATATGAACAGCATCCCGAAACAGGAAAACTTTTTGCAGAGACGCCTTGCGACAACTGCTATGAACTGATAGGAAAACGCACCGAAAATTCAAAGACTTTTATTAAAGAAGGTACGCAAGGCAGAAAGATCATGCAGCAGACATCCAACGCACCTATGCACTACCATGATGCAAACGGAAACTGGATAACAATAAAAACTCAACTGCAACCTGATAACAAAAACATTGGTGTATATGCCGCAACAGAACAGGAGATCCCGGTAAGTATTAACACCACAAATAAATTTGTTTCATTAGGAAAAACCGGGCAGGCATTTCAATTTAATCATAACCTGGAACTTGTATTTGCAAAACCGGACGGCAGTGAAGTATCATTGGGCAATGCCGACTGGACACATTACACAGCAGGGGACGATGGCGTATATGTGACCAATGCATGGCCGGGTATGGACATTGAGATCTTTGTTATCCGCGGCTCTGTAAAAACAAACTTCTGGATCAATAAGGCGATGCCAGCCTATTCCGGTGGCCAGTTATTGGTGAGAGATCACCTTCACCTGGATGGCGGATTATCAATGGTGCTTCCGCAGGGAAAAGTCAAGGCGATGGACTCCGGGCCTATTACCTATACCGGCAACGTGGAAATAACAAATAATTCAGGGGATAAATTATTCACTATTTCAGCAGCTACAGCTTTTGAAAAGAAAGCTATTAACAGTACCCTTAAAATGTTGGAGTATCACATCAACGATGATGTGCTGGATATTGCATTGCCGGGGGATTTCCTGAACAGACCTGCATCTTCTTACCCGATAATTATTGATCCTCTGGTATCAACAGCTACCATATCATCAGTAAGCGGCAGCAGCTACAGCCCAAGCTGGACAATAGGTTGCGTATATACAAATCCAGCTACAGTACCTGCATATGTTACCATTTCTGATGTTCAGTTTTCATTTCAATACGTTACCAGCGGAGGCGCATTATTGAATAACGGCGCATTTGATTTCAAGTTAGGCACCTGCAGAAGCCCTACGCCAACCGCGCTTTTCTGGAATTGTAACAGTTTACTGGCAGGCACCTGCACCGGTACCGGAGCTTCAATATTTTCATCCATATTCCCATGTGTTCCTGCTCCGCAATGCCTTCCATACAATCTGAACCTTACAATGAATTTCTACCAGGATTATTTAACTACTTCGCCCTGTAGCAATCTTTATATTTCGGCAGGTACGCCACTTACTATTACCGTATTCGGGAATACCATTGACCCCGGTGGAGTATCCGCGAGCGCTTCACCTGTTTGCCAGGGACAACCAACAATACTTTCAACAACTGCTTTAAACGGAGTCCCACCTTACACATATGTTTGGACTCCGGGCAGCTTTACAGGCGCATCCGTAACGCTGACGCCTTCGGCAACCACTACCTATACCGTAACGTCAACTGACGCCTGCGGCAATACTACAACCGCTACAAAAACAATCACGGTCAATCCGGTTTCACCAATTAGCGGCGCAACCTCTGTGTGTACCGGGGCCACTGCAACTTTGAGCGACGCTATTACCGGTGGTACATGGTCCAGTTCTAACACTTCTATCGCAACTATTGGCAGCGCTACCGGCATAGCAGCAGGGATAGCAACAGGCACTGCAACTATTACCTATACCACAGCCACAGGCTGCAACATAACTGCTACATTAACCGTCCTTCCGCCTCCGCCTGCTATTACCGGAACAAATACGGTTTGCCAGGGTAGTACAACGACGCTTAGTGACGCCACAACAGGAGGTACATGGACAAGCGGCAATGCTTCCATTGCAACAATCGGAGCTTTATCAGGAACAGCTGCCGGAATATCGGGAGGTACTGCCATCATCACTTACACCTCTCCGGGCGGATGTTTTGCCCTAACCACACTAACCGTTAACCCTGATTTACCAATTACCGGATCAGCTACAGTATGCGTCGGCGGGAATACAACATTGGTTAACCCTGTTTCCGGGGGCACATGGACCAGCAGTAACCCGGCTGTAGCGACCATCGTAGCTTCATCAGGAATTGTAACCGGTGTTTCAATTGGCAATTCAACAATCACCTATACTACCCCCGCGGGCTGTACATCCACATTTACGATTAATGTAAATTTACTGACACCCATTACCGGTTCTATACCAGTTTGCCCCGGAAGCAATATCACTTTAAGCAACAGCACAACCGGGGGCACCTGGACAAGCGGTAATATTTCCATAGCAACAGTCACTACCTCAACAGGTATAGTTACAGGGGTTTCCGGCGGCACTACTTCAATCACTTATACGGTTTCCAGCGGTTGCTATTCAACAATTACAGTAACTGTTTATCCGCTGGCCCCAATTACAGGGCCAACAGCAGTATGCGTAGGCAGTACTATACAATTGAGCGATGCTACAACAGGAGGTTCATGGAGCAGCACAAATGTTGCCGCTGCAACTATTGACCCGGTATTGGGCATTGTAACAGGAATTGCCTCAGGCGCAACAACAATAAAATATACCACAATTACAGGATGTATCGCTACTACAACTGTAACTGTTAATGCGCTCTTTCCAATAACCGGCACTACGACTGTTTGCCAGGGAAGCGCTACCATTTTGAGTAATCTCACCCCAAGCGGGACCTGGACAAGCGGTAATACCGCAATAGCCACCATCAATGTATTGGGCGTTACAACCGGTATTGCTCCGGGAACGACAATCATAACTTATACTACGCCCGGCGGCTGTTATGCGACTACTACTTTAACAGTCATCCCGATTTCCCCGATAACAGGAACATCTGTTATTTGCCAGGGAACCACTACAACATTAAGTGATGGCACACCTGGCGGCACATGGAGCAGTTCCAACACCTCTGTGGCCATCGTAGGGCTTACAACAGGCGTTGCAACCGGGTTATCAGGCGGGACTTCAATAATTCAATATACAACTACCTCAGGCTGTGTCGCAACTTTGATTTTAACCGTTAATCCTCTTGCGCCAATTACCGGAATAACTACTGTTTGCCAGGGTTACACAACCACATTAAGTGATGCTATAGCAAGTGGAACATGGACAAGCGGCAATCCCGGTATTGCATCTATTGGGATTTCAAGTGGCATAACTACCGGAGTTTCCGGCGGGACTTCATTTATAACATACACTACCGGAAGCGGCTGTATTGCTACTACTATAGTTACAGTAAATCCTCTGGCCCCAATAGCCGGCATTACAACCGTATGCCAGGGCTATACAACAATTTTAAGTGATGCTACACCCGGTGGTACATGGAGCAGTTCCAATGCCACTGTGGCTACAATAAGCACAACAGGTATTGTTACCGGGATATCAAATGGCTTTAGTATTATTCAATACACTACAACCGCAGGCTGTATTGCAACGGTTACCGTGAATGTCAACCCGCTTACTCCTATAACAGGGAGCACTTCGATATGCACAACTACAACATTGAGCGATGCAACTCCGGGAGGAACCTGGAGCAGCAGCACCCCTGCGGTAGCAGGAATCGGGCTTAGTTCTGGAATAGTTACAGCAATCTCTCCGGGTACTTCAGCTATCACCTATACTACCATTGGCGGTTGCTTTACCACCATAACATTAACAGTTAACCCCACTCCTCCCATTACAGGAGTTACAACTCTCTGTGCAGGCAATACCGCTACAATGAGTAATGCCGTAACAGGCGGAATATGGAGCAGCAGTAATCCCGCCATTGCAACAATTGGTATTTCGTCCGGTATTGTTACGGGACTGTCCGGTGGGATGGTTACGATAACTTATACTACACCGGCAGGTTGCCTGGCGACTATTAACTTTTTCGTTATGCCGCTTGGTCCTATAACAGGTGTTACAACCGTTTGCCAGGGAAGCACCACTACTTTAAGTGACGCAGCTACCGGCGGCACATGGAGCAGCACCAGCCCGGCAGTTGCCTCTGTTGGGGTCGCTACAGGTGTAGCAAGGGGTTTGACAGCGGGTACTACAACTATCAAATATACTACTGCCGCAGGCTGTATCGCCACAACTACGGTAACAGTTAATCCTCTTGCCCCGATTACAGGAACAACAAATATTTGCCAGGGTTTCACTACCAATTTATATGATGCTACCCCTGGCGGCACCTGGAGCAGCGGTAACTCTGCCATTGCAACAATAAATGCAATAACCGGCCTCGTAAACGGATTATCAGCAGGTACTGTTACTATGTCATATACGACAAGCGCAGGTTGCATTGCCACTACTACCGTTCTTATTAATGCGCTGGCGCCGATAACAGGTTCTACAACTGTTTGCCAGGGATATACAACAACTTTGAGCAATGCCGCATCTGGTGGAACATGGAGCAGCACTACCCCACCCGTAGCTGCAATTGGCATTACTACAGGCGTTGTTACCGGTATCGCTGCGGGAACAGCCTACATTACTTATGTGACATCAGCAGGCTGTATTGCAGCAATTACTGTAACAGTTAATCCGCTCGCAACCATTGCAGGGACCGCATCAGTATGCGCCGGAAATACGACAAAATTAAGTGATGCAACCATCGGCGGAACATGGAGCAGCGCCAATACCGCTGTCGCTAAAATTAATACAGTAACCGGCATTGCAACCGGATTAACTGCCGGGACAACAATTATTAATTACACCACTAACCTGGGCTGTGTAACGTCTGTCACCCTCAGTGTAAATGCGTTCCCGTCTGTTATTACAGGAACCACATCGGTATGCATCGGAAGTACAACAACGCTGAGCAACGCCCTTAGCGGCGGAACATGGACAAGCGGCAATCCTGCTGTGGCTGCCATAGGCATTACAACAGGTATAGTAACAGGTGTAACTGTGAATACGGCAATTATCACTTATACTACCACCGGCAGTTGTTCTGTAATGACAACAATAACAGTTAACCCGCTTCCTCTAGCAATAACAGGAACAACATCTGTTTGTGAAACCTCAACTACCCTGTTAAGTGACGCAACACCTGCAGGAATATGGAGCAGCACTACTCCAGGCATCGCAACCGTAAACCCTGCTACCGGGTTGGTAACTGGCGTTTTAGCAGGAATAACAACTATCATTTATACTACGCCTGCGGGCTGCACTGCAAAAACTGTTTTTACGGTTAACCCTGTTCCTGCAACTATAACAGGTACAAAAACGGTTTGTGAAGGCGCAACCTCCATGTTGTTTAACACACTGGCAGGCGGCGCATGGAGCAGCGCTAATACTTCAATAGCGGTAATAGGAGCTACCACGGGAGCGTTTATTGGAGCTTCAACTGGCACTGCCATTATCTCCTATATAACGCCTTCAGGTTGCTTTGCAGTAACAGCCGTTATTGTTAATCCTACGCCGGTTATTAAAGGGGCCTCATTTACAAATCCTGCTACCTGTGTAACCAATGATGGCACCATCACATTAACGGGATTGACAGCCGGTGAATCTTATACCGTTAATTACACCTATGGAAGCACACCGGTTACCACAACTATTTCAGCAAATGGAACAGGCAACCTGGTAATTACAAATCTCGCAATCGGCTCCTACACGAATATTTCGGTTACCACTACTTTAGGTTGCACATCGAATGTAATTGGTGGCCCGTTGGTTTTGATAAATCCGCCAACTCCGGGAACTCCGGCAGCAAAAAACAATACGCCAATATGTGAAGGCAGCGAAGTGGATTTTACTGCAACAGATGCTACTGCAGGCGTTACTTATTCATGGACTGGCCCCGGCGGATTTACTTCTTCTGTTCAGAACCCGGTGATTAGCAATGCACAGTTAATTTCAGCAGGAACCTATACAGTAACAGCCATTAAACTCGGATGCATCTCAGCGCCTGTAACCACGGTGGTTGTCATACATCCTGTTCCGAAAATTACCGCTGTTTCCTTTACAAATCCAAAGACTTGTTTCGGTGGCGACGGTACCATTACATTAAGTGGATTAGTGGCAGGTATAACTTATGCAGTTACTTATGTGTTTAATGATATTCCCAGCACCATAAACTTAACCGCAAATACCGCAGGGCAGATAATCATTAACGGGCTTTCATCAGGCACCTATTCCAGTATCAATGTCATGTTCAGTTGCGTGTCAAATACTATAGCGTCTGTAACATTAACCGATCCATTCCCGGCACCTGCCCCCACGCTATGGAGCAACAGCCCGATATGCAGCGCCAGTACGTTAAGAATGACAGCCACGGATGCTGTTAAGAACCTTACTTATGAATGGGTTGGCCCCAATGGATTTACATCAACCGATCAAAACCCGGTGATAGAGAATATCTCTATGGCTGATTCCGGCTTATTCACCCTGACCATTAAATACCTCAACTGCCCAAGTACTGCATCTCAAAACATTATTGTATATCCACCATTGGCATTGACAAATGTAACACCAAGCCAGGGAATACCTTTAGGCAGCAGCATTCAGTTGTATGTATCCGGTGCGTTGTTTTATACATGGTCGCCCAATGACGGCACGCTCAGTAATCCGAATATTGACAGCCCGGTAGCTACCCCGCAGGGAACAACAACCTATGTAGTGACCGCAATGAATACGTTTGGCTGTATTGACTCTGCAAAGGTTACCCTCAGTATAGACGATAACATTACTGAATTTATGCCCAATGCGTTCTCGCCAAATAATGACGGCAAAAACGATGTATTCAAAATAGGCAATATCAGGTCTGATAAATTGCTTCAGTTCAATGTATATAACCGCTGGGGACAACTTATCTATCACAACAGCAGCGACCCTAACCAGGGATGGGATGGTACCTTCAATGGCGTTGCGCAGGATATTGGCACCTATAACTACAGCATTATCCTGGAAACCCCTGCGGGAAAAACCAAGGAGATCAATGGGAGTGTGATATTGATAAGATAACGGCTCATCCAATCATAATGATTGAAGAACTAATTTGTGTCAGTGACTTTAATTTACTATGTGCCAATGTGAAATTTTCTAAAGTTCTATCAACTTTCCATGTTTTATAAGTGATAAAATCATCTTATCTTTGGTATAATAAAACCAATAAAAATGACTGCTGCGTCTGTAAAAATTGATAATAAGAAATACAGGATTATTCCTGAAGAAGATTATCTCACCATAATACAGGACATAAAAGATTTGAAAAAAGTGTTCAAACGTCACTCTGAAAAAGGAATTGAAGCACGGGAGTTTTTTAAAAATGCAGAAAATAAATCAAAATCTACTTTGTGAGATATACTGTTATCATTAAAAAAACAGCGCAAAAGCAGATATTAAAGCTTCCAAAGATTTATTTTGAAAAAGTAAAAAAGGCAATTCTTTCTCTTGAAATAACCCAAGACCTCACGGAAGTATAAAGCTCACCGGATCGGAAAATATCTATAGGATCAGGGTGGGTTCCTACCGCATAGTTTACTCCATTTAGGATAAAAATTTAATTGTATTTATTTTTGATGTAGATTACAGAAAAGACGTTTATAAATAAGTTATTCCCGGCCTTTAAATGCAATTCTTCAATAACCATAAAAAAACAGGCATTAAGATTTATGAAAATAGTAAAAGTTACCTACACCACCAAAGCAGAATATGCCGAACAAAATAAGGCAAACATCAAAGCCGTAATGAACGATCTGCAGAACCTGAATTGCGCCGGGATCAATTACCATGCCTGTGTTGGCGCTGATGGTAATACGTTTATTCATACTGCCTTTTTCCAGTCAGATGAAGATCAGAAAACGCTCTTTGATCTCGCCTCATTTAAACACTTCCAGGAACAGCTAAAGGCCAGCATACCAGACAAAGCCCCGCAACAGGAATTATTAACTCTTGCGGGCTCTTCAAAACCCATTTTCAGCTAAGGATTTATGACAAAAAATTGCATGCCGGTATAAACTATTTGTCTTTCAACTGGGCCTTTGTTACATAATTTTTATGGCCCTTTTTGTCCACCCAATAGTATTTTGAGTGTTTGTCTATATAGATAGTCTGGCCATCGGGGCCTGCTTTATCGGCATATACTTTATCCACAACCCTTGATTTTCCTTTTGAGGCAACTTCTGCTGTCTTATTGCCCACTTTTTTTGCGTCTTTTTTCACTTCGTCCTTTACCTGGGCCTGGGCATTAAGGAAACCCAATAAAAGGATACCTACAGAAATACTGATTAATTTTTTCATAATAATAAACTTAAATTTGATTGTTTTTTGGTACACCTCATTTGTATAAAAACAGTGCCTGCGACAAAGAAGGATTTTTTGAATTCATGTCATTTAGTATTTAAATTTCAAAATACAGGATATAATCTGGCATGAAAGTTGCTGCATTTTTATAAATTCAAATGTTGTGGCTCTCTACTCATATTCCCGGTTTCTGACAGTTGTATTGGGTTTATGCTTGTTATCTCTTACCATATTTCAAACTACATCAGCCCAAACCCAGCCAGGACAAGTTGAAATCTCTGGTGGCGGAGGATTTTCGCCTCCGCTGTTGAAATATTTAGTGGGGGACAAGACCTCTCAGGTTTTTGATGAAATAACAGACTATTTCATTACTTCAAGATATTATATTACAAATCGATTTGCAATTGGTTTGGCAGGCGGCTCGCACATAATTTCAGGATATATTAGTTCAGACTGGGCTTCATACACAGGTAATGCTGTTTATAGTTTCACCCAGGTAAACTCAACGATAGCTACAGAAATCACTTATTTGTATAAGAGAAAAAAGTTCTTTCAATCATATGGCAGCGTTAGAGTCGGCATTGCCTCTTTTCATGAAGAGAGAAGTGACTTTAATAGTAATTACGGTACATACTCCCGTTTTCCCGTTAGTGGCTATGTTTCCACATATAATGTCACCTTCCTTGGTATCAGATATGGCGAGGAACTAGCTTTTTTTGCTGAATTAGGAAGTGGTTATAAAGGAATGATAAGCGGTGGTTTATCAATCAGATTCAGTACTAAGAAAAAGAAAACCGCAGATATATATCCCTCCATTAAATGACAATCCTTATAAAGAGAATAATTGCCCGGTTGAAAATATTCATCAGATCAGCTAATCACCTAATGATCATACTTTAATACAATGGCCGGAGGCGCATAATCCTGCTCATGACAATTACAATGTATGTCTTCGATATAAATGGTCACATTGGGATAATCCCATTCTTTGATCTTGGAGATTTGCAGTTCTGTAAAATCAACGCCGTGCGCATATAGCGGCCCGAAAAAATCGTGGCCCGGCGCAATCAGGGATACTGAAAAGCCGGCAATGGCACATGGAGAATCAATGGTCAGTTTCGGGTTGGCAAGTATCTCGGCACGGGTAGTCATGTAAGAATTAATGTTCCCTACCCTTACTACCGGTAAGGGCGCTTGCTTCTTTTTATGCTTGTTCTTATCTTTTGCATAAGAAAACAAAGCTGGCAATAACAGTAGCGTAAACAGGAATAGTACAGACCTTTTCATCAATCAAAATTTCATTAAAGTTACGAAAAAAGAGAGAAAAGTTTTACTGCTGAAATTGAATTTTCTTATTACTTTCAAGTAAATAATTTAACGTATTCTATTGCATGAACTAAATTAGGTCAATGAATAATAATTCCTTACTTATATGATCTTTTGAAAATAAGTGATTAGGTAATTAACTTATTTAGCAATGGGTGTATCATATTGATGTGGGTGCCCGGGATCAGAATCTTCTTTTACTCTTGTGATATTATTTTCTTTCTTGTAATGGGACTAATAAATTTCTCAGACTGTTTTTTATTGCACTGGTTCTGATTATCTGAAAGTTGTTCCTTTCCCGGTTGATTATTCTTATTCTTTTTCATAACTGTTTTTTTATATTAGTGGCATGGAAAATTATACCATGGCCATTTATTGATATATAGTTATTTACAACTTGCTCTAAAGTGAAAGCAATTGAGTTCGATTAATAGGTTTTATCCGGGAAATTCTTCTTTTTAATGGTTTATTGTGAGCGATTTTTTATTTCCTCAACGTTCCTTTGGTCTGGTTTTTATACGTTTCCTGTTGAATAACTATGTTCAGGAAATAATCAGATTTCAATCATGGCAAAAACTACCAGCGATTTTCTTATAAATCGTTTTTACGATTGGGGTGTCCGAAGGATTTTTGGGTATCGGGGGATGGAATTGATGGATTAATGGGTGCTTTGAACCAGCAAAAAGAATACATTAGCTTTGTGCAGGTGCGCCATGAAGAAAATGCGGCGTTTATGGCATGCGCCATACAAAGTTTACCGGCGAAATAGGCGTTTGTATGGCAACTTCCGGCCCGGGGGCTATCCACCTGCTCAACGGCCTTTATAATGTCAAAATGGATCACCAGCCAGTGGTAGCTGGGTTCAAAAGGTGGGTACTCAGGATGACAGGGTGGTGTATCGTTATTCAGCCCATTTCTTATTGTCAGTTGCTAATGACATGTATTAAATGTATGGTGTCAGTTTATTGAAAAATGATAAAACCTGTCAGACAAAATCAGCTAATCAAATAATCAAACAATCAGCTAATCACCTATAGTTCCTTGGAATAGAGAACGGATAATCAAGCGGCGTATCAAAATCTATTTTTGAAAAATACATTTCGAGCAAATATACCGCCTCTCCTATCTTGAGATGCAGCACCCTGTTGGTAGAAATTTTCCGGTTATTATCCATTTCGTACATACTATATTCCGATGTCGCCCTGGGCCCGGCGGGTTTCCGGGTAGTTATCTGCAGATTGCGCAAAGTGCTGTCCGCCTTATAATAAGTTATATGCTGCAAATAGCTGCTGTCTTCCACCTGCAGGAACAGGGAATCGCCAGAGTTTTCAGATTCTGTGATAAGGCCATCTCCCAGGGGCTCTCCCAATACCAAGTTTTGCAGGGAGGAGAAATTCACCTGCGCCGGCAATATTTTGGCTATCTGGCTCAGTGGATAACATTTGGCTTCCTTATGGTAATAATCTATCAGGAATATGCTGTCAGTAGTTACAAAAACACGGGCTACCTGTATTCCAGCCAAGTTTACATTTACCCATATCACACTATCTTTCCTTATCCGGAAATGGGCTGCAAAATTATTGTCTTCGTCAGGGGTTTCAATATGAATTCTCGCTTTGCCTGAAAATGTTTTGTAGTCCAGCCGGTTTTTCCACAAAGTGGCCGCCATTTCTGCCGGCTTATTTATAGCTAAGGAGGTATCCGCTTTCCTGATAACCGTATCGGTATGTGGAATGACAGGTGGCGAAGGCATTACAGCTATTCTGCCTGTGTCTGTATGGACCACGGTTGTATCTTTACCTTTATCTCTTTTACCGTTGGTATGCTTAAACAAAGAGCATGACGATAGATAGCCGGACAATAAAGTGATCAGCACAACCGATAAAAATTTATTCATACAATTTTCCTTCGCTTATTTTTTTATCTATCAGCGGATCATCCCCGCCTTTTTGTTTTGAAATTTTCCAGTTCTCTATTGCCTTCCCTTTTTCATTCAATTTATAATAAATATTGCCTATGTGATCGTAAAGAGTAGCATCGGCCTTAACACCGGCAAGGTCTATGGCTTTTTGTATATATTCTTTCGCTTTGGGATAATCTCCTTTTTTATATAGTATCCAGCCATAGGTATCAAGGAAGGTAGCTTCATTCGGTCTCAATTCTAATGACCGTTTCGACATCTTTTCGGCTTCATCCAGTTTTACACCTCGTTCAGACAGATAGTAACTATAATTATTAAGGAGTGTGGCGTTGTCAGGATCAATTTTCATTGCTTTTACAAAAGTCTGGTCAGAGAGTTCATACTGTTTATTAGTATTATATATATCCGCCAGCTGGGAATACATCATTGCCAGTACTTCCTTATTGTTTTCCGGCAGGAAATCAATAGCCCGGTTGATGGCTTTAATCGCGGCCGGATATTCTTTTCTGTTTAAGTGCCCGATGCCGTTATAATAATGAACGACACCCTGGTTAGGGAATAAGCGCATAGCCCTTTCACTGTACTTTATCAAGGAATCGGCATACTCTTTGCCGGTACTGCTTTCCAGTAATTTTTCCCATACACTGAAATTACCGGGCTTTATTGCCAGCGATCTTTTATACAATGATACTGCGCTGTCGTGCTGGTTATTGGCTTCCAGGAAAGCCCCGTAATAAGCTAAAACCTCCGCATCCTGCGGATGCTGAGCCACCAATTGCCTCATAAGTGGTATTCCCTGGTCTCTCGACACCGTATCATTTGGCAGGCTTTGGATATATGATTTCAGTAACTCCAGTTGCGTTTCGGCGTCGAGCTCATTATTTACGATCACTTTTTTAACATAGGCAACATAAGAAACGGAATCCCCGTTCTTCAAATAATGTTCAGCTATACCTAATTGCACAGCCGGGTCATTTGGAATAGTTTTCCGGGCCCTTTCATATACCGCAGTTGCTTTGGCAGGCAATTTATTATTATCATACAGATCTCCGAGTAATTTATAATACTTGCCGTTCTGCGGATCCTGGGATATCAGTTTCTCTACTACTTCTGCTGCTTTATCCACATTGTTCATATTGAGGTAAAGCTGCATTTTGCGAATAAGAATATCTTCATCCTGCCCGTTTTGTCCCAATGCCTTATCGATGAATATAATGGCGTCTTCGTATTTCTTTGCCCTTTCGTAATATTCGGCAGCAGTAATTAAGTAAATAGGGTCTTGCGGCTCTGTATCCGACAAGGCTGCCATTATCCCCGCAGCTTCAGCAAATGCACCCTTTTCTGCAAGTATGGATGCATATTGTTCCTTATACCACTTATTACCACGATCCAGCTCTATTGCTTTTTTAATATACGCTTCGGCCTTTTCATTATTTTTATTTTTATAATTCAGTTTGGAAAGTTCGTAAAAGGCAGCCGATACTTCCGGCCTCAGGGTAATATACTGCTCAAACAATTCAGTTGCCTGCTTGTCATCTCCCTTTATTTTGTCCTTAAGAGCTGCAAAATACAGTTCATCGGCTTTGGCATTCTTACCTGCCTTAGATACTTCAATTGTATCTAAAGGGTCAACCTGTCCATAGGCGGAAGGGATTATAGCTGCCGCTGAGAGCGCCAGGAATGTAAATTTAAGAAAAAGAGGTAACCTCATAATTGTGTTGAAAAATCGCCCAGGCTTAATTCATCAGGCTTATCTATGTAAATTACGTTTTTTCCCAACATAGAAGCCTCCATCTGCGCATTTTTAACAATACTATCCATTTGCACAATGCTGTTCCTGATGCGGGAGTCTTCGATATTCACCCCTTTTTCAAGAGATACATAAGGGCCAATCACGGAATTTTTAATAACCACACCCTCGCCTATATAGCAGGGCGGAATAATAACGGACTGTTCAACAACGGCTGAAGGATGTATTAATTGTTCCGTATCTTTTTTAAACTCAAGTACCCGCTGATTGGAAAATACAAATGCGTCTTTATTGCCGCAGTCAAGCCATTCAGTAACCTGGCCGGTATAGAATTTGACGCCGGTTTGCAGCATATGGTCCATAGCATCTGTTATCTGGTATTCGCCTTTCAGCATTATGTTTTGATCAATCAGGCGCTGCAGTTCCTTTTTCAGATTCGCACCGTCCTTAAAATAGTAAACGCCGATAATTGCAAGGTCGGATACGAAGTCTTTTGGTTTTTCTACAAAAGCTTCTATCTCACCCAGGTCATTCAATTTTACCACACCATAAGCCTTTGGGTCTTCCACCTTATGAGTCCATATAATAGCTTCCCTGTTTTTATCTATACTGAAGGTAGCTTTAAAGAGTGTATCCGCAAACGCGATAAACACATTGCCGGTAAGCATATCGCCGGCGCATAATATGGCATGTGCGGTGCCCAAAGCCTGTTCCTGGTAGCATATTTTGCCTTTAGCGCCCAGCGTTTCAGCAATCTTACATAATTGCGCTTCAACTTCCTTACCGAAGGTGGGTGCGATAACAAAGGCTATTTCTTCTATTTTTTCACCACAGGTAGCCACTATATCCTCTACCAGGCGCTGCACAACAGGCTTCCCGGCTATGGGCAATAAGGGTTTCGCGGTAGTAAGGGTATGCGGGCGCATACGCTTGCCCATACCCGCCATTGGAATAATTATGTTCATATTTTTTTGTAGTTATTTTTTAGCCGAAAGTATAAAGTATAAAGTCGAAAGTATAAAGTTGAAAGTTTCATTTTCACATTGCACCATTTTTTACATTTCCCATATTATCACAATTTTCACATTCATTAAGCCATTAAGCCATTACGCAATTGAGCCATTACTTTTCACATTGCCCCCGAATGCCCAAATCCACCTGCCCCCCGCTTTGTATCTTCCAAAATCTCAACACCCACCCACTCGACCTGTTCATATTTTGAAATGATCATCTGTGCGATACGCTCACCATCACTGATTACCTGTTCTTCACCACTCAGATTGATCATAGCCACCATTATTTCTCCCCGGTAATCGCTATCCACAGTTCCGGGTGTATTTATTAATGTTAATCCCTTTTTTATTGCCAAACCACTTCTCGGTCTTATTTGCGCTTCAAAGCCTGCCGGGAGTGCTATATACAAACCGGTTGGTATTAATTTTCGTGCCATGGGCAATAAGGAAACAGGCTCCTGTAGCCACGCCCTTAAATCCATACCGCTCGAACCATCAGTCTGGTAAGCGGGAAGGGCATGGGGCGATTTATTTATAATCTGAACCTTTACCTCCATAATTCGGGCGCAAAGGTAAGAAGGTAGCACCAAATATTCGGATAATTGCATCATTTTTATGCAGACCTCCATTTTTATATTTAAAACTGGTAGTTAAAGTATAATTTGAAGCCTTATATGCAATAGATAATTTACATTCATTTTATTTTGATAATCAATTACTAAATCTTATGCAAATAAAATCCGGCATTTCATAATTTTGCACTGGAAAACTAAAAAACAAAGCACTACACTATGGAAAAAATCGATCTAAAAAAAACACTCAGTGAATTTTATTCCGTACCAAAGAATAAGATAATCATTACAAACGTCCCTTCCATGAACTATATTATGATTGACGGACAGGGCGACCCGAATAATTCTGTTCAGTTCCAGGAGGCGGTAAATGCCTTGTTCAGTATTTCATACACTATAAAGTTTATGATTAAAAAAGGCCGGCAGCAAATTGATTACGGGGTTATGCCGCTGGAAGGTTTATGGTGGACAGATGATTTGAATAACTTTTCGATGGAGCATAAAGAGGATTGGAAATGGACACTCATGATTATGCAACCCGATTTAGTAACTCCTGAAATTTATAAGGAAGCATTTGAAAATGTGGCTAAAAAGAAAGACTTACCCGCCCTGCCAAAACTAAGATTTGAAGCAATGAAAGATGGCCTGGCTGCCCAGATTATGTATGTAGGCCCTTATAATGAAGAACCGCCGACCATTGTAAAACTGCATAACTATATAAAAGAAAATGGCTACAAGCTTACCGGGAAACACCGGGAAATATACCTGAACGATATGCGCAAAACAGCGCCTGAAAAACTAAAAACTATCATCAGGCAACCAATAATGAGATGAGGCAATGAACAGCATATTCATGGACAAGGATGCCAAACCTGCGCCCAAAGACCTTAAAAAAGCTTTGGGCGATACTTATGATATTTGGCAAACGCTTGAGGCTTTTACTAAAAAGGAATACCCAAACGCCACTGATGAATGGAATTTTTCAAGTGCAAAATATGGCTGGAGCTTTCGGATCAGTGACAAAAAAAGAGTATTGGTTTACTTGTTGCCACGCGACCGGTTTTTCAAAGTTTCCATGGTGTTTGGTCAAAAAGCAACTGACGCAATAATGAAAAGCGCTATTGCTGAAACTATAAAGGCAGAGCTTCAGAACGCAAAAGTGTATGCAGAAGGTAGAGGAATAAGAATTGATGTTAAAGACAACACCTTAATCAACGACATAAAAGAACTGATACGGATTAAAATTGCAAACTGACAAATTTCTGTGGGACCCGACTTCCTTCAAATTACAAAAGCAATTATAAAAAATATCATTTTTATACTATTTTCGCCATCTAACTCATTCTAATGATGAAAAGAATATTGATACTTGCCTCCATAGCTGTAATAGGTATTTCCACCTTATTCAGCAGTTGTTTCAAACAAACTGACTATCAGCCAAGCATGGCAGGCACCATTGACTCCATAGGATTTTCCGCATCAGGGACTGGGATTAATGCAAGATTAAATGGTGATACACTTTTCTTAACTGGTACTACTAAGATCTTTACTCCCGGCACTGCTTTTAATCCGGCGATAAAAATAATGGTGATCAAGTCCATTGGCTCCCATACTATCAATAATGATGCAAGCGCGGTAGTCTATACGTCTGCTAGTGGCAACGCCGGCTCCCCTGCCGTTTCCGGGCAAATTACTGTACTTAATAATGCCTCCGGTAAAATACAGGGTAATTTCAATTTTACCGCCGCCGATGGCACCAATGTGACCAACGGACAATTTACCTGCAACCCATAAAAAAACGGTTTATTCCAATAATTTGAGTTGTTGAATTACTTTTGCGCAATGCAGCAATCGTTTTCTTACGATCATTTATACCATTTCACACACGCTGTTTTTACAAGTATAGGTTGCAGCAATAAAGACGCGGCAATAGCGTCAAAAGCGCTCCTCTCAGCTGATCTCAGGGGTATTGACAGCCATGGAGTAGCGAGGCTGACAGGGTACATCCGATTATGGGAAGCCAAAAGGGTCAATGCAACACCAGCGATAAAAATTGTTCATGAAACCCCATCTACAGCGGTAGTGGATGGCGATGCCGGATTGGGACTGGTAGTAGCTCCATATGCCATGCTGGTAGCCATAGAAAAAGCGAAAAACGTGGGAACCGGATGGGTAAGTGTTCGCAACAGCAATCATTTTGGCATAGCCGGTTATCATGCCATGATGGCGCTGCAATATGATATGATAGGCATCGCCATGACCAATGCCAGCGCCCTGGTAGCGCCTACCTTTTCTATAGAGCGTATGCTGGGCACCAACCCCATTGCTGTAGCTATTCCGGCAGGCAACCAACCACCATTTGTGGCAGACTTTGCTACCACCACTGCCGCTAACGGCAAGCTGGAACTATTACAACGCAAAAATGCCGATGCCCCTTTAGGCTGGGTACAGGACAAAGAAGGTAATGACTCTACAGACGCCAATGAATTGAAGAAAGGCGGCTTGCTGCTCCCCCTTGGCAGCGACCGCGAACATGGCAGCCATAAGGGTTATGCATTGGGCAGTATAGTGGATATTTTTTCGGCGGTGCTGAGCGGCGCAAGCTATGGCCCCTGGGCTCCCCCCTTTCCCGCCTATGTGCCAATGCCGGAAGATATGCCGGGGAAAGGTCTGGGCCATTTCTTCGGAGCCATGAGGATTGATGCCTTCCGCCCGGCTGATGAATTTAAACAGCACATGGACCAGTGGATAGAACGATTCAGAAACGCTAAACCTGCTGGTGGCCATGAAAAAGTGTTGATTCCCGGCGACCCCGAACGGGAAATGGAAACTATAAGAATGAGGGATAGAATCCCACTGACCGAAAGTGTAATTAATGAGTTGAAAACGGTAGGCGAAAAATTCAGCCTCAGATTGTAAAACTGAAAATTCAAGACATTATCAGCTAAGGAACGATGAACTGATTAAAACAAACCACATTAACAGTTTAATAAGATTTATTGAAGGGGCTGTTCTTTCTTTATTATAGTATTAGAAAGTTATCTTTACACGAGAAATAAAAATAAATGGAAATTGCTCCGGTACCGGAAAATGAACCAGGCAGGTTAAGGGCTTTAAATGAATATTACATTACCGATACATTGCCCGAAACTGATTTTGATGATATTATCCGTATGGCGGCTGACATATGCCATGCGCCTATATCATCATTAGGCATTATAGACGATCACCGGGAATGGTTTAAATCCAGCCATGGGCTTGACATGCCGGAAATAGCCAGGGAGCACTCCCTTGGGGCATATGCTATCAATACTCCCGGCCAATTATTCATTGTTTCTGATCTTTCAAAAGACAGCCGCTTTTCTGACAACCCACTGGTAACATCAACGCCTCATGCTGTTTTTTACGCAGCAGTACCCTTAGTGACACCCGAAGGATACGCAATTGGCACTTTATCAGTCTGGGATTACAAACCACGAACATTAGACGCCAGCCAGGTAAGCGCTTTACATTCACTTGCCAGGCAGCTTGCCACCTTGCTTGAACTAAGGAAAATAACAAAACAACTCAACCAAAACAGGACAGAACTAAAAAGGGCCTATGCTGATCTCGAAAAGTTTTCTACCATAGCCTCCCACGATCTGAAAAGCCCGTTGAACAATATCATTTCTATTACTCATTTGCTCAAAGACGATTATGGGTCCAAATTAGACGCAGACGGGAATGAATATGTAACCTACTTAAACGATGCCGCTTATCAGTTGGCGGACCTTGTGAATGGCATACTTAGCTATTCGGTAGCTGCCCAATTATCAGTGGAACAGAAAGAACAGGTAAATGTTGCAGCATTAATTGATACAATAAAATATACACTGGTTGTACCGGCAAACTGCTCTGTTTCCTATGAATCAGTCAACAGGGGGGTATATACTTCACCTGCCGCTTTAAAGCAGATCTTGAAAAATTTATTACAGTATGCTATCAAACGCAATGATAAACCGCAAATCATTATTGAAATAACTTTACAGGAAAATAAGAGCGCATACACTTTTGAAGTAAAGGATAATGGTCCCTGTATTCCAGAAAAAGACAGCGAAAAGATATTTGATCTGTTTGAAACAATGGATAATTATAAAAGATTCGGCCCCGGCAATAACCTGGCTGTTGTAAAAAGGCTGGTTGAAAAATCAGGTGGCGAAATAAAATTGAATTCTGACATTCCGGAAGGAACAACCTTTACTTTTTCAATCCCAAAGTAGCTGGCAGTTGACAACCAATTCGCAATTGGCAGTTGAGTTGTCCTTATAAGATAAGTTGGCAGTTGGGCGTTTACAGTATCTGTCGGATTTCAAGAATGAATTTCAGAGAATTACTGGCAGCAAATTGCTTACTGTAAACTGTAAATTGCCAACTGTAAACAGCACTACCCTACTGCGGCATTTCGCCCTTATTTACCTGCACAGTACCTTTTGTATTGGTGATCTGGTACCAGGTAAAATCGCTGTTTGCCTCCATACCATTTCCATACAACACTTCTGAAGCCGTAGTAATCCTTACAGGTTTTTCTGTAAAGAACTTTTGAATGCTTGCATTCCAGATGAGTTCCTGGGTATTCAGTTGCTCCCCCTTCTTGCTTATTACCTGCACGCTGTCCCATACCAGCACATTGCCTTCCGCTTCATAGTAGCGCGAGGAATCTGCAGTAAGCACATTTTCCACTTCCCCGCTGTCATTATAAAATTCAGCCTTCAGACTACCATTCATATCTATGTAGGCAGGCTTTGCACTTTCGTTCCTTACAAATTCCTTTGCGAAAGCGCGCATTTTTATTTTACCGTCCTTGCTATTGATAATGGTAACATCTTCAGCCCGGTCTTCCTGCCTGCTGTTCTTTCCTGTGAGCGCCATTATCTCGTTTGGGTCATTGGCACAGCCCGTCATTACAATAAACAAAACACCCGGAATCAACATCCGGGCTATTGTAATTAAATAATATGTTAGCCCCCTATTATTCATACTTGCGTGGAATAAACCACTTATCATTAAACGACATGCCTAAAGTAAAACGTACATAAGTTTCTTCTATCAGGTTATTTGTCGTAACTCCTAATCTGCCAATATCAAAAGCAGCATGAAGGTGCGATAATGAACGCCTGAATGGTAAACTGCCGCCAAATGTTACCCCATAGTAAGGCAATGTCGTATTATTAATATTCAGGTAATCAGTACCATAATAAACACCCAAACGATAGGTAACCCTCGAAAAGTAATTTCGTAAATCATTCACATTAGGCGTGTATTCTCCGCCCAGGCTTATTTTATTGGATTGGGTCCCTACATTAAAGTTCAGCGAATTATCAGGCGAGCTGTTAAAGTCGCTCCATTTAGTAGCTGTATAATCAATGCCGAGGTCCCATTTATCATTTTTGGCAAACATCACACCTATGCTGTAAGACATTGGCAGCCTTAATTTTCCGCGCTGTTCACCCGGATAGGAAACCGTATCATTAACTAAAGTATCTCCGAAATTATAAGTGCTTATCTGGAATGCATTTAGCCTTTCGGTCAGATTTTGTTTAAGCGTAAATGTCCCGCCTATCCTGAATGTATAATCCGAATCTATCTTATGCTCATACATGAGGCCGCCTTTCCAGTACAATCCGCCTATACGGGTATAATTAGTAAAATCAGAAGCATACGACCTGTTGGTAAGCATAGTGTCTATGGGCAATACCGCAGTGCTGTTACGCAAATTGCCAAACATATAGCCGAGGTTAAAACCAAAACTAAACCCTTTATACTTTGCCGCAGCACCCATATAGGCATAGTTCAGATTCCCTTCCCCGTTATAAGACCTGGCCACGCTACCAATCGGCGAGTTGAAAATTGTATCAACCATATTATAATAGGTACGTGAATATGGCCGGAATCCAAGACAAATGCCCGCATTTTTACTGACAGGGATACCAAGGTTCAGATAAGAAATAGATGCGGTACCTGTAGTATATTTTTCTCCTGAACCCAATACCGTTCTTGTACTTGCCGTAGCACCTGCTTCAAATGTTGTGCGCTGCAGGAAAGAATAGGATGCGGGATTGTCTGTGTTTACTTCATAAGGATTTTCAAAAGCAGAAGTAACATTGCCCATTCCTCTTAAAACCGTATTGTTACCATTCCAGAATTCACCGATACCATATTTTGAGTAAGGGTTATTTTCACGTCCGTTAGTCGGATTACTATACCCTCCTGTCTGAGCTAAAACGTTAACCCCGCATAAAATAAACAATCCGGTTAATAAACACTTACCGTGGGAATGAAACATTATAGTTTAAAATTAAATTTAATCCCTTCAACAATAAGTCGGGGTCGGCAAATATCTTACTTTTAATTTTGCTCGCAAAGAATGGAGCGTCCCCGCCCGTTAATATGGCGTTAAAATCAGGATATTGCTTTTCATACTCCTGTATCATGCCATCAATCTCACATGCTGTACCGAATACGGCGCCGCTCAGCAAACACGATGGCGTATCATAGCCCAGCAGCAGCAATTCCCCGTCAAGCCCTATTTCAGGGAGTTTGTCGGTAAATTCGTGCATGGCTTTCAGCCGCATACGCAAACCGGGAGAAATAGCCCCGCCCCTGAATGTCTTATTTTTCTGCATCAGGTTGTAAGTGATACATGTACCAAGGCTTACGATAAGATTATTTTTACCTGGGAAACCAATGTGCGCGCCACATGCCAGGGCTATCCTGTCCGGCCCCAGCGTATCCTGCGAAAGGTAGGCGTTGTTAATGGGCAGGCGCGTATAACCGTCTAAATTAATGAACGATTTTATTTTCAGTTTTATAAGATGAATAATTTCGTCGTTATGAAGCGCCACCGAGCACATAATAGCCTTTGAAGGCTTATAAGTTTCCAGCAGGCCTGATACCTTCTCTAATGCAGCTTCTTCCGAAAAAGCAAACTGTTTTTGCAATACGTCATTGTCGAATATTGCCGCTTTTACATTGGTATTACCCCAATCAATACAGAGATTAATGGACATCGTTTTATTATTTTTAGGAAAGGAATGCCAAATTAATAAAAATTCATTCCACAGTTACAAGTATTTTTTTTGCGGCTAAAAAAATGAAGAAGATTATCGTCCGGGCCTGATTGCACGATTCAGCTTCAGTGGCGTTGGCACCCTTGTACTTCAGTTCTTTTGTCATCCTGAGCCCCGCCGAAGGGCCCGTCGTAGCCAAGTCTTCTTTTTCAGCGACTTGGCGTCAATCAGGGCGCAAAAGTTGAAATATATGGCGTCCTTCTTGATTTTGTTCCAAAAAACAATTCACCTTAGCAAGGCTTGTATGTTATACTTGGCAAGGGATAAATTAGTGACTTTTATTGAAATAGAAAAATAGATAATTTGTCATGGTGAGCCGCGCCGAACCATGACATGCTGAATTCTGAACATAAGCTTGCACAAAGTTCTGAACTCACTAATTTATCCCTTGCTCAGTATAAGAAATGAACAAAAGCTGAAGTATGAACATTTAGTACTCCCCGGAACTTGTCCCGCTTTTTCATCGGGAGGGGTCGGGTGTTTTCAGAAATAAAACCCAAATAAAATAAATATTCATGATGAATTAATCGCTATATTTGTTCTATAAAATGTGCCCTTTGAAAAAGTTTTTTCTTCTGTTATTGCTCTCATTTCCATTTGTAATTCAGGCACAGATTATTACTACTTATGCCGGAATAGGCTCAAACTCTTATAGTGGAGATGGTGGTCCAGCTACAGCAGCTGGTATTCAGGACCCGGGGGTAATTTTATTTGATAAGAATGGCAATGCATATATTGTTTGCGCAGACGATAATCGAATTCGGAAAGTAACTGCGTCTGGTATTATTAGTACCTTTGCAGGAAATGGCTCTGGAGCCTTTGGAGGTGATAATGGGCTTGCTACTGCTGCTAAACTATATTTACCCGACGGTATCGCATTTGATAACATAGGTAATTTATATATTGCGGATGCTGGTAATAATAGAATAAGGAAAATAGATATTACCACAAACATTATTACTACAATTTGTGGAAAAGGAGCTGGTGGATTTGGTGGCGATAACGGACCTGCAACTACTGCTCTCATATATGATCCTCAGGATATTTGTTTTGATAAGTTAGGTAATTTGTACATTGCAGATTTATTCAATTACAGGGTTCGCAAAATAAACACATCCGGTATCATCACTACGTTTGCTGGTACGGGTATTCCGGGTTCAAGCGGAGATGGCGGACCATCAACGGCTGCCGAACTTAATGTACCCACTGGATTAGCCTCTGACGATGCCGGCAATATTTATATTGCTGAATTATCAGGAGGGAGAATACGCAAAGTTAATAGATTTGGTATCATCTCCACTATTGTTGGTAAGGGACCAGGAGTTTATTCAGGAGAAGGCGGTCCGGCAATTTCGGCAATATTAGATCCACTTAAAGTCTTTATTGATGTTACCGGTCAGTTGTATATCCCAGATAGGACGAATCAAAGAATTTACAAAGTGAATAATTCCGGTATCATCCAAACAATTGCAGGAAATGGAACTGCCGGTGATAATGGGGATGGAGGTCCCGCAACGACAGCAAGCTTGAATTACCCTACAGGGGTTGGTTTTGATAGTTGTGGAAATTTATACATACCAACAATAGGAAATATCTCTGTATTGGGTTCGGGTAATCGCATTCGCAAAGTAACTTACAATCCAAACCCCTGTCCAAATTTAGGCTTGAAAATGATTGATAGTTATAATATAACCAGCATCTATCCCAACCCCGCCACCACACAAATAACCATAACAGCACCAAATAAAATAGGCAACCTAACCATCAGTAACCTCATAGGGCAAATAGTCCTTAACCGCACTTATGAAACAGAAACAGCAGCACTGAATATAGCCAGCTTACCACCCGGAGTATATACCCTAAAAGTCACTGACAATGAAGGGCAGAAAACGATAACGAAGTTTGTGAAACAATAAACAATAATGGGAAGGAGAGGACAACCCCGTCAGTACACTTTTTCAGGTGTCAGACGGGGTTGTGCGGCAGCGGGTGAGCTTTCTACTGCACTTCAGCAGCCCACGCTACTGCCGTCTGACACCCTTGGAGGTGT
>CAISOH010000157.1 GCA_903887005.1 uncultured Bacteroidota bacterium | reverse complement strand
GAATGAAGTTCCGATGGGCGTTGCCCATCGCTAACATATTTCGCCCTTTCAGGGCTTAACGGTTTTCTTTCATTTAACCGATGGGCGTTGCCCATCGCTATTCATATTTTGCCCTTTCAGGGCTTAAGTCAATGACATTGCCCATCGGGGTTGAAAATTCGGATTATATTCCCACTGGTTTCACCAGTGGCTATTCATATTAATGCCCTATCGGGCATTTTACATCATAAATAAGATGATTACTTTGCACAATTTTATTAGGTGAGGAGCATAATATCTGTATATCAGTTCTGGATATATTGTACTATTTTTATACTAAGGAACGATGACAAAATAAAATCCACCAATTTGACTGTTCTTTTCCATTTCTGCTTCGTGGCAAAAATCCTTAAATAGGTTTGCTATTCGCGGACTTTGCGCCTCGCATAAAAGAAAAATAACTATCCAACTCAGTGGATTTTATTTTGTCAACGTTCCTAATCTTCAAATTTTAGGCATTTCTTGACGTTTGACTTATTAATTTTGGGTTACTTAAGGTGAAATGTGCTAAAATTCCGTGAATGAGATCAAAACAATTACTCTTAATATTTATTGTATTGTCCGGTTTAGCTGCATGTAGCAGCGACAATCGTAAGTTTAATATCATTGGGAATATTGCAGGTTTACCGCCGCAAACGGTGATACTGGAGCAACTGAATGCCAATGATATAATTTCTATAGTTGATTCAGAACATTCAAATGCGGAAGGACATTTCGAATTATCAGGAATTTCGCCGGAGCCAGGATTATACCGTTTACATTTCCACCCAAACAAATTCATACTGTTATCTGTTGACAAAGGCAATATAAAAGTTACCGGAGATTGGAGTAATCTTGAAAACTATACGGTGGGAGGGTCTGCCGCATCTGAGCACCTGAAAAATTTTGTAGCGGCAATAAGGGAGCATTTATGTGATTTCAATACAATGACCATTGTTATTGATACACTTCAGGCAAAAGGTAATGACAGCATACTCACCTCAGCCAAAAAAGATTTTGCTGATATGCGGCTGCAGTTTACCCAGTTAGTGGAACGATACGCTGATACTACTCCTTACGAAGCTAACGCTGTATTTGCAGCACGGATACTTAACCCTGCCACAGAAGTCAATTACCTTGCCGCCTTCTCCCAAAGCCTCGGGCGCAGGTTCCCGGGAACAAGAATGACGAAGGACTTCAATGAATATTATGCTAAAGCAAGCGTAAAACAACAACCGGTAAAAGGAATTGCATCAACAGAATCGGGTGCAATGGCCCCGGATGTGAATCTGCAGGCAACTGATGGTAAGATGATATCCTTGTCCTCGCTGAGAGGCCATTATGTATTACTTGATTTCTGGGCCTCATGGTGCGGGCCATGCCGCGCTGAAAACCCGTATGTGGTAGCTGCTTATGAAAGATTTAAGAGTAAAAATTTTACTATTTACAGCGTTTCGCTCGATAACAAAAAAGATGCATGGGAAAAAGCAATAAAAGATGATGGCCTCAGCTGGACGCAGGTTAGCGACCTTAAAGGCTGGTCTTCATCGGCGGCAGTTACTTATGCTATACAGGCAATCCCTTCCAACTTCCTCATTGACCCAAGCGGAAAAATAATAGCCCGAAACCTGCACGGAGAACAGATAGAGGAGACATTGCAGCAATTGCTGAAAACCCCTGACCCCTAAAGGGACTATTTTTTAAAAAGTGAAAGCATTGATAGGCTTGCCTTTCAGGGCTTTTTTCTTTTATAGGGGACGATTCAGGGGACGGTTTATTATTTAACAAATACAAATTTTATTTTAAATCTTAAATAAATCCGTTTGCGAAAATAGCTAAAGAATTTTACTTGCCTTAAAAAATGTTTGATGAATTATCAGTATTATAAAAACACTCCGCCCGGACATGGGCAGAGCGTTTTTATAATACTGAAAAACAAATTATTCTTTAACCACCCTTCTCATGCACCTTTCTCCATTTGGCTCTATTATTTCCAGAATATAAATTCCCTTTGCGAAATATCGCAACGATAATATATTCTCCCCCTTATTATGCAGTACTCCTTGTTGCAGGCATACCCCTTCCATATTTAGAATACGGTATTTTGTATTTTCTTTTACACCTGTTATATGAACTTCATCATTTACAGGATTAGGAAACACACTCATCACCTCCTCTCCATGGGAGAGGCCGGGAGAGGCTATCCCTGCCGTGTTATTATAAGTAAAGTTACAAAGTTTGTAATTCACTGGCAACGATGATGTTATGGCGCGGACGCGGCATCCTACATCTGCGAAAAACAGGTTCCCGCAGGTATCCAAACAAAGGCCATAAGGCCTAAGCTCTGCAGCAGTGGCGGAGCCTCCATCCCCTGTTGAGTCTATAGCTCCAAATGGTATTACAGTGCCTGCGTATGTAGTAATAATGCCGGTTGCCGCACTTACTAATCGTATCCTACCGTTACCTCCATCAGCTATATATATGTTCCGTGCTTTATCTATGGTTAGCTTTATTGGAGAGAATAATTCAGCAGCCGTAGCAGGGCCGTCATCGCCGCTTAGGCTTCCTGTCCCGTTTCCCGCTATAGTTGTTATGATGCCTGATGCAGTTGTAACTTTGCGTATGCGGTTATTGTATAAATCCGCTATATATATATTACCAGCATTATCAAGACAGATACCGGTAGGATTATGCAGTAATGCAGCCGTGGCAACGCCGTTATCGCCAAAAAAACCCGCAGTGCCATTTCCGGTAATTGTAGTTATGATACCTGTTGCTGCTGTCACCTTACGTATAGCATGATTATTGAAATCAGCTATATATATATTATTTGTTGCGTCAACAGCTACATCTTGTGGTTGATATAAGCCAGCGGCGGTAGCAGGCCCACCATCGCCTGTTAAGCCCAGAACGGGGGCTAGACTTCCCGCCACCGTGGTTATTATACCAGTAGTCATATTTACCTTCCTGATTCTTTGCCGGCTATCTGCAATATAAATATTACCTGCCGCATCTAAGCATAAGCCAATAGGCGCATTAATATAGGCGCTTGTAGCGGGTATGTTGTCTCCGATAGCAGTTGATGGTCCACCGCCAGCAATGGTAGTAATGATACCAGTTGCAGCATTTATCTTCCTCACAAAAACATCTTGGCCTACATATAAATTTCCGAAAGGGTCACGACAAATGCTTAACGGATTATTCACCGACGCATGTAGTGCTGAACCACCATCACCCTGGTCGAGACAGCTATTGTTTCCTGCTATGTGTATAATATATTGGGCAGAAGTAACATTACAGAATAATAAATAAATAAATAAAATAATATAGT
>CAISOH010000156.1 GCA_903887005.1 uncultured Bacteroidota bacterium | reverse complement strand
TAGCCATTCAAGTTCTTCGGAACCAAATTCTAATTTTGTAAGCATCTTTTGAGAGTGGTTTTTCAAAGATGCTTACTTTTTTTTAATTTAACCAACATTGCACATTTTTATCCAGCGACCAGTATAAAGTAGAATTAATTTGCCGAAAAATATAAATGTTTTGAAATGGCTTTTCGGTTTTCTATATATATAAAGCTGCTAAAGTAGATTTCGTTTGGTATATTCTATATTTTCAGCTTGAAAACTATACTTGGTACCGGATTTTGCCTATATTTACGCATAATTATTTAATAATTTATATTTTGGATAACACAAACACATTTAGGGCTGTTTAGGTTAGAAAAAATATTTTTTAATTTCCCTAACTAATCGTTAAATAACAACGTCTATAATAATGACAAAAACTAAAATTATGAAGAAACTATTCCTCGGATCCCTGTTTGTTGCATTAGGAGCTGTATCCTATGCACAAACCGTTTCATTTACTCTTACTACTCCACCATGTAACCATAATGGAGTCCTGACCTCAACTTTTACAGGTCTTACGCCTCCATTAACTGTAACCTATTATACTGAGGGAACATCAGGAACTACAATAGTTCATACCGGGGTTAGCGGATTAACAGATGCATTGACCAGTTATTCCGGTGGTCCTGTGTATGTAACGGCTTCAGATGGCTTTGGAGGGTATGCAGGAGGGTATGATACAGGAGGCGCTCCATTTACCTATTATTTCTCTGCTGCCCCTGCTCCCTGCGGTGGATTAGGTTCTGATACCGTTTTCGTTATCGGCGGAACCGCACCATATACCTACCAATGGTTTAACCTCTCTACACTGACAACTGTAGGAACAACCAACCCTATAAGCCTGCCTCCCGGAGCTTATGGCGTAACAATTACCGATGCCTCAGGATGTGTTTACGGATCAAGGGATGAAAATGATTCTACAAAAGGCGGTGGTATTTATTCTATCCCTACTTTTACCCTCACTGCTACTTCCACAACAGCGAATTGTACAAACGGCACTGCCTCAGTTTCGGTATCTTCCGGTGCTATATTTCCACTTAGTTATGCCTGGTCTAACGGGGCCACACCCCCCTCAATCATTGGACTTGTAATGGGATATTATTCTATCAATGTTATTGACGCTGCAGGCTGCAGCGCATCTGCCTATACCTATGTGGCTCAGGCAATCACCATTACTGCTCCCGTTGTTCCGACACCAGCTACCTGCATAGCACATGATGGCGCTGTTATTGCATTCGGAAGCGGTGGCATACCACCTTACAGCTACATCTGGAGCAACGGAGCTACAACACAATCACAAACAGGCCTTGCCGGAGGCTATTATGGGGTGGCGGTTACTGATGTCAACGGATGTATCGGTACAGACGGTGGGTATGTGGGCACATCCACACCAATTACTGCAACTTATTCTACTACACCTACTCTATGCACCAGCCCTACAGGCTCTGCAACTTTAAGTCTTGCAGGAGGTACACCTCCTTATTCCACCATGTGGTACACAACCCCTCCACAAACAGGCATTACAGCGGTAACTTTAGCCCAGGGCAATTATGCATTTAATGTTACTGATGCAATGGGTTGTGTGCAAAGTGGAACAGTGACTGTTCCCCCTATTGATATTATCAGTGCAAGTTTTATGTCAACTGCCCCGATTTGTACATTATCCACCGGAAGTATGACTGTTACTCCTACCGGAGGCGTTGCCCCATATAGTTTTGTATGGAGCAACGGCGCTACAACATCAACAATGACCAGCGTCCCTACAGGTTTATACCATGTTACTATTACTGATAACATGGGGTGTACCGCTAAGTTATCCGAATACCTTCCTTATAATTCAACTTTGGGAGTAGGGCTGCTGAATACCCCGGCTTCCTGTCTTTTTGTTAGTGATGGTACACTTACCGCGGTAGCTTCAGGCGGTACCACTCCTTATCATTATGCATGGACAGGCGGCGGCTCAACCAGCATAATTACCAGCCTCCCTGCATGGGTACCATTTTGGGTTACAGTTACAGACGCACTCGGCTGCTGGGTTACTGATTCAGCGACTGTGTTAGCCGACACAGCGAGCTCTTGTTATTGCACTATCTCAGGAACTGTTTATTATGACATAAACGGGAACTGCATACAGGACCCCGGCGAACCAGGAATACAAAATATCCAGATCCACATCAGTGGCAGAGGATATACTTATACTGATACCGGCGGACATTATTCGTATAAAGTTCCATCAGGTTCTTATACAGTATCTGAAACTGTCCGCGCTTTTTATCCTTTATCAGCATGCCAGCCAAATAATATCTCAGTAACTTCTGTTGCAGGAACAGGCTGCATACTCCCTGTTGATTTTGCAAATTCTATGGATACCATACATGATATGCATATCTGCACATGGGATTATGGCCAACCTGTGCCAGGGCATACCTATTATCAGGTGTCTGTGATAAAAAATAATGGTACCATTCCTGAGTCAACAATACTTACAGGATATAAACCTGACGGACAGTTCTTTGCACCATTAACATTTGTACCTGCAGGTTATTTCCATGGTTCCCCTTACTGGTACAATACTGCAGACAGTTTCCCTGTTTTGCAGCCAGGTAATTCAAAGGCTTTCCTGATGACCTACAATGTTCCTACCAATATTCCATTAGGCACAAATGTGATATTCAAGGATACTGTTACTGTTGATACCCCAATGACTAATTGGCTTGTGGATTATTCTCCATGGGATAATTTAAGGTATTTCAATACCACGGTAGTCGCTTCATTTGATCCAAATTTCAAAGAAGTATATCCTAAGGGTACCGGCTCTATAGGGCTTATTACTTATGCAGATTCAATACTAGAGTACATGGTCCACTTCCAGAATACCGGCACTTTCCAGGCTGAAAACATCGTAGTAATTGATACTTTGGATGACAACCTGGATTGGACTACACTTAGCCCTGTTTATATGTCGGCTCAATGCCAGGTTACAGTTGATCAGAAAGCAACGAAGAAAGTCGCTACATTCACGTTCAATAATATTAATCTGCCTCCTTCTAATTCACAACCGGTTACCAGCAATGGGTTGCTTTCTTACAGCATAAAAACCAGGAGCGGCCTGCCATTAGGAACACAATTTAAAAACAGCGCTTCCATTTATTTCGATTATAATGCACCCGTGAAAACCAACCAGACACTTAACACCCTGGGTTCTTCTCCTGTTAACGTAAATAGCACAACCACATCAGCGGTAAATAATTCTTTCACTATTTATCCAAACCCGGCAACATCAACTTTCAATGCTATAATAAACAGCGATGTGGCTGGTTCTGCAAACTTGAACATTACTGACGTAAGTGGTAAAACAATGATCAATAAAACAATTTTCATTTTGAAAGGAGCTCAGACACTCAAAATTGATGTAAGCCAGCTTGCTCCCGGGGTTTACCTTGTAAACTTCAATCAAAACGGAAAAATGCAAACACAAAAACTCGTTGTAGTAAAATCATAATTTTAGTTGGCAGTTTACAATTGGCAGTTGACAGCCAATTGTAAACTGCCAATTGCTTACTGCCAACTGCCAACTGCCAACTGCTAACTGCTAACTGTCAATTGTCTATCTTTGCCAAATGGCAAAATTCTTTTTAAGGAAAAAAATCGGAGATAGAGTTGTAAGCGGACACCCCTGGATATTCGGCAATGAATTAGGCGATACTGAAGGCTCTGCGGAGCCCGGTGATATAGTAGAGGTCTATTCTTATAATGGCACTTTTGTCGGCAAGGGTTATATCAATCCTGCATCTCAGATTCGTATTCGGCTCCTTACAAGAGATAAAAATGAAGTCATTGACGATCAGTTTTTCTTCAAACGAATCAATGAAGCCTGGGAATACCGAAAACAACTTGGTTATATAGAAAATTGCAGGCTGATTTTCGGCGAGGCAGATCAACTTCCTGCTCTGATTATTGATAAGTTCAATGATTATTTTGTTCTGCAGACGCTGGCGCTTGGTATCGAAAAATGGAAAGTAGCCATCGTTGCCGCAATACAAAAAATATTCAGCCCGAAAGGAATTTATGAACGCAATGACGTACCGGTACGCTCCCTCGAAGGAATGGATCAGCGGAAAGGTTTTTTATCTGAGCCATTTGATACAAATATTATTCTGAATGAGAACGGGCTTAAATTTCATGTGGATATAGAAAACGGGCAAAAGACCGGTTACTTCCTCGACCAGCAGGACAATCGCCGTGCTATAGAGCATGTGGTAAAAGGCGCCGATGTGCTGGAAGTGTTCTGCTATACCGGCACTTTCTCCTTACATGCCGCTAAGTATGGTGCTAAAAGCACTCTTGGCCTCGACATTTCCGAAAATGCCGTAAACATCGCCCGGCAGAATGCCACACTAAACGGCTTTGAAAATACTTGTAAATTCGAAACCGTAAATGCCTTTGATGTGTTGAAACTATGGGTTAAGGATGGCAGGCGTTATGATGTAGTTATCCTCGACCCGCCTGCATTCACGAAGAGCAGGGAAAATATCCAGAAAGCTGTTACAGGCTATAAAGAAATAAATCTCCGTGCCATGAAATTGATACGTCCAGGAGGCTTTTTAGTTACCGCATCCTGCACAAACCTCGTACCACCGGAAATGTTCCTGGATATGATAGATACGGCGGCTAAAGACGCCAAACGCATCCTCCGCCAGGTGGAATGGCGCACGCAAACCTCCGACCACCCCATCCTCAGAAACATACCTTCTACCCAATACCTTAAATTCCTTATTGCACAAGTGCTGTAGCAGTTGGCAGCTGACATAGGGAATGTAAGGAAATAAAGGTTACTTTTGTTGTGGTTTTATTGTATAATTCCATTCTCCATGAAACTGGTGTTTGTGTAAATTAAGGGCATCTCTAAAAACTACATATTTTTCCTAAACAAATTATATGAGTGATTTTATTTTATGTTTGGGTCCTTTACATTTCTAAAATTTTCATTTCAAATTGATTTTTGTTTCAGATTTTTCATTATTTTTTCAT
>CAISOH010000155.1 GCA_903887005.1 uncultured Bacteroidota bacterium | reverse complement strand
TCAACATGTTTGAAACTGCTGTCTAAAGAAAGACCATTTTTTTGACAAGCAAAAAAAATATCGCTAACAAAATTCACCTGTACCAACCAGAAAATTTGAAATGTATTGCCGGAATATGTGTTTATGAATAATGCAGGCTATACCTGTGTCAGTAACCGAGAATAATACTGTTGCACTATGATCTGTTCCACTAACATATTCCAGCTTCAAGGTTATGTTTCCGGTATCGGTAAACTTTATGGCATTGCTCACAAGGTTATATATAATTTGCGATAAGCGTGTGGGATCGCTGATGATATTCGTGCTTTTAAGCCGCTCATCAATATCAGTTATAAAACTGAGCCCTTTATCCCTGGCTTTTATGCTTAACCCGGAACATATATTCTGAATAAACTCTGCCAGCATGAAAGGAATGCTTTCCAATACCTGCTTATCTGCATCTATTTTATTAAAATCAAGTACATTATTGATGAGGGAAAGTAAGTCGCGAGCCGAATACTGAAGTATCTTCAGATTTTCTAATTGCCGTTATTCCGGTTTGTCCTCCAGTAATATTTCCGCAATGCCTATAACCGAATTAAGCGGTGTACGCAATTCGTGTGATATGGTGGACAGAAAATTAGACTTGGTCTCTGCCATTTTATTAGCCTCGGCTACAGACAACTGTAACTGCTGGTTGAGATTTTCCTTTTCTTTTATATTCGCGGTGTAAGCCTCATAAAAGAGATAATGTGCGAGGATGATAGTTATGAAATTAAGCACGGTAATTATTTCAAACCCGGGTGATGCAAATTCCTGTGGGAAACTTGTAAGAGAAATATTTGCATTGCTGTGCATAAAAAGGAACAACATAACAGGAAGAATGCCGGCAATGGAATAAGTAATACCAAGTACACTTCCCATTATATAAAAGCTGCTCAGCACTATCATAAACACAAACTGCATCGTAATAAGGTTAACGTTATGCGCGTAAACCAGAATATTGGTCCATACTATAAGGATACCTAAGATGATCATTATATGGGCAATGAGCTTTACCGACGAAGGTTTATAAAGCAGGAGTTTGACCATTGCGATATAAAACACAAAAATGACAGACGCCCTGGCAACCTGCAGCCATTGCCCATATGCAGAACCAATCCCTAATACAATGGATGCCTTTAATAAAGAAAAGAGCAGTATCGTATATAAGATGCGGATGCGGGCCTTGATAAAACTATCAGGTTTAGTATCGAGGGCTTTTTTTAAAGACCAGTTGAAAAAAGGCAATTGTTTATCCATATTTATTGATGCGGCATTCCGGGAATTCATGGCACCTAATGTAGGCTATTTTTTAAAACCCGCAATAAAATCCGGTTCGATATTTATACTTCCTGTTGTTCGTGATGTCCCACTGGTCCAAGGTTTTTTTTTAATAAAAAATATACACTGGTCGCAAGCGTCCGCTTCGTCCATTAATGTGGAAGCGTCCGCTTCCGAAAATTTCATTTATTTTCCCCGCTGACTGTTGTTGTTTTAAAATAAAAAAATAATCGTTCGCCTATGTCGTTAGAAAAAAATCAGACGCTAAACACACAAACTGCTTATCCCCTTTACTCCTTTATTATAAATGTTGCCAATTAAACAGCAGCAAACTCTCTTTTTGGGGTAATTATTCACGTTTGTTTTATGCCTACGCTTAGCATTGAATCACCGCAGTATCTACGCTCTAATTGCTTCTGCGAGCCCTGAATGTTAGCTTAGCTTACGTTCTTCAAAAAGGAGCGAAGGGGATAAGCAGTACACACAATTTTAAAAGTTATGACTCTTATATCAATGCCAACTACACTAGTCCCAAATAACATCCCCCCACAAACCGCCATAAAACCATATAAAAAATCTGTAATGCTAAAATTTTCAACCTCAAAAACACCCCATTTTGGGACTTGAACCCACGCTGAACAACTTATAACATATACCACATTGTAATTCAGTAAATTATTACCAAAATAAGATCTATGATATACACATAGCTGTATATCATAGCGCGAAAAGTGCATTATCATAAAACTTCAATTTGCGAATTTCAAAAATCTGTATGACCTTTGTTCCCGCCATAGCTTTTTTCACGTGCATAGCTTTTTTTGGTGAAGGCGGGTGTTCCCAAAAAGCTGAAAATACCTGCAAATGCGGAAAAACTCCCCTCTTTTTTTCAAAGAGGGATGTTAAATCAGACGACGGTCTGATTTAACTGGGGTGATAAGGTTTAATTTGGCTGGGGTGATAGGATGAGTGCCTGATTTGGTGTTGTGTTCAGAAACAGTCAGGGTGTTCGCTATGGATTTAGTGATAAAAAATATAATATGAGCAAAAAATGCGCAAACGTGGGCAAGAAATGTGCAAGGATTTGAGCACAATATTTCATTAACTAATTGATTTTCAATATGAAACTGCGCAATAATCACAAAATAAAAAAAATCAAACTAGAATTGCTCAATCCTTAAAATTTAGATAATACACCTTATATATGAAAATCATAAAAAAGGACGGAGATGCATAGTGTTACACAAAAGCTGTCCCGCTTCAAAAACAACATCTCATTTTCTTTTTTAGCTAAACAATCACATTTTTCACTCAGATTCCCAATTCCAATAATGTACCTTTGTTTTGCAGAATAATCATTTATGAAGGGAATTACAATAACAATATTATTGGCGGGCTTTTTCTTGTGCGCTTCTTCAAAAGAAAGAAATGACCTCGCCGCTGATAAATTAAAAGGCAAGGTGAAGTCTGTGGCCATTAAAGGCTATAAACTGAAAAAAACATCTGGCGGGATTATTAAAGATAAGGTACTGTTTTCATCTTCCAGCAAATATACCGAGCAGGGTAATATACTTGAGTTTATTTCTTCTTCCCTGGAAGATACCCTGGAGGGCGAGGCTGTGAAGTTTAATGCCGTAAAAAGCATTTACAAATATGATGAAGAGGGAAACCTGACAGGGAAAAATGATTACAAGCCTGATGGCAGCCTGGATGATTCCTCTTTTTACAATGTGGATAACAAGGGCAGCCGGGTTGACTATTACACTTATAAAGGCGATGGCACATTGCAATCTCATACCATGTCCGAGTACAATATTCATGGAGACCTGATAGAATTAGCTGAATATATACAAAAAAAATTAAAATCAAGGACCACCTACACCTACGATAACAACTGGAATGAAACAGATGAAACGGGTTTTGATGAAAACGGACAAGTGAAATGGATGGAGGTATTGAAATATAATGATGCCGGAAATCTTACCGAGGTTACGGACTATAAACAGGATAATACTATTGATGCGCAATTCACGTACAGATATGATACAAGAGGAAATATGGGAGAGGAAACAGAATATTATTCTGATACTTCGACTCGAAATAAAAGAACTACTACCAAGTATGACCTGAAGGGAGAACCGATTGAAATAAACCACTTTAACTATGCAGGAAGGCTTGTGAACCAGGTAAAAGTAGATAACTCTGGGCTGCATTTTACAGAAATCGCTTACAATCCGGATGGAGTGCTCAAAAGCGTCATCTCCCGGAAATATGACGACCATGCCAATGAAACCGAAGATGACCGGTTTTATACCAAGGATAGTGTAAGGGTAAAATATAATTATAAATTTGAGTATGACAAAACCGGCAACTGGACTAAGAACACTACCTCTAAAAACGGCAAACCAATTCAGGTTACTGAGCGCCAGATAGAATATTATACTGATCCCGAAACCAAAAAAAAGAAATAAATGAAACTCATCAGCACCACCGTATTTCTGTTTTTATTCTGGTCTTTTGCATCCGTAGCGCAACCGGCATTTTCGCCTGAAGTAAGGTCCGAAAGAGACCTGCAATGGATGAAGGACAGCCTGCACATCACACCGGCACAGGCGGAAAAACTCAATCATATTAACCTCAATTTTGAGCGTAATATGGATAAAGCAAATGACCCGCCAAATAATCGTTTAAAGGAAAAGAAACAAAAACAACTGATGCGCAAAAAAGATGCGGATATAAAAGTGATATTGAATAATGAGCGGCTATATCAAACATACTACAGAAGAGAGAAAGAAAAGAGGCGCATACAAGCCATAAAATATACGGGGCCTCACCAGCCGTTGTAGTGGGGGGATGGGTTCAGTATTTTAACGGTTCCATACTTGTATGCCGAACCCTGATAATGATAATTTCCATTTCAGTTACCTGATAAGCTACTCTGTAATGAAATATTTCATAAGCCCGAAATGTGCCATCATTATCATTTTTGTATTTATCTGTTTTGTGCATATTGGGCTGATCGCATAAACCCATAGTAGAAGCAACAATAGCTTTTCTGACTTTTTCAGCATTCTTTAATGAGTCTTTTTTGATATAATTGTAGGCTTCACGAAGTTGTTGTTTGGAAATATCCGGCCATATCACCTTTCGTTTTTTTACCATTTTTCCATTTCTTTTTCAAGCTCTTCCTGTGTAATAAATTTTCCGGCTTTTACCTGTTCCAAAGCTTCATTTATCTCTTTATTATACTGTTCTATGCTTATGCGCTGCGTTTCTTCTTTTTTAAGATGTAAAAATGATTTAATCACACCAAGCAAGGATTTCTTTTCCTCAATACCCAGTAAAGGAAGATACTTTTGTATTTCAGTATCTAATGTTTTTATTGCCATGACGCTTAGATTATAAAAGCAAATTTAACCCTTTTCATTTATTCAACAATATCAATAACACCCTATTGTTTTCACCTTTTCCGTTATCTTTTTTTCCCAGGCTTCCTGTTTATCAGGTATGGTC
The DNA here is from genome assembly GCA_903887005.1 of uncultured Bacteroidota bacterium. Taxonomy (GTDB): domain Bacteria; phylum Bacteroidota; class Bacteroidia; order Chitinophagales; family Chitinophagaceae; genus Nemorincola. Next base: position 3,593 of record CAISOH010000155.1, on the reverse strand, counting down.
CCGTGTAGGGTTTCGTTATCATAAAGGGATTCCTCCTCATTAGCTTCCTGCGAGTTTTTTGTCTGCAATTCTTCCAGCAGCTTTACATAATTTTCCTGTGTAAAAGTAGCATTGCGGATAGCGGTTACGAGCTCACATGCCTTAATGCCTGTAATGTCGAAATGAGTTTGCTCGTGCGCCAGCACATGCGGTTTTCTGGCTTGCGGCTTAAACCATGATTGCGGCTTGCTGAAATAGGGCGTCACAATAACATCAACGACTACCTGGCTGTTTTCAGTTTGTGAGGAATACCCTACCCCGATGCCGCTTGTTGTCATAGCCATCTCCATACCTTCCCCTTCCGGCCTCCCTGTAAAATCAATAATATCCAATGGCCTATGTAATGAATAAACAATACAGTTAGGTTTATCAATTGTTTTGCCCATACTAACATTTACCTTAACAGTCGGGTTAGTGGGTATCTTACTTTTATTTTGCTCCCACCAATCGTCAAATCTTTTCAGGTCATTCTCTATTGCCTGCCTGATGAAACTCTCTATATAATCACTGGGATCCGTATCCATTTCGCCACGTCCTTTACCAGTGTATTCCATCACCATTTTATCCACGGCATGAAAGGCAAAAGTTATTTCAGCATCCACATGCCATAGATGCCCCTGCTTTTTCACTTCAACATCAATCTTTGATAAGTGCATACGAATTGGTTGTTTTGACTTATCCTGTGTTATATTATTTATAATAAAGCCTTTTATTGAAGCAATAGCACCATTTTGAAAGGCTACTTTTTCTTTTTTACCACCTTTGTTTATTTGCCCTATCCAGGCAGTTTCGACACGGTCATCTGCTACATCAGTAATATGGAAACCCTTTGGGGACCAGGATACCCGTTCCTGCTTTAGCCTGATGTAGGTAACATCTTGCGCAATAGCAGAAAATGCAGTGATTATTAAAATTAAGACGACTACAAGCTGTTTCATATTCGGCATACTATTTTTAATAGAAGTAAAGATAAGATTGCTATATCTTGTGTCTTGTTATTTTTTTCAGGTTTAAAGATGCTTTTCATAATTTTAACAGCAACAAACAAGGAAATTCAAAAATTCAAAAGCCTGAAATATTTTTAATTAAATGACTTTTGGATAACTTCTTTTTACTTTTGAATTTTGAATTTTGAATTTAATCAAATGCAAACAGCATATATAGTAGCCGGATACCGGACAGCAGTAGGAAAATCAAAACGCGGGGGATTTCGTTTTTACAGGCCTGATGACCTGGCAGTTGATGTGATAAAAGGGCTTTTGGCAAGCGTTCCGCAATTAGATATAAAACTGATAGACGATGTTGTCGTTGGCAATGCTATACCTGAGGCAGAACAAGGCCTGCAGGTAGGTCGCATTATAGCAAATAAGGCCGTGGGCGAATGGGCTGCCGGGGTTACTATTAACCGGTATTGCGGCTCCGGCCTTGATGCAATTGCCATTGCTACCGCCAAAATACAAATGGGGATGGCGGATTGCATCATTGCAGGAGGAACAGAAAGTATGAGCCTGGTACCTGCAGCCGGATGGCGCACCATGCCCAACTATGAATATGCCAAAGCAAATGGCGACTACTATCTGAATATGGGGCTTACTGCAGAACAGGTAGCCAAAGACTACAACATATCCAGGGAAGACCAGGATGCTTTTTCATTTCGCTCCCACCAGCTAGCTCTCAATGCAATTCAAAACGGTTATTTCAAAGAAGGTATTCTGCCCATAAAAGTTAAAGAGGTTTATGTAAATGAAAAGAATAAGCGTGCGGAACGCGAAGTGATTATTGATACGGATGAAGGCCCCCGTGCTGATACTACTTTGGAAGCCCTTGGTAAACTCCCGGCTGTATTTGCACAGGGTGGTTCGGTAACTGCAGGCAATTCTTCACAAACTTCCGATGGCGCTGCCTTTACTTTGGTAATGAGTGAAAAGCTGATGAACCAATTAGGCCTGAAACCTATGGGCAGGCTGGTAAATTGCGCCAGCGCGGGTGTTGACCCGAGGGTTATGGGCATCGGGCCTATGAAGGCTGTTCCCAAAGTACTAAAGCAGGCCGGTATGACACTTGGTGATATTGACCTCATAGAACTAAATGAAGCGTTTGCATCTCAATCATTAGCTGTTATACGGGAGTTGGGTATGGACACCGAAAAGGTAAATATCAACGGAGGCGCCATATCACTGGGGCACCCGCTTGGCTGCACCGGCGCAAAACTGACCATACAAATACTTGGTGATTTAAAACGCCTGAACAAGAAATATGGCATTGTTACTGCATGTATAGGCGGAGGACAGGGAATAGCAGGAATTATTGAACGATATTAAACCATTTGGCAGTTTGGCACGGTATAGCTCCTGGATTTAGCTCCCCCATTTGACATGATTCAGACAAGTTTTTTGTCTGAATCATTGATTCGTGGGATTAAAAATTAAAAGAGTGTTTTTTTAAACGTTTCGACAATGATAATCTTAGACGCAGCTAAGCAACGTCGAAACAACTTAATAAAAAATAAAATAAATTGAAGGTTATTACAGGGGCTGTCACTTATTGATGAGAAACTCCCATCGCTGTAATATAGACGTATATTAAGATCGAAATGTTAGTACCGCTTAAAAATATTTTTTATTATACTACATAACTTCATTAGAAACAAGTGAGCGATCCATAAGTTTTCCCATAATTATTGGATCATTACTTTTGTAATTCTATATGAATTTTCGCAATCCATCTTTATGCAATACATACCCGGGTGCAGGTCCAGTCCGGAAATTAGATAATTTTCATTACCACCCAGGGTGTTAAATACCTCTTTATGCACCTCACGACCCTTCATATCATAAATTGATAAATAACAATCGCCTGCTAACTGTGTATTGTAAGAAATAGTTATTTCATTCCGGGTACTGTTGCCAATAACCCTAAGCAGAAAAGCGTCATTTGATCGCTCAGGAACTTCCAGGATAGAATTTTGCGTCATGACAACATTATCCAGGTACCATACACTACCTGCTGACGCAGTAGATGTATATCTGAAAGCGATATAAAAATTATGGCCTCTTAATGATGTAATATCTGCCTCATGAGTAACCCATCCAGATGAATCCGGAGTCCCGAACACGGGCGTTACAGTAGGCGATTTAGTATAATGAGTATCCACAATGCTGGTGGGCGAAAATGCACTGTCGATTGTAGATTCTATAGTAATTTTTGCACCAAGATTTATTTTATCAGTCTTGGTGTCAAATCTTATATAAACTTTTCCTGATAAACCAGTAATGTCCAACTGAGGTGTAATAAGATAAGATGTATCCAGGTGATAGATAGTTGGAACTCCATAAACGCCGGTACATTCCATACCAGGAGTTCCATGATTCCCGTTGGATGAACTGCAAGTCCATGCGCCTGGAGGATCTGTTGCCGGTATAGGGTTGTAATGAAGCCAGTAGGATGCGAAATATGATGGCGCAGTGACGCAGGCAACATCAAAATTTTCATTTAAATGTGTAAATACCTGTGAATTTGCTGTAATAGCAGTACCTGCATAAACAAGTATAAAT